>JANXSG010000279.1 GCA_025352825.1 Chthonomonadaceae bacterium | reverse complement strand
TCATCAGGAGCGGATTTTTCTGTTTTCTGCGTCTCATCTGATTTTCCCCTGCCCTTACTAACCACGATCCGTAGCAATAGCGAAGTGGGTTACCCCTGCTTTGCGAGCCTCATCCATCGCAGCTACCACCATACCGTGCTCTACATGTTTGTCGGCGTTGATGATGACAAGGTTGTTTTCACCCACTTTAAGAGATTCCAATTTTGCTTTGATCTGCTCAACCGTTGTAGGAGATGTGTTCAGATAAATCTTATTGTTCTGCATAATTGTGATCGTAATATTCTGAGATGAGTGGTCATTCGAAGTAGTCGCCTTGGGCAGATTTACCGGAAGTCCACTCTGAACCACCATCGCTAATGAAGCTACCATAAAAAAGAACAACAAGAACATCATAACATCGATCATGGGGATGACAATAACTTCCGCCTCTTCGATCGGCTTTCTGCGTGCTATCTTGACTCGTTTTCGCATCGACATAGTCTGCAAACCTCTCTGCCACTATGGCTGCATCAATCTATGCGGCCTGTAAGATAGTTGACCAGTTCTGCGCCATAAAACTCCATATCATCCACTATCTTCTTGGAGAGATTGGCGTAGTAGTTGTAGCAGATGAAACCCACGACCGCAAGTGTAATTCCGGTGGCTGTGGAGATAAGGGCTTCCGAAATTCCACCCAGAATCTGAGTAGGATTCGAAAGGCCTGCCTGAGAAGCCGCGCGGAACGACGAGATCATACCGGCAATCGTTCCCAAGAGCCCGAGCAGAGGAGCAATATTGACGATAGTTTTAATCAAGGCGAGGTTAGCATCCAGCGCAGGCTGTTCATTCGCTGACTCCTGCTCAAGAGCCATCTCGATGGCGTCCGCGTCGCGGTGTGAATTTTTCAGCCCGCGAGCAAACATTCGCCCTACTGGCCCACCAGTGGTCTCACACATCAAAATAACCGACTTCGTATCTTTCGATGTGGAAGGGTCATACATCTTTTTTACTTCTTCCAACAGTGCATCTCCATCGACCGCACTTTTGCGCAGGATGATGCCTCGTTCAATGGCCACGGCAATTAGAATTATCGAGGATATAATCATCGGGTACATCATTACCCCGCCGTTCTTAATAAAAGTCAGGACAGCAGACATAGTTTAACTCTCTTATTTGCGAATAGTTTTTGGGTGAAAGACAGGAATGCAAAGTACGCCGTACCGAGAAAACAGGGTCAGCATAACGAGACTGTAAATTGAATGATCTAAATTATCTGGAAAGGAGGGCCACGAGAAAAGGAGTGGATGAGAGAGTTGTGAACAGAATCTAGGGAATGTGTTGGCTCCTGGTAATTTGAAGCCGCCCAATGCATAAATACATATGGCAGAAGCGCAGCAGAAACATTAGCTGCCTGCCAATCGCAGGCAGCACATCGAATGCTGTGTTCAACAATCTGAGGGTGAGAACTACTCCTCATGAGAGAAAGGACTACAGATTTCGATGTATGAGGAGCCAGATAGTCGGTATGCTGAAAGGAGCCGGCAGAACTCAGCCAGCCATAGGAGATGCCCAGAAGTACAGCGAGAATTCGATAATAGTTAAATAGCGCTATGTTTCGCTGCAAGACTCAATCTCCTTTCCTTCAAATCTAATACGTAGGGTTAGTATGACATAGTTGCAGCTTACGGAATATCAACTAATCTAAGAATTCAACCTATATTCTCATCTTTTAGAATGGAAATCCGCTCATTAAAATCGATCGCTATGCTTCCAACAGAAGCGACATCGGATCTTCAATAAGTTCTTTCAGTTTTACCAGAAATTTGACTGCTTCGCTTCCATCCACAATGCGATGATCGTAGGAAAGCGCCAGATACATCATAGGACGGATGACTATCTGCCCTTCTACAACCACCGCCCGCTCCTGTATCTTATGCAGTCCAAGTATACCGACCTGAGGAGTATTCAGGATCGGAGTAGACATAAGCGACCCGAAGACACCGCCGTTTGTGATAGTGAATGTGCCTCCCTGAATGTCGGACAGAGCCAACTTATTTTCACGCGCTTTACCTGCCAGAGAAACTATTTCACGCTCAATCTCCGCAAAAGATTTCTGATCGGCATCGCGAAGTACTGGGACCACCAATCCTTCTTCTGCTCCCACAGCAATGCCAATATCGTAGTAATTTTTCACTACGATTTCATCACTTTGAATCTCTGCATTAAGTAGTGGAAATGCCTTCAACGCACCAATCGTCGCCTTGGTAAAGAACGACATAAATCCAAGATTTACTCCATTCTTTTCTTTGAAAGAGTCTTTCCGGCGTCTACGAATATCCATCACAGCAGTCATGTCGGCTTCGTTAAAAGTGGTAAGCATCGCAGCAGTTCGCTGTGCTTCTACTAATCTCGCTGCAATAGTTTGACGGCGGCGAGACATTCTGCGGCGTTCTTCTGTTCTGTTGCCAGCAGGCTGAGGTTTGGGCGAGACAGGAGGAAGTACTGGCAGATCGGAAGATTTTATGGGTGACGTTTGGAATGCCTGTGGCTGGCGAGTGAAACTCTCAACATCTACTTTTGTAACTTTACCGCCGGATCCGCTGCCAGGAATCTGGGCTAGATCCAGGCGATTTTCAGCTGCCATTTTCTGAGCGACTGGTGTTGCGGAACTCTTCGATTTGCCGTTTTCCACGGCATTTACAGCGTGAGATTGTGATGGTTTGCTGACGGTTTCTTCTGCTTGCGATAAAGACTTAGCCGACACATTCTCATCAATAAGCGCAATCACTTCGTTTACAGTAACAGTGTCGCCTTCCTGATGAAGGATTTTTTCGATAGTGCCGCTATGCTCGGAAATGAGTTCCTGGTTAATTTTATCCGTTTCAAGCTCAACTAGAACTTCGCCAGCAGCGACAAGATCGCCAGCCTTTTTAGACCAGTGCGAGATAGTCGCCTCTATGATCGATTCGCCCATTGCAGG
>JANXSG010000249.1 GCA_025352825.1 Chthonomonadaceae bacterium | reverse complement strand
TCCCGGTTTAGAAGCCCGTGTTTCTGTATATACGCCAACATAGGGAAAAACATATATCCCGAGGCTGATCGAGGCGGCTGTCCGCCAGGTACTATCGCGAAGGGGTCCCCATTTTTTTCTGCTAGTTTGCGAATCGCACCGCCGCTTGTCACAACAGCGACTTGAGCGGAAGCAGCTTTGGCTGCGTGATATGCAGAAAGGGTCTCTTCCGTATTTCCAGAATACGAGCCTGCCAGTACCAAAGTGTGCGGCCCCACGTATCCTGGAAGCGAGTAGTCTCTGTTCACCTGAAACGGAGTCGATCCCAATTCCTCAACAATACAGCGCGCAAAATCGCCGCCGATTGCTGAACCACCTAGCCCGATACTGACGATATTCCTTATTTCTGCACGATGGGGCGGTTCAGGAGTAAAAGTATTTGAGAGAGCCACTGACTGTCGGCACTGTGCTGGAAACTTAAGTACTAGATCCAGCATGCCCAGAGGATCAATCTGGTGTAATAGGGAAATGTCAGTTAGTTGGTCGAGAACTACGGGGTTTTGAATCGACATGGAAGTCTCCTAATAAATGGAATATCGTAACCATATTCATTATTGACTGAAAAGAGGCCGCACTTTCGCTTATGGCGAAGAGGCGGCCTCTCTTCCTATCTACTGCAGGAGAAAATCAGTCCACAACAAAGGGAATGATGGCCATATGACGTGCACGTTTGATCGCCGTAGATACCATTCTCTGATGGGAAGCACATGTGCCGGTGGTGCGGCGAGGAACTACTTTACCGCGCTCCGAGATGAGCTTATTGCGAAAACGTGGAGACGTCATCTGTTTATAGTCCAACCCGGTCGCCTTATCGACACAGAGCATACATACTTTGCGTCGCGGTTTGCGGAACTTGTTTATCTTATTATTCGGTTTTCGAGGCCCGTTCATCATTATCGGGATAGTCCTTTCAAATGCATTTATAAAAAACGAGTATTTACTCTATTCGTCAGCAAACGGATCCGATTCATCCATATCCGAGGCTGCAGGCGCAGATGCACGTGCTGCCGGGGGGGGTGAAGAAGCTGGCCGAGCCTGAGGCGGAGATGCATTCTCCCCATCGGGAGATGCCGCTCCATCCGGTTTACGATCCAGCGAATCGATGTTATCCACAACGATCTCGACTGCATTTCTTTTTGTGCCGTCCTGGCCAACCCAACTTCGCGCTTGCAGACGGCCATCAACGGAGATTAACTGTCCCTTTACAAGATAGTTCGCGGCAAACTCAGCAGACTGTCGCCATGCAACCAGGTTAAAGAAATCGACATCTCTATCACCAGTTTCATTTTTGGTAAAACGTTGAACAGCGATACTCATCTGGGTTACGGCTATTCCTGCTGGCGTGTATTTCATTTCGGGATCACGTGTAAGGCGGCCAACTAAGACGACTCGATTAAGCATTCCTTCACTCCTTCAGTGGCTTAAAATCTCGAAAAATTCAGCACACTGCAAACTAAATAATGGATATTATGCTGCGATCTGTGCAGATTAATAACTTACTCAAAAAGGAAATGAGATTTGCGGAAAGAGAAAATTCCTCTACTCCTCGTCATCGTCCTGTCTTTTAACAATATAACGCATCACTTCATCATTGATCCGGAAAATACGCTCTAGTTCTTTAGGAACTTCGGATTCCGCTTCGAAAAGCATGATCAAATAGATACCCTCACGCTTTTTGTTGATCTCGTAAGCGAGCTGTCTGCGGCCCTTATCCCACTTAGAGGCTTCGGAAACAGTTCCGCCACCGTCTGTAACAACCTTCTTGTACTTTTCAATTACAGCGTCGATATCCTCATCCGCAGTATCCGGATTGACGATGTACATGGCCTCGTAATGGCGCATAGAAATATGAATCTCCCCTCGGTCATAGTGACGCAGATCGCAAGATTTGCGACGGCGCGCTGTTGGCTCCGCATGATAACGGAGCGGGAAGGACACGGCTGGTACACTCTGGTACTGCCCGAACGCGAAACCCAACCACGTTCGATAGGTGTCATTTTTGAACATTCCATTATACCGCATTTGCACGTGTTTATCAAATCCGAGTTGAAATGCGATCAATATATCATGTAGGTGATGGCGCTTAATTGATTATTGATTAAGATTGAGCAACGAAATTTAAATCATGGCCAGTAGAGTTTCCAAATGCCTTTCTCCAGCACTAAATGCATGATTACAATACTGAAATTTGGTTTTTCGTTGACCACAACAACAGCAGCTCTGTCTCCACGGATAACTACCCGTTTCACCTGCTCAGCAAGCATAGAAGCATCTGCATCCTTCAGCATTTTGATTACTTCAGGTTTATTGAGATATGCTAGGTGCGATTGGGCAGTCAGTTTTCTGAGGCCATCCACATCTCCAGATTTCGCAGCACTCAGATACTTTTTGATAGATTCTAATGGCGGCGAAATGAGGGCATCCTTACCTTCGTAATTTTTTGTGATAGCTTGCTCGCGTTTCAGAGGGATTTGGAAGTTGATTTTGTAATGATATTTCTTTGGGCCATCGGAAAATCCTGTATTCTGGGGAGGTGAGAGTGTAGACGTACCAGCTATCAGCCCGATCTTACTTATATGGATTTCAATACGATCAGAAATATCCGCCCCCATCACCGTAAACTCGCTATTGTGGCCAGGGAAAAGGAGCTGTGCAGAGATAATTTTAAAAGTTGAGGCGTCGAGCTTAAGAAGAACTCCGTGAACTTTATCTCCTGGCGAAGATTTAAGAGGAGAAAATAGTTCCGAAAAACTGTGGCGATCTGAGAAAGGAGCACCTCTGTCACAAATAGATATTTGAGGTAGTTCACGGTCAGTGAATACCAGCACAGTTGTCTTTTGAGGGCTGGAAAATAGATATTTTGCTTCCTCGACATTATCTATATCCAGAGCATACCCATATTGAATTGCGATCGATTTATTGTCAAAAACAATCTTTCCATTTACGGATGTAGAGATAGATGATTTATGCGGACTGTCACTTGCGTGCACAATATTTGGAGATAGAAGAAGTGTAGAAAAGAAAATCGATATCGAAAAAAAGATATCAAATGAATTAATCTGCATTAATTGCCTCGTCACCTTCAATCCAGAACGAGCCATCCGGGCAAGTCTCCTTCTTCCAGATAGGAACGTCCTTCTTCAGTGTATCTATACAAAAACGGCAGGCCTCAAAACCATCTCCGCGATGCGGTGATCCTACTGCAACAATGACACTCGCCTCGCCCGGATCCACCCTGCCAAGCCGATGATGGATGACAACACTACATCCCCAGCGCTTCTCTGCCTCATCGCTTATGATTTTGAGCTGCTTCTCAGCCATAGGAACGTAGGCGTTGTATTCGAGGTAGGCAACTTCTCGGGATCGCGCATTATTTCTGGTTTGGCCAATAAATGTACAAATTGCTCCATTCATGGAATCCGAAACAGATGCACAAATCTTTAGCACATCAAGCTGCTCAGACACTATCCGGACTTCTGACATCTCTTACGCACTCCTCTATCCCCCGCTCATGGGTGGGATTACTGCTACGACATCACCTTCCTGCAATATCGTATCGAGCTTCGAATACTCTTCATTCACAGCAAATCTACATCTGGCTGCCAGATCAGACATGCTCGCATATTCGGATTCAAGTTTTTTGACAAGGTCTGTAAGTGTCCATCCAGATTGGATTCGAATTTCTCTTGCATCACTTCCGTAGACATCTGTATAGTGGCCAAAACACTGCACACTTATCTGAACTCCCATAGCACCGCCAGAGGCAAGCCTTTTCAAACGCTGTAGATTCACTTCATGCATGGTTTCTGAATCGGGAGTTTCTAATATAATTGGGATATGCAGCAGCTTCGGATCGGTTACTAATCTAGCAAAGGCATCTCTTCCGATCTCACCTTCACCGATGTGCTCATGACGATCTACTCTGCTGCCGAGAGTTTTTTTAGCGTCATTGGCGTGAATTACCTTCAGTTTATCTATACCAATATGCTTATCAAACTCGGCCCATGTTGCTGCATAGCTGGCTTCGTCCCGGATGTCGTATCCCGCAACAAAGATATGGCAGGTATCGAGGCAGACACCGAGCCTCGGATGTGGGCCGACACCATCAAGGACACGCCCAATCTGCTCAAACCGCCAGCCCAGTCCTGTACCCTGGCCAGCCGTTGTTTCAAGTGCGACTCCAGATGAGTAACCCAGGGTATCAGTCTCTTCAAGAATCAATTTAAGGCTGTCGATCAATCGCTGAATGGCTTCATCTTCTCCCTGATCTAGATGAGCGCCCATATGTGTGACGACCCAGGGGATTGCAAGTACTTCGGCACGATCGAGTTCTCCACGGAAAGCATCTCGCGATCTCTCAAGAACGTCCGCAGCGGGAGCAGCAAGATTGATGAGGTATGAATCGTGGGCGACTGTGAACTCTATTCCTGTTTCTGCACGCGCTTCATGGAAGGCTCGTATATCAGACTCTTTAAGAGGGGGATGGCTCCACTGTCGGGGGCTGCCTGTGAACAATTGAATCGCAGTGCATCCAATTTTTTTTCCTGAGATGAGACTTAGTTTGAGGCCGCCTGCAGTTGGCATGTGGGCTCCCATAAGTCGGGAATGTTCTATAGAATCGGGGGATGGAAAATCTATTGATTGCAGTTCGTGGGCAGGTTCTTCTGAAGCTGCATTTTCAGATTCTGATTTCATGTTGGCGTGCGTGTCCCTTATTAAAAATGTTGATCTAAAATTTATGGTATGGAGATTGGATTGTATCAGAGAAATCTAAAGAGTAAAATTTAACCGAACAGCCCTGCATTTAGTACTCGATTAACTCCGTCATTCGAGACATGAATCGCATCGATATGCATATTTATAATTTGAGACAGATGCGCTTTAGTTATTTCATCAGCAGGGTTTCTCATTCCTACTAATAGCCGTTCTCCAAGAATGCCAATACCTATAACCTGCTTTGAAATGGCGAACATTTCGGGTATCATTCGTGCCGCTGCAGCTTCTATAAGATGCCCATCAGCCCAGATTGGTGAATTGCCATGCAGCGTCTTCTCACCATTAAATACCGTTTCAAAAAGGGCAGATTCCGCTAAAGAAGAGGTCTGCTTCGCAAGAAATAGATGCCATCCCAACGATCTCCGGCTATAATCCGACCAGGATTCAAGATCATGCAGGGCAAAAGAACGTCTTAGATTATCGATTCGATCCGCACATTTTAGCAGCCGTACCCAAGCTGGCGCTTTGCGAAGATTTGCGAAATAACGGGCATCCCTTTGTGCTAAAGTATCTACGGGTGCAGGCAATGGAAGCCGTGGTTTTGTTAAATTCCAGAAGGCGCTGACGACTACTTTCCCTGCAGATGCTTCTATTTCCTGCTGAATTTTTGGATCACTTTCTTCCCAAATATTCATCAGGAAGCTGGCAATCAGTACTTTTTCCGTGTTTTGATTCCACTCTTGAGCCATAATAAGCGCTGTGCGAAGGGGATGAATAATCAATCTCTCGTGAGCATTTTCTGGGATACTGCTGCACACTAGCATTGAGTAGCACTTACTAATTTTGTTACTATCGATCGGTTTGATGTAGGGTGCAAGACGACTCCAAATTACCTCCGGATCCATACATAAGTAGTATTCACGAAGCTTGGAATCGGATTTGTCGGATACGAAATAGTTGAATTTATTTATAACTGATGTTTCCACAGATTAATTTTCGGCAAAATTATTTCAAACTCTTCCATATTTAACCGCCATTATTAGGCAGAAGTCAAAATATATTTGACTGTAAGCGTTCGAACAAGGTTCCTACTTTGGCCATATCTCCCATTACAACTCTCTTTTATAAATAAATTCAGCCTAAAGCGTGAGGGAATATGCAGGAAGAATCTCTTACTATAATGAAAGAACAAGTCAGTTGGATAGACTGAAAACAGCAAATTGGGAGAAGATAGATTGGATACAGTAAAGAAACTCAGCGGTAAAACAGCGCTGATAACTGGAGCTGGCAGAGGACTGGGGAGAGCCTACGCTCTGCGGCTCGCTCAGCTTGGAGCAGATATCATGATTAACGACCTGCATCTAGATTCGGCGCGTGAGTTTGATGAAGAACTGACTGCTGAATCTGTAATGGCAGAATGTGAAGCATATGGTGTGAGATCAATTGGAATAGAAGCGGATGTCACGCATAAGAATGAAGTACAGCATCTGTTTGATTCAGCACTAGCACATTTTGGCCGTATCGATATCCTTGTCAACAATGCAGGCGGTGTTTTGCGCCCTGCCGAGCAAGGTCAGGCTGTCACTGTAAGTGAGGATGACTGGAGATTCATTATGGATGTGAATCTCACTTCTACGCTATTCTGCTGCCAGGCTGCGGCAATTCCTATGCAGACACAGCGTTCTGGGAAGATCATCAATGTATCATCACAGGCAGGCTTAATGGGTAATCCGACAGGAAGCATTGCGCACTACTGCGTAGCTAAAGCGGGAATCGTTGAGTATACGCGGCTCTTGGCTGCAGAACTTGGGCCTTATAACATCAATGTGAACTGCATAGCCCCTGGACTAATTCTCACTTCCCGAGCCAACAAGCAGTTTAATCGCAACAGTCCGGAAAATGTTGCCGCCGCCTCTGCAAAAATTCCACTGCGCAGGGTAGGTGTTCCAGTAGACTGTGCCAAAGTGGTGGAGTTTCTCGCTACAGATCTCTCAGACTATGTGACAGGGCAGTGTATTCCAGTGTGTGGCGGAATGGTTTTATTTCCTTCCTGATGAGAAATTAACTCAGCATATAAATCAATGAATTTCCAGAATACTTGAGGTAATTGCAAAAGTCAAACATATTCTGGCTAAAATGCGACGAAATGAATTTCTTCGCTAGGTAGCCTGCGGCTGTCTGTCCTTCGGACACTAGATCAGGTAATCCCCCAGGGCGTGGAATTTTATGTGTGAAGCACTTACGGCGGAAAGCCGCAAGCGAAGAAATTCATTTCGTCGGATACTTTTGCAATTACCTCACTTCAGAAAAGGTAAAAATGAAAACTATTGAGGTGGCGCTCTGCGCCTACAGCCTGCCACACGTGATGGGATATCTTCCCACGCTGAGTAATGAAATCCACCCATCACCACTATCACCACAGGGGCTTATGGATGCGGCGGTGGAACTTGGTTTAGGTGCGGTGGAATTTCCATTGAGCTGCGTCGAGTCATCATTTGATGGGCGAGAAGCTCGGGTTCCATTCGATGAAATCGATGTAGTTCAGGAATTGAAGTCGAGAAATCTTAGAATTGTCGCAGACTATGGAGCCGTGATGGATAAGGATGCAGATCATCTTATCCGTTACCTTCATACGGCATCTTCTGCGGGGGCGGCAGTTGTGAGGGTCACTCTTAGCCATCTTCTTTGTGGCGATCGACGAAGTCTATCCGGCGGATGGAACAATTACCTTCAAGCTCTGGGAGATCGCCTTAATGCAGTGCTGCCTACAGCAGAAGAGCTAGGTATCTGCGTAGCAGTCGAAAACCATCAGGATGCCTGCAGTGATGATCTCCTCCAGCTTTGGGAAATTACTAACAACAGCTCAGCGTATGGAGTAACCCTGGACACTGGAAACCCGCTAGCGGTGGGAGAAGACCCTGTTGAGTTCACAAAAAAAATCGCCCACATTGTTCGCCATATACACATGAAGGATTATACTTTGCACTATGCACCGAATGGATATCGACTTGTGCGGTGTGCTGCAGGCGACGGTATCATCGATTTTCCAGAAATCATCGAAATTGTGCGTTCGAATGGACATCACTTAATCCCAGCACTTGAAGTGGCAGCCCAAGCTGCGCGTACCATCCCAATCCTCGAGACGGATTGGTGGGCTCACTACCATGAAGGGCATTTTCGTAACCTGATTCCGGCACTTCATCATTTGTGGGAAAGAGGGATTGCTGCTGATTTTCCATATTCGAGTGCCTGGGAACGGGGGTGCGATTCATCCACAGTTTCTGCTGAAGAGTGGGAAATCGTACGAAAAAGCGCCGCATATTTTCACACTGTTATTTAAAGTAGTCATATAATTATTCAGCAAGAGGATTCGCTAAAATCGATTATGGTATTACTTTAGAGGTAATTTTAAAAGTCAGTGCAAACACTCTTCACGCCCTCACCCCCGACCCCCTCTCCCAAAAACAGGAGAGGAGGAGATTTAATTTGTGGTATCCTGTCTGCCATTTCGAGAGATATGTGCATATAGTAAGATCAAAACCCTATATCAAATTGAAAAACAGATGCCATTGTCTCCCCTCTCCAGTTTTTGGGAGAGGGGTTCGGGGGGTGAGGGCGTGAAGAGTGTTTCAACTATTTTGAGACTTTTGCAAAAGGCTATTTACATTCGATTCATTGAAGATGTAGACCGAGTGAACTCCAAGACAAATTATTAGCCGCAAAAAAGCACAAAAAACTATCTAGAATTTCTAAGCACAACAAAGTGGCAAATAAATCCGGGCAGAGGCTTTATTGCGCATTTTGTGTTTTTTTGCGGCTATTTTATCCTCACTGAAAATGGCCGACAATACTTAAAAGCGTGATGAACAATTACTAAATTCAGCGGAGACCGTGTCGCTTTGTACTACGCCAAAAGCGATTGATCGGGCAGCCTGGGATTTCAGTATTGTTCGAGATTTCATTGAATAGCTATCTTGGTGCGTATAGCTGGCCTCTACAATCGAGATATAACGATGATTTATCGGCGTTACAGCGTACACTGCACTCGCTGCCCTCCGTTTTGGACGGGTTTGCAACAGTCTTTTTAATTGCTGCACGGCTGCGGTCATCTTGACCTGCTGGTCTACCTTAACTACGCCGTGGCCATGTTCCCTTGCCAGGCCATGATTACTCTTTGCTTCAGCATACAGCTGCTCCAGCCTGGTTCGCTGCCGCTAAGCTACAGCGCCCCGTCTGCCGCGAGTGGCTTCACTGGTCTTATTTTTGGCCATGCCAATCTGGGTCACCGCTCTTGTGCTTGCCTTTTGGCTTACCTCCTGTCTCAATAGTCAGTTTTGGCGCTGGCTGAACAGCGCTCCCCTCTATGGCTGGGACTACTGGAGAAGGTTCCTTATTAAGTGTGAGACCTAGTCTACTACAGATTGAAGATTAAGAACCTTCTTCAGCTTACGAAGCAGATGGTCACTATGGAACGAGGTCTTCCATAGTGACCATCTGGAACATATCTGTGTGAGGTATTTGCTTAGAAAGCAATCGATACTTTCATGAGAGGCTATAGATACTTGGATCGGTATATTCGAGATCGATACGCTAGAATCCTTTGGAGTTTTGAGAAGAAATTAAAAGCGGAGTTTTTCATCACGCTTTTAATAGTGAACTATTTAAAAGCATCTGGAATCTGAATTTGAGGTACTGCAAGGGTGCGCACCATTGCGGACAGCATCTGTTCCTTAAAGACAGAGTTCAGCGCCAGCGCAACTTGAGTTTGAGCATATCCAAAAGGAATGCCTATATCATGCCTGTCGCCCACAGTTTCTACAGCGAAATAGGGTGCTCCTGAAGCTCGAAGCCTCTCCTGCGCAGAAGTAAACTGGAACTCCCCTTTTTCCCGTAGATCGTGATCGATAGAATACTTCAGATGTTCAAAAACATGAGCATCAAGAATATGAAGGCCAAAAAAACAGAGATACATTCCATGCAGCAGTCCTTCCTGACGCAGAAACTGCTCCGCGTATTCTGGAGTCGGCTTTTCGAATATTGCATCCACCTCATAGACCGGCGGCTGTTCGGAGACACGGTGTCCTCGCACGGTTCCAAAGAGGTGCAGCAATTCAGTAGGAGTTTGCTGTACAGCGGAGATACTTCCTCCATATTTAGTATGAACGTCAAGAAGCTGGCGTGCACATCGCTTCTCAGAACCACTGGTATAGATATGATCTCCAAGCATCAATAAAAATGGTTCATCTCCCACAAAGTTTCTCGCACACCAGACAGCATGCCCATAACCCTCAGGAGAATCCTGAACCGCGAATGTGAGACGCGCTGCGATCTGCTGTATTTTTGCTGATTGAAGCAGCGCCCAGTCTTTGCCCTTAAAGAGTTTAAGTTCATCAGGCGCGAGATGTGCGAAGTGCTGCTCAATTTGAATCCGATTATGCGGATTCACTACCAGGCAGATCTCTTCAATTCCACTCTCCATCGCCTCTTCAATAATAATTTGAATGGCAGGCTTACAGATGCCATCAGTATCCATGATAGGCAGCATCTCTTTTTGGATCGTGGTAGTTGCGGGGTACATGCGTGTACCTCTGCCAGCAGCAGTAATGACTGCTTTACGAACTTTATTCAATCTTGACACTCCCTAAATTTGCATTTGCATCTGGAAAAACTGGCAGATTAACCGCGGAGTATATGCCTTGCTCCGAACGACACTGCTCCAGGGGAACTGCCAATAATCGCTCGAGGGGTAATCCCTGTTTCATGACTATATTTTTCACATATTTCAATGAGGGCAGTTTCGGCAAGCTCCGTATCCTCTCGGCACAGGACAGCAACTGTTCCTCCAGAGCCTCCACCTGTAATTTTCGCTCCGTATAGCCCGCACTCTTCTCCTCGGTCTCTAATTAAATCCACCAGAATGTCAGTCTCTCTTGATCCTAAATCAAGTCGATCGGAATACGAGGCGTGTGCCTCATACATCAATTCGCCAGCCTCACGTAGCATGAGAGCATCCGGAGGCCCGTAGTATGGGCGCAGCGAACTTGAGGAATAGTCTTCTTCAGGATGAAGATTTGCCATATGCATGATAGCTACAAACTGTTTGGCCCGGTCATTTTCCAGGATGGGATGCTCCGCACAGCCCAGAGGATGATATGTCTGGGAAGCGTCTACTTTAGTGATAGTATCCGGTAGAAATCCATACAGCCGTTCATATTCGGCTCCAGTAATGCTCTCAGGAAGGAAATGTTTGTAATCTCTGAACTCGGCTGGAGACATCTCGCATAAGTAGTTTTCGAGGAGCTTTCCTCCGCTCTCGAGCTGGATAATTTTTAATCCCATAAAAGCTCCAACACGGGCTTTGGTGTAGTGAGAGCCTGATACCTTATGTTTCACCCGAGAATCGATCCCTACAAATTTCCAGCCAGACGGGATTGGTTGGGCTCCCAGCAGATCGTGTGGCTGGCATTTCAGCACTGTCAGCGAGTTTTCAATGCCTAACGCACTCGTAACCTGATCCATGATGCCGCAAGGAGAGCCTACAATGAGATTCTCGACACGCTGGCACCATGCTGCCAAAGTGAGGTCGCTGGGATGAATACCCGATGCTTCACTCAGCGCCATCATGATTGAAACTTCTAAAGCAGCTGAAGATGAAACGCCTGCTCCGAGTGGAACATCACTCTGTATCAGGATGTTTGCTCCAATCTCGCCTATCCGTTCATGCACGGTACCGCCAGCCACCTTGCTGTGAGCGGCCAGCATTACATAGAAGCAGCCGGCGACATAACTTGCCCAGTGAGTAGAGGCATCTCCAGAAAGCCTATCCCGTACCTCATCTATGGGGCGAACGATCCCAGATGTATCCACCATTTCATCTAGAGAAATTACTACTTCTGGTGATAAACCTTCTGCACCAATTCCTATGCTTCGAATCCTTAGATTTCGGTCTGATCTCCACTGCCACGACGCAAAGGTAGCCTGCGCTATCGGCATCTCAAGAACTATACTTCCAGAATAGTCCGCCACGCCACCCATCACATCTAATCTGCCTGGGGCACGAGCTCCCGCAATAGGTCCTTCCCCATTAAAAAAGTCTTGATAATCGCAGTGGATGAGTTGTTCAAAACGGTTCCATTGATTCTCGGCATCCGGCAGTGCGACAAAACTCTGACGTATAAGACTCATATATAAACCACCTCTTGCATTCTTCACCCGTATTCAAATCAGTCTTGTAGGGTATGATAGCCCAAATTTCTACGGGAGTCAATCCAAAAATGCTATAATTCGGCTCTGTGCATGGTGGTTTCCTTATTTACCCTCCCGATGCATCACTCCTTCATTCGAGACACAATAATTTAGCCAACAGATTTTGAAGACTTGAAAGGATGGTAAGTGAGCAAATTGAGGTGCCTTTAAAATCTACAGCAGGATAATTATTCGTCATTGCATAAACTACTTGTTGACACGTCATAACACTAGTTTTAATGGTTCTTCATGCTAGTTTTTTTTTACCTAGTATTCACTATTTGATGGAAGGTAACGAATTCGAATGAAAACTGCACGATTATCCAAAGTTGTATTTACACTCTTTCTACTGCTGAGTATTGCAGTTACGATTAGTCCTATCTCATCTCAATCGCTGAACTACTACCCGAAGCGTGGTTTTGACTTGGGAAACACCTACTGGAATCCGAATGAGACTACTCTCAATGTCACGAATGTTAATACGGTTCATTTTGGTAAACTTTGGAGACATGCACTCGATGGGCAAGCCTATGCAGAACCTCTCTATGCAGCAAACATTGCTATTCCTGGCAAGGGGACACACAACGTGGTGTATGTATGCACCGAGCATAACAGCGTATATGCGTTCGATGCCGACAGCGCGGCACCGCCCAACAATGTACCCTTATGGCAAGTCAATTTTGGAGCATCGATTCCTTCTGGGCAAGTCTTTTCTGGAGATATATCACCCGAATACGGGATTACAGCAACACCTGTAATAGATCCCGCAACGAATACGATCTACATCGAAGCAAAAACGTTAGAAAACGGTTTTCAAGTGCATAGAATTCATGGTCTAGATCTGGGAAGCGGTCAGGAGAGAGCTGACTGGGGTAAAGCAATTATTGGAGGGCATAGAATATTCGTAGGCAGATACAGCTACACCATTCCTTTTAACCCCTATATTCAGCATGCGCGCAGTTCTCTCACCATATCTGCCAATCACCTCTACGTAACATTCGCTTCACATGGAGATAACTTTATTGGCCAGTATCATGGCTGGGTGTTCGCGTATAGCCTCTCAAATCCCAAACTGCCCCCAACCGCATGGTCGACGAGCCCTGACTATGTTAACAACGGAGAGACAGCAGGGGGTATCTGGATGACAGGCTCTCCCCCAGCGGTGGACTCTTGGAATAACCTTTATTTCATTACTGGTAACGGCCCTCTCAACGCGGACATTGGAGGACGCAACCTGGGTGATAGTGTTGTACGCCTGCAGACCTGGGGAGGAGCCACTCTAAGCTATGGCAGAAACCCCTCCGAGTTTTTCTCACCAAACAACCAGAATTTCCTCGATCTTATCGATGCAGATTTTGGTTCTGGCGGTATTATGGCGCCTCCGCCACACCTGGGAAGTAAAACCCCAAATCTGCTGATTGGAGGCGGTAAAGATGGTATCTTACGATTGATTAATCGGGATAATATGGGTGGTTTCAGTGCGAGATACCTTCCTGGCAGCCCGGATAAAAACCTGCTCAATATACCTGGAATTGGAGATGGTATTTTCTCAAGTCCGGCATACTGGGGAAGCAGTGCGGGAAGCTATGTCTATATCGACGGCCTGAATGGGCCGGTCGTAAGATGTGTGCTCGGACTCAATTTCAGTGGAAACAGCACGCTTAGCACCGCAGAAATGACTCCCCAAAACACATCGTACCCATCCTGCACTCCTACAATTTCAAGTAATGGCGGCCTGCTTTCCAGCGGAGTGATGTGGACTCTGAACAGCGCAACAGGCGCCTTGCATGCCTACTCGGCTTCGAATGTGAGTCTGGAACTATACAACTCTAACATGAATTTTGGTGCAGATGGATTGGATGCACTCACAAAATTCTCGGTTCCCACCGTGGCCAATGGTAAAGTATACGTGGGGACACAAGGAAGTATATTCGCTTTTGGTCCGCACTAGGAGAGCTGATGATGACTATAGCAAGTATAGAAACACCGCTGGAGCAGTACAACCGAGCAGGGTATGCCCTTTTTCAGAATGTACTGGATGCACAATTAATTGAAGAGGCTGGCAGGCATGTAGAGTGGCTGCAGGAAAAGAACCCCGATCTGCGCCCCGAACAGCTCGGCCACACTCTGGTCTCGAACGACCCATTTTGGATTCGCCTGATCAGCGATGAAAGACTGCTGGATATAGCAGAGCAGTTTATTGGGCCAGATATTGCACTCTTTGCATCTCACTATATCAGTAAGCCAGCTTTTGATGGGCAGCCGGTATTATGGCATCAAGATGGCAGCTATTGGCCGCTCGAACCTATGGAAGTAGTAACCCTATGGCTTGCTGTAGACGATTCACTTCCAGAAAATGGCTGCATGAGAGTTATACCTGGCACGCAGAACGAAACTCTTCAAAAGATGAGTCCGCGTTCAGATGTCGCGAATGTACTCGGTTCAGGGATAGATGAAAGTCTCGTGGATGAATTCAAAGCGATTGACTTTGTGCTTAAAGCAGGAGGCGTCTCCGTGCATCATCCCAATTTGATCCACGGTTCCAATGCTAATAACTCTCCATTACGAAGATGCGGACTCACCATTCGATATATACCCACCACGACACGCATCACAGCTAAAGGAGCTGGCTGTTCGTTCCATCTGCGTGGTAAAGCGGTGCCGGGGATCAACGAGTACCTTCCCAAGCCAAAATTCATCAAGGGCTATCACATGTCATTTACTGGTTGGGAGCGCTACATCTGAAATTCGCATTTTTCATTTATACTTCATGAATACGTGTTATAATTTATAAAGTATAGTTATGAAAACGAACGAAAATGCTTCCCTCTTGCGTCCATTAGTCAGGAGACAAAAGTGGAAACGAATACCAGCGTGTGGAAATTAGCTGAATGTTTGATGAATCCAGCGGCTTATGGCAGCACTGTGGATGTGCAGGAGCGCAGAGAAGAGCGTGTCTGGCTGGATCGGTGCTGTGAAGGCGATGAACGGGCTATAAGATGGATTCTCAACCGGTACAGAGATAGAGTAGTGCGGCTGGCCGCACATGTGCTGCACAACTCACGTGAAGCGGAAGACGTTGCTCAAGAGGCGTTTGTCAAAGCCTTTCGGCAGATAAAACAGTTCCGGGGAGAATCGGGATTTTATGCATGGTTATATAGAATTGTAATCAACTTGTGCCTTGATAAAATGCGCCGTAAGAGTTCAACAGCTGAGATCGATTTTGAGGAGAGCTGTATCGCTGGTTTCGCGAGCTGTTCTACCGATATTGAGACTCAGGTTGTGGTCAAACAGATTCTAGCTTCACTTAGCCCTCCAATGCGGGCTGCGCTTGTGTTGAGAGAAGTAGAAGGTCTTGATTATATGGAGATTTCAGAAGTTTTGGGTATTCCTCTGGGCACGGTACGATCCAGGCTGAATACGGCTCGAGAGCAGTTTCGCAGGAAATGGCGGGCTATCCAGAAGGAAGTGGAACATGTCTGAAAAATGCAAAATTTGGCAACAAAAACTTGACGACTGTGAAGACGGAGTTCTCCCGCCAGAGGAGTGGGGTACACTGGAAGATCACCTTGCTCACTGTCCGCTTTGCAGTGAAAGATTTAAAGCAAATTCAGTTTTTAAAATGGAAGTTGAAACATCGGTAAGCGAGCTGTCTGCAGCTGCCTCGAACCAGTTTGATAATTCGGTTCTCTCCGCCATTAAATCAGACATTTCTATCATTCACCCTTCATTGAAGCCAAGCTATCATATTACAGGCTGGTTTAGGGATCAGATAAGGCGGTCGACTTTTGCTTTTCTAGGGCAAATGGCAGGCGGTGCCTTAATTGCTGCTTGTATCACTACATTTTGTCTGACTATCACTATTCAGCCAGCGGTAAAAACTCGTGAAACCACACGTATGCTCCAGGATACCAATCCAATATCGGCTATCGCGCCCACTCATCCTGTGCCAATGGAATCTCTATTGATCACACCATCTCCAAAATCGGCCTTGCTGTGGTCAAAAACGCCGCCAATTTCTTCCACTCTGCCTGAAGATTCAAAACCTCCGAGAAGTACATCTGTCTCGAAACCTGCATTCCCCGATCGTCAAGGTGCTTTACAGTCATGGGAGCATATTGGATAGAGACACCGATGGTTGTATCTCATGAATCTTTTATCTAAAGGGCCACGAACACGTATAAAATCCAAGAAATCCAGGCTAGGATTAATCATTGGCGTTCTCTTAGGTTCTTTCTTCACCTTCTGTGCATTTCCGAATATACGTGACACTTTCATTGCTCAGATTAATTTCGCCACCCAGCAAAACAGTTTTCCCTGGATCCACTGGCCGGAACATAAGCACAATTCCGAGGAAATCAAGCGTCTTGACCGTGTTGCTGCAGATGCCTCGGCAGACTATTTAGTTCAGGTTGGACGAGCAACCGCTTTGGCAGGAGAAGGGGGTCTTAAACTTCGTCCTGGAGATGTAAAGTCAGGAATTGAAAATGTAGATTACGGAGACAGAACTCTCTACCGACTCCACCGGATTTCTCTTGGCTTCCCTTCATTTCCAGGTGCATACGGACATCTAACCCGTTATATGATGTCCGACAGAGTTCGTATTATACGTAAAGAGCTTCCGTCTGCAGAAGCACATTCTACTCCTGCCAGATTGCGTGATGTACGACTGATGGAGTGGGCAATTCGCGAGGGTTCGATACGCGATCCCCAAAATGCATTCTGGTCCGCCATGTTAGCTACCACTTATTTTGCAGCAGGAAGAGATTCAGAAGGCATCCGAGAGCTCGCGAAAATTCAGCATAACGCGCGGTGGGATGCCTATATCTATGAAGAAGTTTTAGGTCAATGGAAGCTTTACTCACTGGCCTATGGAGACAATGGAGCCGCACAGAAAATAGGCCCACTCTCATTAGTTGCATTTCCACATCTTCGGGAGATACGCCACATGGCAGAGCTAGCACGCTGGCATGCGGAAAAGCTGCAATCTGAGGGAAGATATACCGAAGCGTTGAGAATACGAAGTAGTATCAGCAGGCTGGGAATCATCATGCGAGATAGCGCCAGGTGGGCTTATGAAGCATTATTTGGTACGGATTTGGTATTTATTGCGTACACAGATTCTGCTCAATCCAAAAGCGCAGCAAGTATAAACAGCCTTAATATGTGGGAAAAGGACGCTTCCGGATTTTTAACGCTCTTGGAATTGATACACAGAAAATCAAACCTTCCGTTAATACGCAGAGAGATACAGATCAGCTGTGATCTAAGAGATCGAATTGATCTGGCTAGAAGCGACGCATCGTTTCCGGGAATACCCCCCGGAATCCCACTGATGCCTCTTTTTGCCGATTGGATGGCAGGAGTCTGTATTATTCAACAGACTGCGACACTAGCGATACTATGGATTGTGGTGGCAATAAGTTGTAAATTCCGACTGAAAAATAAAAAATTAAGCTCTTCAATAAGAAATTTGGGCACAGGAGCCTTTTTTGTGATAGCTTTTACAAGCGGAGGCTTGCAATATTTTGGAGTTTCTTCCATAGCTGCCGCTGAAGTATTCTATATTTCCATTATATTCCTGCTTCTAATGATTTCAGAGAACTGGGTACGCAGAAGATCAATTTCTAGTGAAGACGAGGTTTCGAGGAACGAGATGATAAAGCTGGTGCAAACGCACTGGACGAATCGGGATACATTCAGGAGTGTTCTTAATCTTTTTCTTCCTGTGACAATTCTTCTCTATTTTAGCAGGCCATTTTTGAGCCATCTTCATCCGGCAGCGATGCTGCTGTCTGCGGTTCTTACTTCGGCTCATTTTCTGACTGTGGAGGACACTTTGCGTTTTGCTCTGATATCTTTATCGGTGCCAATTGGGATGGTAATACTTGCAACAATTTGGTCGATACGAAGATATGTCTTTCCCACGATAGGCCTGCAGATATGGATGCAGCGCACAGTTATTTCACTCTTTCTGTGTCTATCGATATCTTATTTAGTGCTCATCAGTCGAACTTTAAGCTGGGACGCGAGTGCCAGTATCGCTATCAATCAGGAAGCAGAAAACGATTTGCAGTGGATACTCACGCATAATAGCGATTCCTAAGGAGAGTGATGAATCGGGTAAAATAAGTATGAGGTTCAGAAATGCGTGAGAAACGAAAAAAATGGGTACAGGGCAGCATTCTCATTCTTGGCTCGATCATAGTCGCCCTGTTTCTCTTTCTGGATCCGATAGTCCGGTCTTCAGTCCGCCGTGATAAAGCTGGGCAGTCACTGCACGAATCAATAGCAACTGTTATTACTCTGATTCCACCTGGTTCCAGCGAGATGGGCAATCCAACCACTCCGGAAATTATGCTGCGGTTTCAGGGAAAACTCTATTTCTGCACCAAAGCTCTCGATTTCGATAAGCTTCGAAAAGATCAGCCTGCAGTAATTACCTACCTTACTGGTAAGAGTGGTAAAATTTATGTCGAAAAAGTTGCACCGATATCTTCAAATAAGAACATTCCTTTTGTGGATACTGCCGGTCACCATGCACAAAGAGCCGAATAAACTATGCCCATCTATGAATTTTTATGCCCTCAATGTAAACGCAAATTCCGAAAGCTAGTAGGGATGATAGCCATTGCTTCGCCAATACAATGTCCACAATGTTCATCAACCGAAGTAGTCCGCCAGATATCTCGTTTCGCACGCGTTCGCAGTGAAGACGATGCACTCGATTCACTATCGAACGAGATGGAATCAATTGATGAAGATGACGATCCTCGAGCTATACGTAAAGTGCTTCGAGAGATGGGCAGGGAGATGGGCGAAGATTTTGAACAGGATTTCGATGAGATGATGGAAAAAGAGTCCACCACTAAAGAAGAATCGAATATTTCAAACCAAGAACAATTCTGACGGGGTAACAGTTCAGCATAATCAAATTATTGATGCTGCTACAGGAAAAAATATCGTGATAAGTAATAAATGCCGATATCAGTGAGGATTAAATAGCCGCAATAAAAAAACAAAATGCGCAAAAAATTTCTCCCTTGATTCATTGCTAATTTATTGTGCTTAGAAATTCTTGATAGTTTCTTGTGCTATTTTGCGGCGAATCATTTGTTGTGGAGTACACTTATTCGATATCCTCAATCATTCCAAAGTGAATTAACACAGTATTCGAATGCAAAGAATTGACATGCTTAAAATTTACTGAAAAGAATTGGTAAAAATCGCGCAATTATCTAATCCTCTTCCATCACTTCTTCGCGTTCCGGCCTTGCCTCCCTCTCTTCCATAATAATTTGCGAGGGAGTGAAGCCATCGAGCTTATCCTGAGGCATATCCGTCCAGATGTAGTAGGATGTCTGAAGCTGACGCAGCGCCTCTTCAAAATCCGCGCCGCTGCCTAATAGTTCCAAGCGCTCCTGCTGCCATATTCGATTAGCCTCTTCCCGCAGTGTAGCCTCCCGCCAGCCCATCTCGTCACGCCAATACATACCCTGCCCCAAATCGGCAGGGATGGCGAGACATCGCATCTCCAAATCGCTATCCAATTCCGCACACCATTCAGCAAATCCCTCCTGCCACTTCTGTTCATCCTCCGCACTCAAGGAAGTGTACGACTGCAGCCGATTCTGATATGCTTCTCCATCCTGAAGAATGGTGGTCAGCCACGGCTCGATCTGCAGCTCCTTTTTAACCTGGATAAAATGAAACAGATTTATCAGAGAAACTGGCAGACGCTGCTGAGTGTTATCATCGGCAATCGATTTACGGATCGCATGGCTGTAAATAAACCAGCGAAGCTCGTACTCGTTAATTTCTCCAAACCCCTTGGAGTGTGAATGCGCAAGAAACTCCATAAGCAGCTCACCGTTAAATGAATCCTGCTGCACTAAGCGGGCGGTCGCTCCCAGTTCTTCCTCCAGCCAACGTATAAAATCATCCAGCAGATTATATCCCTCATCGATAAGGCTGCTTATCAGTGAAGTGCTGTCATCACTCCAGTGATCGCTCTCATCACTCCAATTTTGATCGGACATTCACACATCTCCTTCTTCACATGGCTTAGGCTGGAAGTGTATAGCGAATAAATAGAAGCGCCAGCACCGCCAATAGCGAGATCAGGCCAGCAGAGGCGGCAGACAGGTATTTTGCAGGTATTAGACTGCGCCACCCTACTGCAAACAACAGGCTCAAAGGCAGCATCGCAGGATAGAGATAGCGGCCCTGAGTCTGGAAATACTTTAAAATAAACCCTGCAAAAGAGAACCCTACGATAATGAAAGAAGCCCAAAATAGTTGAATACAGCTTACCTGCAGCGCCGTGTAGTCTTTGTCCTTACGAAAATGAGCGCGCAGCAGACCTGTAAATAAACAAATTGTAAGGAGCCCCATGAGCTGGTAGTATTGATCTGGCATAAAACGAGGAGCACCGATAGCTGCCGATCGCGCCGTGCCAAAAACTGCCCAGAAACTCTGGAAAGTCCATTTTGTCACCAGGCTAATATACTCTGTCCAGTTGGAAACGCCCAGGCCAGGAATCTTCCCCGCTGCCACATCCTTTGCTTGAATAGTACCTGCGAATGCCTGTTCAAAGGCTTTTAATGGAAGAAGTTCACCGTAGAGTTTAAAGTTGTGCAGGTACCACCATACCGAAATCAAAGCAGCTGCCAAAAGTGAAATCCCATAGCTGCGCCATACCGACTTGCCAGATTCTCCATTCTTGATGAAAAGAAGACATCCGAAAATTGAAATTGGTACTAATAGCAGCCCATTCGATTTCGTGAGAAGTGCACTTCCTATCCAAAAACCGAGCCAGATTGCTCGTTTTGAAGTGAATCCATTGTATAAACTGGAGATTAACAGCAGAAGGCATCCACTAAAACAGACCTCTAGAAGTACATCATTGTTCACTGCAGAAGTAATCGCGATATGTGTAGGTAAGAGTGCCGGAAGCGCAGCAGATAGTGCCCAGATCAACGGCTCTTGCGGAAATAATAGCTTCGCAGCGAATGCAACCAGGATAATCGCGCATAGTCCGAAAAATATGGATATTGATCGGACGGCTCGATCATTCATCCCACTCAATGGTAAGGCAAAGACATAATATAGTGGTGGTTGATGCCACTCATAGCCAACTGGATTATTCTGGCTTTCGGCACGTTTCGGAAGATGGCCTCCTGCCAGAGTACGAACATAAGTTAGATGTGCCGCTTCATCCGGGGCGTTCTGGTAGCCTGTCTGCCCAGTAGGAACACTCTGCATGTGCATCAAAGCCAGCACTAAATAGATAATCAGCAGAATGGGGACAGCATATCTCCACGTTCTGGGAGTGCTTCTGTTTTCCATAGCAATTACTTCCTCTTTGGGTGGTATTTGCGTCGTTCTCTCTCGGCTCAACACTAATCTCCGGAAACTATGATGGACTGGAGGGTATTGAAAGCACTACCACGCCATTACCTTCAAACTGTACTTTCCAGTTTTGTGTTCGAAGGGCATCCGACAAAATTGCTCTCCAGCTGCCATTCGGAAACACGGAATCGATGACCCATTTTTGGAGCGCAATGGATTCGGAGTGCGATGGCCCATTCGGAAGGTCATCACTGGGCTTATTATTCGGTGAAAATTTTAAATTTATGAGAACTGTCTGAATTCCATGGTCTAAGAGCCATCTGGTAAGATCAGCGCCATTATGCATTGAGGTGTAAGGAATATAAGCAGAGTGCTCGCCATTTCCCCAGAGATACGGCCTGTCCAGATAGTATCCTCTCGCATCATCGTAGAGAATGACTCCAGAGCTGGCTGGTGTCTTTGTGTTGATCCACTCCATGGCTGCGTATATGTCCAGCGTTCGCCGCAGCTGTTCTGCACGTTTATCTGGATCGGATAAAACAGCTAAATCTTCTGGAAGAGAGATTACAGTCGGCATCACTCCCCGCTCCGCTGCCGCACGCCCGCTTGTAGGAAGCGAGAGTACTGCCCAAATTGTGAGAAGTGCCTGACCGGATAAAACGATGGCGCTAAATATCTGCAGAAGCCTTGGCTGCCATCCAGGCGATTGTGAAGGTTCTAACTCCGGTTTTAGCCAGCGGGACGCCGCGTAAGCGCTAACCAGAGCTAAAATAGGAACTAATGAAACAAGGTAACGACCTATTTGAGCCAGGAAGAACCATGCTAACAGCTGCAGGATACCGAGCCTAAGAAGCAGCATTGCACTGCGCTCTATTTTCCTCATAAATATCAAACTGAAACATAACCCGGTAAAGATGCCTCCAATGAGTACAGAAAATGTGAAATCTCCATGGTTTGCGAATTTATCTGCATTCGCTAACAGTCTCCAGGGTGTCTGGATTATATTTCTTACAGTTTCTGCAGGGGCATGAAGTGAGTGAACATACCCAAAAGAGTCCTGCTCAGCTTGATAAGGAATGGCACGATCCGTACTCCAGTATTTGCTGTTGTGGAAAATCTTAAACATAAACGGATATACTGGATTCTGAGTCAGCACAATATTTTTGATATACCAGGGAGATCCAATCGTAAGTGCCAATCCGAAAAAGATTGCTGCGGTTTTGATTGGCACTCTTTGTGAGAGCAAAAACCCACCATAGATAATTAAGGGGATGAGAGCAAGATACTTCATTCCCAGTGCGCCGCCCATCGAAATTCCAGCGAGTACTGCCCATTCTGTTTGAGTAGCTGAAGTGAATTTATTTTTCGGATCTGACTTTACAGATGAAATGACAGCAACTGCTGCCAGAAAACTGAATAGGCCAAATCCCAAGTCGATATATGCGGTGCTGGCTTCCCACAATACAAGCGGAGTGGTTGCAAACAGCAGTGCAGATATACAGCCTGCAGGTTTTCCAAACAGACGGGACCCCGCAGCTATCAGAGCGCAAACAGTGAGCGCAGCCATGAGAAAATGAAATAGATTCGCCAGTACATAGCCATCGTAGAGCAATCCCACAGCAAAAAGCATCTCCATAGTGAATGGGAAGTTCGAATGATGTTCGGTTGGAAGGCTGGAAATTCGGTGATTAGCTAAAAATATCTTTACGTCTGCCAGATGATAGGCGATTGCATCCCACTCGTGGCCGCCTGGTGGGCGAAAACACGCTACGATAGCCACAAATGCGAAGAATATGATAACAAGTAAACAACTCACTCTTATGATCTGGTAACTTTTAGTCGGAGGGATTGAAGTTCTGGTACGAATTGCAGATTGTAAATCCTTGATGAGGAGCCATTGAGCTTTTATACCAATGACAGCAAGGGTAATCCACCAGATTGTAATTGGCCAGAAACTTAGAGCTCCCAACATTCCTAAAGCGAAAACACCATACGATGCCAGCAACAATCCAATAGCAGTACCGAACGCAAATCTCTCAAGTGAGTAATTGGTGAGCACTGTCAGTCTATCTAGCAGGATACGGCCCACGCCAGCAGAAATCCAGGTAAATAGAATCAGGAGAAGAATAGATTTCATAGCTCCTCCAGTCGTGCGCTCAAATGATATCCGTTTGCTGAATCATCCTCATAAACTTCAACCGTGCCAAAAAACTTTCCAAAGCATCCCGTTTGAACAATCAATGTATCTTGCACACGCTCGCCCTGTTCTAGCACAACATGAGTGTGGCCGCTAATAATTAGGTCAATTCCTGGAACACTTTCCGCTAACAGACGATCTTGCTTTATGCCGATGTGCGTGAGCGCGATCACAAGGTCGGGTCGATATTTTTCCAGCATCTGTGGCACATACGCGGAAGCAAAATGAATAGGATATTCGAAAATAAAGGCAGATACCTTGCGAACTGCCATTCGCACTGTTATCATAGGGACGGTGAGTCCGAAAACAAGTACATTGCTAGTTTTAGTTTCGAATATTTTATGGCTTGTTACCGGGAGCCCAGATTGAGCGGTATTTACAACATCATCAGGAGGCGATTCTCCAGACTGATTTAGCCTGATGTTGGCGCAAAGAACAGGGAATTTAGCGCGCGAAAGTTTTGCCCGGAATCCAATCGATGAAAAATGGAACTCACGATTACCGACTGACATGGCATCATAACCAGCTGCGTTCATTCGATCCAGAATTGGCTCGCCTCCTGGTAAGAAGGTGATATTACCCGAACCTACCGCATCGCCAGCATCCAGCAGAAGGCCTGAATTGCCCAGATCAAGACGTCTTTTTCTCAGTTTCTCAGCTTGAAAATCTGTGAAATGGTTGTGGAAATCGTTTGTGTGCAGAATAGTAAATACGGGAGATATAGTATCTGTGTGAGAGGGTATTGGATCAGCTGAATTCATTATCTGCCTGAACTTTATTGGTCGATTTAATGCCGATAGGAGTATACCCGATTCACTCAAGTCACATAAAGGGAAATGCCGTGTCTAACTCCCAGTCTCTCTTCATAAACCATTCGTTCTTAGTTCGGGCAAGGAGCCAGGTCAACGATCCAAACACTAAGGACTTAATCTACACTTCTCCTGTGTTGTTGAAACTGGAGGAGAGTGCACAAATAAAACTCGAAACATGCCGATAATATTCATAGGAAGGAATATTTCCTATAATAGGCTAATCTACCAGGTATCCTACTGGACTCCTTCACATTTATTGGTTATAATTGATCACTTCGACTTCACGCCGATAGATGAGCCTCTCTTCACAAAGGCAGGATCGCATTATGAAACAAAAACGCACTGTACTTATTTCAGTCTCCTTGTCAACGCTCCTGTTTTTCTGTAGTACCGCCAGTGGTATTTTGGCGGATAGTCTCCATCCGATAAAACTCAACCTCGGAGCACAAGAATTTACAATGAATCCATCCTGCCTGACGGACGGTCAGGAAACGTACGTACCACTGGCACTGCTAAAGGCTATCGGTGGGGATTTTAAGCTCCGTAAAAGCGGCGAATCGCTATATTTTAAGCCATACGGAAGCACCAGAGAAGTTGAGTTAGCAATTGCGCGGCCCAAGGGAGAGCCAATGATAGCTCTTTCTGACGTAGCAAAATCGCTGCAAGCAGTGGTGTTCATGCCCGATCAGAAACCCTCAGGCAGTGCTAAAGTTTCCCTGCTGTCACGACTGCTGGGTGTCAAATATCAGAATGGTGAACTAAGGATTTCCACTAGTTTTCCAGTGCCTTATCATGTGAGAATGCTCGCGGATACCATGCCGATTCGTGGCTATGTGGATATAGAAGGCTGTGTCGTTGCTGCCGGGTTCAAGCCGGAATCGATTTCATATTCTGAGAAGTTCGCTAAAAAATTATCCGTTTCGCAGAACGATCCTGAGATAGTCAGAGTTGTGGTTGAGCTTGCACAGGGATTAGAGTTTACAGTTCTGGATGGCAACAAGAATAATGCACAGCAGATTCTTGTGCAGACACATAAATCTGTCACGCAGGTGATTGTGCAGAATCCAA
This sequence comes from Chthonomonadaceae bacterium, assembly GCA_025352825.1. GTDB lineage: Bacteria > Armatimonadota > Chthonomonadetes > Chthonomonadales > Chthonomonadaceae > JANXSG01. The sequence goes on along the minus strand of JANXSG010000249.1, from coordinate 6,415 downwards.
AATCGAAACAACTAATCCCGGCTTCACCCAAGCCGGAAGTTAAAAAAGTCGAGCCAATTTCAAAGAGCAGCGCTCTTGTTCAAACTCAGAGTTCCAGTTCACTGGATGATCCTGCCCCTCTTGTAAATCCATCATCACCTGACGAAAAGCCCACGAATGATTCTTCACCTTTATCTGCTTTACCAAAAACATCCCCGCAGCCTACTGCCGCAGGTACAAAAGAGCCAATTCGAACATCTAAACCTTCTCGGGGTGGAAAATCTAGGCATGATGCTATTCCTGTGGATATTCGTGATCTGGTTCTGCACTCTGAAAGTGATCGTGTGATGAGACTCGATATTGCAACCAGTGGAAGGGCAGCGGCTTTTATGCACTACTCACCGGATTCGTCGCAACTCATTATTGATGTCCCGAATGCAACCCTGCGTTTAAATACGGCGGATTCTATGGAGCAGCAGACTAACCACCCACTTATCACGGCGCTTCATGCTATACAGGCTCAGGAATCACCCCCAATGGCAAGAATTGCCCTGGACATGTCACGGGTTATTGGGTTTAGTTTGGCGCCATTCAACGATCACCTTTCTGTTGAACTCCGATTGCCAACGAATTCAACTGGTGTTCTTGCTGATAAGCTCATTGTGATCGATCCCGGGCATGGAGGGTCTTCATCCGGCGCTCTGGGCAGAGGAGATGGCCTGGTATATGAGAAAGACGTGACGCTTGCCATCGCTCTTAAACTTAGGAAAGAGCTGGAAAATGCTGGCGCTAGAGTAGTCATGACAAGGGATAAAGATGTCGATGTGCCTCTCTACGACCGCCCTCGACTGGCAAACGAGATCGGGGCAGATCTATTTGTTAGCATTCATAACGATTCAAACGGACGTTCGAACTCTGCGTCGGGTACCAGCACGTACTATCATTTAGGTGACCCCAACAGCCGGGCTCTCGCTGCCTGTGTTCAAAAAGAGGTGACTGCTGTCAGCGGACTGCCAAGTCGAGGTGTACTCTCCGATGGAATCATGTATCAAAACGGATTTGCGGTATTGCGAGCGAGTAAAATGCCCGCTGTACTCTGCGAAGTAGCCTATATCAATAATGCACGGGACAGAGCGGCTCTGACAAGTTCCGATTTCCAGCAGAGAGTAGCACAGGCTATGTGCGATGGCCTCCGAAACTATGTGGAAGGCAGGCCGAGAGCGGCTTACTCTCCTTCCAAAAAGTCAGAAACTATCCGTGTGGCCTCAGAGCCTGCGTTTGTCCACGCTGAGATTCAGGTTCCCACTCATATTGGTAATTAAGTTCAAAATTAGAAATTGGTTGAGGGAAGCATGAAGAAAATTTTGCGTTCATCGTGGGTCTTGAAGGCCGCGCTGCTCTTAGGATTGGGAGTTAATGGGTGCTCGCCAAAACCTACGCCTCAGAATACGACCCCTATGGATCAGGCAAAATCTACTCGGGACAAAACTGGGGAAAACAACATGGCTGTAACTGATGCTGCTTCCGAACAGAACAGCATTCAGTCTGCGATCGAAAAAATGCTTGAATCCGAAAAAAAAGCCGCCTTTTCTCCTATTCCTAAAGGGTGTGAACTGAGAAGCGCACAAGTTCACGGAAACGTGCTTACGCTGGATTTTAGTTCTGAATTCAATACGCTTGCTGATGCAGGCGACACGACTGAATCCGAAGCTCAGAAAAAAATCCTCGCTTCCATTCGTCCTTTTACTGGAGTTGAAAAGCTCCGCGTTACGGTAGAAGGAAAACCGTTCAATAGTCAGAACACAGATTGGAATACACCTTTTCCGGTTCGCTTAAGTGATTCTGCAGAGTCAGGCGTAGGTTCAAAATCTGGCCGAAGTATGGAGACTTCTCGTTGATTCTAGACGGAATCTCGCCCAGCGCACCCATAGGGGTTTTCGATTCTGGACTTGGCGGTCTTACCGTTGTGAGGCAGATTAGAGAAGTTCTTCCCCACGAGAGTATCTTATACATAGCAGATCAGGCACATGTTCCTTATGGTGGAAGGCCGCTTGAAGAGGTAAAGGGATTTGCAATCGACATCAGTGAGTACTTGATTTCTGCAGGATGCAAAACTTTGGTGATGGCCTGCAATATCTCCTCTGCAGTGAGTCTTAAAATTGTACAGAATTTACACCCAGATATTCCCATTCTGGGAGTCATCCTGCCAGGTGCGGCGGCGGCAGTTGCGGTTGCAAAAAATGGTAAAATCGGAGTATTGGCTACCCAAGGTACGGTGCTTAGCGGGGCATATACGAAGGCTTTCACAGAAATAGACGCAAAAATCGAAGTGCACGAAATCGCGTGCCCTCAGTTTGTTCCGTTAGTGGAGTCGGATAGATGTGATACACTTGAAGCTCTCGTTGCTGCACAAACCTATCTCGAACCACTTATTGCAGCCGGTGTGGATACTGTAGTTCTAGGCTGTACCCACTATCCATTCCTGCTTACCACACTTCGTAAGATTGCCCCCGGTTTATGTTATATCGATCCCTCGGTGGCAACTGTGCAAGTTTTAGCGCACATACTTGAGAATGGCAAATTATTGAATCAAGCCGGTGGAAATACATCCTGTATACTCACGACAACGGGGGATGTATGTCAATATGAATCTCAGATATGCCGTTTTTTACCTCCTTCTATTCGTTTTGATTCGGTTCAAAAAGCCGAGAAATTTGCCGGCATCCCCTAAGTTCACTCCTCATTATGCTTTTACCTGGTAATGATACTGTATGAAGGCATGCAGTATATATGGAATATTCTAGCAGATGAGATAGGGATTTCTACTATGAAGTCTCATCTCAGCAAGAATTTCTGCAATGCTGGGAGATACATAACCAATGCCACGTGATATACCTGTTTGTAATGGTAAACTGCTTGTTGCTTTCGATGAGAAATATAATCTCAGAGAACTGTTTTTTCCTCATGTGGGCCAGTATAATCACACTTTGGGGTACCCCAGCAGATTCGGAGTTTGGGTAGATGGCCGCTTATCTTGGACATGTGATGATGGCTGGGAACGATCCTTAAAATATGAGGATGATACTCTTGTAACAAACGTGGTACTTACGCATCGTGAACTTGGTCTGACTTTGACTTGCCACGACTGTATTGACTGCAATCTAGATATCTACCTTCGTAAAATTGAGATCGAAAATCATCAGGAAGGAGAGCGGGACGTTCGACTATTCTGGCATCAGGATTTCAATATTGCTGGCAGCCGCGAAGGTGATACCGCCTACTATGACCCTGCTACACGATCTTTGATCCACTACAAGGGCCAATACTGGTTCTTGATTAGTGGTGGTACAGAAAGCGATTGGGGACTATCCAGCTATGCTACTGGTATCATTGGCCATCATAAAGCGCAAGGCACGTGGAGAGACGCTGAAGATGGCTCTTTAGGACGGAATGCTATTGCGCAAGGCAGTGTGGATTCAGTAGGGCGTGTTATGGTCAAAGTCAAAAAGAAAGCGTCAGCTTATTACTGGCTCTGCGCGGGGCATGATCTTGCCTCGGTGACTAAAATGGATCATGAACTGCGGGAATTGGGGCCAGAGACTATCCTTAATCGGGTGCGGAAATACTGGAAGTTCTGGGTGACGAAGGGGGATGCTGCTCCTGAGATCCCAGAGGATATTGCCAAAAGTTACCGGAGAAGCCTCCTAGTACTGCGCACGCAGATCGATAATGATGGAGCTATTCTGGCAGCGAATGATTCGGATGTCCTACAATATAATAGAGATTCCTATTCGTATATGTGGCCGAGAGATGGGGCTCTTGTGGCCCAGGCGCTCGATCTGGCAGGTTATCATGAGGTGACACGGAGATTCTTTACTTTTTGTTCGCATCTGCTGGATCCGCGGGGGTATTTCTGGCACAAGTATAATCCGGATGGGAGTGTGGGATCCTCATGGCACCCGTGGGCTGATCGGACGGGGAATCTACAGCTGCCTATTCAGGAGGATGAAACTGCCCTGGTTTTGTTTGCGCTGGGTGAGCATTTCGACAGGTGCTGCGATGTTGATTATCTTCGAGGAATTTACAGTACTCTTGTGGAACCGGCTGGCGACTTTCTGGCAAGCTTCCGAGATGCTTCCACAGGACTGCCGGATATGTGCTGGGATCTGTGGGAGGAACGGCGGGGAATCCACACGTTTACAGTGGCTAGCGTGTGGGCTGGCCTCATGGCTGCGGCAAAGTTTGCGAACATCTTTGGGGATACAGAGCGTGAGTCGCGCTGGACCAGGATTGCAGAGGAGATACGATCGGCTGCAGATAAGCATCTGTTTGATACGGAGCTAGACAGGTATCTGCGGGGTATTCGTGTGGAGCACGGGGAGATCGAGACTGACGAGACGGTGGATGCGAGTGTGGCGGGGCTGTTTATGTTCAAATTTCTCTCGCCGGACGATCCGAGGTTGATTGCGACGATGGAGAAACTTGAGTCGCGCCTTTGGGTGAAGACGTGGGTAGGGGGGATGTCGCGCTACGAGCGTGATTCATACTACTCCTGCACAGAAGATACGGAGAATGTGCCGGGTAATCCATGGTTTTTGTGTACGATGTGGCTGGCTCAGTGGCAGATTTTGAAGGCTAAATGCCCTGCTGATCTGGAGCGGCCGACGGAGCTGCTGAGGTGGTGTATCGATCATTCGCTGAAATCTGGTGTTCTGGCGGAACAGATTAACCCGTTTAGTGGCGCGCCTATTTCTGTATCTCCGCTGACGTGGTCTCATGCGACTTTCGTGGCGACAGTTTGCCAGCTCCGGGATATGCACCGTGAGCTGAAGGTGAGTGAGCCTGCTCAGGAGCATATTACCTGGAAACCTATTAAGAATGGGAAGAGAGAAATTAGGGTGTGAGACCTCACCACGATTTAGACCCGGAGTAAATCCGGGTCTCTCATGTTTGGCTATTGCAAAGCGTATAATACGGCTGACGCAAATGTGCCGATTGAATTTTGGGGGCTTTGCAATATGGATATTGTACACTCAAAGCCACTTTTATTTAGATTTAATGCCCGCCCCCACATTTCTGCTCTAATTCTGCTTATCAATTGGTTCGTGCTGCATCTCGTTGGTGGTTTCCGCTGTCTCCACCTTGGCAGAGGCAGTCCTGTACTTATTAAGCCCTATCTTTGATGCTGCTGCATGCATTATAGCTTAACAAGCTACGATGAAGGCACTCGTGTTTTCGACAGAATTCTTCGTTTTAACCTGTGCCTGCCCCAATCCTATCACAGTTTTCTCTTTCCTGAAATTCACTTCGATCTCCCATCTCCATAGATACGCCTGGAGAAGCTGATCTGCCGGTAATTCAGCATTTGCACATATCAGATATCCTGGCTCACGGTACAGCATTCTGCTCCCCTTAGCTTGTGCGATCTGAGCTGGGAAGTTAACGTACCACTGCTCGCTATCTTTGCGTTTGATGAGTTGAATTTTGGCAGGGCATCCCATGCTTGGCTCCTTAATCTAGTTATAAAACTAGATTATCACATAGCACAAAATAAGTCAAGTTCTGAAGAAGTGAGCTTCAGAACTTGACCATACACAAGGAATTCTCTAGTAAAATAGCCAAACATTAGAGACGCGGTACTGAAGTACCGGTCTGGATTTGCAAAGCCCATCTACGTTCGCTTAGGCTCACTGCATGGGCTGATTATTGATCTAAGTTCCGACCGATGAAATGAGGACGTTTCGCGTCTGCAAGACGCCTGTTTTGCAATGCCAGGCGAAAACAGATTGATTCAGTCGTCTGTGGCTAAAATTTTCAATGCATCGGCGTGGAGATTGCATTCGTGCGTGATGAGGGTGCGGAGTGCGATACTGGCTTTAAGAGGTATAACAGCACGATCAGCAAGCTGATTTACAGCAGATATTGAGGTAGTTGCCCCATTTGCCACTGACTGAATAAGTCCTGCAGCGGCAGCATCATCGACAACTGTGGCGAATCCATTGGCATTTAGGAATGTGTTCATGGCTATGAACGCCGTTCTGCGGTTTCCGTCGGTAAAGGGTGGTTTTTTTAATAGGCTGTTGAGCAGATTAGCCGCCTGAACCAGTATTTCACTGCTATTGCCGTATTGATATTGCGCAGCCATGGCCTCTTCCAGTGTGACGTAGTCGAAACGGTTTACTTTACCGGTCACCACATTATTGATCCATACCAGGTCATGGACTGTCAGATAGTCGATCAAAACCTTTTCTCCTAACAAACGATGTGATATCAGGGTACCCAATCATAGGCAACAGAGTCAAGAAATCTATAATCGCACTAATTCATTTCTGTAAGGAAGTGAAGGCTGGGCGCCGGGACGGGTTACTGAAATTGCCGCTGCTTGGTTTGCAAATACTGCGGCCTCATTCAAAGTTTTCCCCTCGGAAAGCGCGAC
>JANXSG010000230.1 GCA_025352825.1 Chthonomonadaceae bacterium | reverse complement strand
CAGATGCTGGAAGCTTCGGAAGGTCTGGAGTTCGAGAGAGCGGCACGGCTTCGGGACAGGCTGCAGGGAGTGGAAGAGGTTCTCAAACGCCAGAAGGTCATCTCCACCGAACTGACAGATCAGGATGTGATTGCTATGGTGGAAGATGAGACAGGTCTCAACGGGGCGTGCGTCCAGATGTTCTTCATTCGAGGCGGAAAGCTGATCGGGCAGAATCATTTCATGATCGAAGGTACGGGCGATGAAGCTCCGTGTGATGTGGTTCAGGAGTTCGTGAAACAGTACTACACGACCGCTGTCTATATCCCTCAGGAGATTTTGCTGCCGTGCGATATGGATGAGATCAACATCGTTTCTAGCTGGCTGCGGCAGAAAAAAGGGCGTAAAGTGGAGATAACAGTGCCCGAACGAGGTGATAAAAAGAAACTCGTGGATATGGCCACAGAGAATGCCACCCATGCTCTGCAGCAGATGAAAGCGGAGATGCGCGCCAAGCTTGGCAGTAAAGTGCGTGCCCTGAATGAATTGGCGGAGGCGCTAGGGCTGGAGAAAGCGCCTTCTCGAATCGAGTGTTTCGACATCTCAAATACCCAGGGCGAAAATCAGGTAGCTTCGATGGTGGTATGTGAAAACGGCGAGATGAATAAGCAGGAGTACCGCCGATTCAAGATCAAGCGCGAGGATACGCTGCCAAACGATTTTGCCTCGATGGAAGAGGCGCTTACACGTCGATTTAACGAGTCAAAAGCGGACAATCCGAAGTTCAACCGACTGCCGGATCTGCTTATTGTCGATGGTGGAAAAGGCCAGGTCAGTTCCGCAGTGAAAGCCATGGAGGAGACCGGCGTCCGAGTTCCTCTGGCAGGGCTTGCCAAACAGTTCGAACACCTTTTTCTGCCGGGTGAACCGGATCCGGTGATACTGCCTCGAACTTCTCAGGCTCTCTATCTGATTCAGCGTATACGTGATGAAGCGCATCGCTTCGCCAATACATATCAAGCCCAGGTGCGAGGTAAAAAACAGACAAGATCGATACTGGACGAAATTCCCGGCATCGGAGCGAAACGCCGCAAGATGCTTCAGCTTCACTTTGGATCTGTCGTCAAAATGCGCGCTGCCACGGTTGCCGAACTAGCAGCCGTTCGAGGAATGAACCCCAACCTCGCCGAGACAGTCTACGACTATCTGCATGATGCGACGAATGGATAGGACGTTAGATGTTTACACTGTTGGACGCGGCACTAAAGTTCCGGACTAGAATTGCGAAGCCCATCTCCGGTCGCTGGACGCTCCCTGCATGGGCTGAATACATTATTTATCTCTAAAGATATTTATGTTTACCCATATTAGCCTTTTGCAAAAGTCTCAAAATGGTTAAAACTATCATCACGCCCTCACCCCCTTCCCCCTCTCCCAAAAACAGGAGAGGGGGTGACTATAGCATGGGTTTTTCGATATTATATTGAGTTTTAATCTTATTATAAGCGTATATCTCGCGAAATGGGAGATAGGAAACCAACGATTTAAAGCTCCCCCTCTCCCAAAAACAGGAGAGGGGGACGGGGGGGGTGAGGGCTGAAATATGCGTTTACAATGACTTTTGCAATTACCTCTTAAGACTAAATAATATCTATGGATGGATTGAAGATATGTCAATTCGAATCAATAACAGATTTGATTTATAGATGAGGCGCTGCCCATGTATCAACATGATTTTGATTTAGATAATTTTGGCTATTCAAGTGATCCTGCCTTTTTCGATTAGTGCTTAGGACAGACGATGCAGGATGACAAGACAGGTACTTCAATGCCTGGCATGCACCTAGCAATATATTGAAACTAAAACCAAAATCATCAACGCTTATTGTGGTGTAATTCCCGGCTCGGTTGTCGTAGGCGGTGTGCTGGGAACTGGCGCAGGAGGAATTTCCTGAACTACTGGCCGTGGAATGGGGGTAATCGTGAGTGTCTTCGTGATGTGGTTGCCTGCACTATCGGTGGCGGTTAGCGTGAAAAGAGTCTGCTCATTCACAGTCACGTCTTGATAGCTGCTTCCGGGCGATACATCTCCTGCGACACCGTGATCGGTTTCTATTCTTGCAGTGGCTGTGTAGAGTGTTCGCCAGCGTATTTTGACCGGCGTACCGATATAAATTTCGCCTTTAGGCCCTGTAAACGAAACAATCTCCGCTGTGCACACATCTTTCGGAACCACGCGAACCTTGCAGTTCTTGGTAGCAGCCTTCATTTTATCATCCGCTCCGATTGCTCGAAGCTGATAAGTCGTATTCTGATCGGGAGAGACGGAATGCGATTGCTGGAACTGACTCAGACGGATATCGCCCGGATCTAGAATAAGGTCTTTGGCATTGGAGGTCTCCCACGAAAGCATCACTGATTCGCCAACATGGATGACCGGTGGTTCCGCACGGAAAAACGTAATAACAGGTTTCTCAGGAACGGGTGGAGGCAGTACTTCTATCCTCAGTTTTTGATCTCTATCTGGCAGACCATGCTCGCGTACAACGATCTTGTAGATGGTGAAGGGCATTTCAGGTTTGACTGTGATGTTTCCCACCAGATTCTTCTGTTCACCAATGGCCACTTCTTCTCCGTCTGGCCCTGTACGCTTATAGATTATGATCTGGCTGCCGGCAGGAGAGACATCCCAGGATAGCGAAGCATCTTGCCCTGCAGTAACCGTCTTAATAGGCGAGGCAAAAGAGTTGATAACGATAGGAATGGGAGCGCGCGGCCTCAATGTCCAGGCTCCAACTCCGCCAAATACAAGCAGCAGAAGGAAAATACCAAGAAGTGGTGATATCAGCGCTCGCTTCTCTATCTGACCGTGAACGTTGGCATGGATAAAGGAGTATTCCACCGATCTGGCTGAAGCAGTGAAACCATACAGCCGCATGCCTCCTACGATAGAGGCATTCTTCGGGCGTACTGCCATTGGGACAATCTCAGTCTGTCCTGGCCTTAGTGTGATTCGATCTGAGTCGAACTCGTAGACACAGTCGTCCTCGGGGTCGCTGGCGAAGAGTTCAAGGGTCTCTTCGGCGTTCCCCAGGTTTGAGATGGTGACTTCCAGATCGTTGAGCGGATGCAGGAAGGTGGCTACCACACGCTTGGCATCTAGCTCCATCTGAAGGTTGTTGAATGGTTTTACTACCAGGCTGGCCTGCGCGAGACCCACTTCGCCGGTCTCCATCGCCTGCACTTTGACGAGAAAGGGGTAGGTGTCTGCCCTGCTGGAGCTGTCTCGGGGGACTTTAAAGTTCACTCTTGCGGAGGAGGTCTCACCGGGAGCGACGTTCAGCGCGGACATAGGGATACGATACCACTCCACATCCACGCCCTCGATCTCCAGCATCAATCTATCAGAGGCCTCCTGCCGATTGGTCATGGTTACTACAAGCTGACCTACGCTGCCTGGTTCAAGGATGATGTCTGGTTCTGAGAGTGAAACGACTATTTTTTGTATATCTGATATTGTGGATGACATTTATTTGCGAACTGCTCCGAAAGGGTGATCCTCGATGATTTGCTGCTGAAAGAGGAGACGTAACAGAAACTCCCGTAGTTTCATTTAACCTGAAAAACTACGGGCACATTTCTCTATCGTCATTATATTCTCTAGCAGAGCATTTGTCAATACAATGAGCATGATGAATGAAACGAAAAGAGGTTTGGGAGCTATTTAAATGAGTTACTACTCTCTGAACTATCGGCCCATTATATCAAAGGAAGCCCAACGTGTGCTGGCAGAATAGGCATTGGTTCCAGTTCTGCTCTCGCTGGTAAGCTTGCTGCCTCAGTGTAACCATAGATGATCACATC
>JANXSG010000099.1 GCA_025352825.1 Chthonomonadaceae bacterium | reverse complement strand
TAGCCCGTCATCTGCCGCGCCGTTCCATCTCTGGCATCCACTTTGAACTGCGTGAGCGCATAGGTTCGCCACTGAGCCGCCTGCGCGGCAGAGAGCCCTTGAAACGCCGTTACCGCCTTCGCAAAATGAGATCGGATAGCGACCTGCGATGTAGTCCTTGGATCTCTAGGCACCGTATACGAGCGCACATACACCCCCGACTTCGACCGCACAAAGACAGCATTCCCCGCCTTCCCGTGTATTCCATTAGTCATCACATTCAGTATCAGCTTCGCCATCGTCATCTCCTCATAATATTAACCTCACTACTACAGCCTATTATCGGCCAGGGAATAGGCTTAACATGAGGATATGTCCTCGCTATTCCTTCGCAGAATCCTCGCTGGTGCCTCGTTTAGAAACGAAGCAGCTATACGGAATCTGCTTGAGAACTGCTTGGTTGAACTTATACTAACAGGGTTTACAGTCTATTGCAACACATGTCGAGGCAGGATAAATCCTCAGCTAAACTACTGGATTTGGATATGATCCATCGAAAAGAAGACATATCGAAGCAGGTAAAAAGCTGCTCGTCATGGAAATAGATATCACACTATCCGTTTTGAAAGGTTTGTCATGAACGAAGAGAAACAACCGATCCAGGCCAGTCTTGATCAGGTCGCGATACTGCTCCGAGAAGGCGACGATGTTGCCGTCACAAAAACGCGCATACCCGGCGGATCGGCGCTTGAGATTGACGGTAAAGAGATAATCATTACGTCGGATGTTCCGCCTGGGCATAAATTTGCGCTGCGCGATGTAAAGGAAGAGTCGGCCGTTCGTAAATATGGCCAGGTGATAGGCTATGCCACCGCCCCTATACACACCGGCGACTGGGTTCATACCCGCAACCTCGGGTTCGGCAAAGGTAAGACTGCAGGTCAGGGTAAACTTGAACTCGATTACGAGTATTGTTCTGATATCCCTCAAGTCAAGTACTATGGGCCAGAGCAGCAGCGCACATTCGCCGGTTATGCCCGTGCGGATGGTCGCACAGGCACTCGCAACTACGTTGGACTGGTCAGCACCGTGAACTGTTCGGCGTCAACCGTGCACGCTATCGCCGATCACTTTCGTTCGCCCGATATTATGAAAGATTTCCTCGGAGTAGATGGAGTTATTCCTTTCTCACACAAGAGCGGATGCGGCCAGGCCTCCGGCACAGAGGATTTTGCACAGCTTCAGCGTACACTTGCAGGCGTTGCGGATCACCCGAATATAGGAACCTATCTGCTGGCCGGACTGGGATGTGAGGCCAATCAAGCTCTGGCGATGGCACAAAATAATGGCCTCATCAAAGTAGAGTCGATATCACCCGGTCGGCCGCAGCCGCCGCCAATGGTGATCATTCAGGATGAAGGCGGTATAAGAAAATCTATAGTCAAGGGGATCGAAGAGACCTACAAACTATTGAAGCGTGCCAACGAAGCTAAGCGAACCCAGCTCCCGATCTCAGGCCTGATCGTCGGAACCAACTGCGGCGGCAGTGATGGCAACTCCGGCATCACGGCAAATCCCGCGCTTGGACTGGCCGGTGATGAGTTCGTGAAACATGGAGCAGGCTGGGTTCTCGCGGAGACTTCGGAGACGTATGGTGCTGAGCATCTTCTTACGCGTCGCGCGGTCTCTAGAGATGTTGGTGAAAGACTGGTTGCCCTGATGCGCTGGTGGGAGTGGTACACGGGCGTGTGGGGCGCTACTATTGACGGCAACCCTTCGCCGGGCAACAAAGAGGGCGGCCTCACCACTATTTATGAGAAGTCGCTTGGGGCCGTCTCCAAGGCGGGGTCTACACCGCTTGTCGAGGTGTATAAATATGCCCAGCGCATCGATAAGAAGGGTTTTACCTTCATGGATACTCCAGGGCATGATCCTGTCTCCGTGACCGGTCTGGCGGCGGGCGGATGTAATCTTATTGCATTCACCACGGGCCGCGGTTCCTGCCTGGGCTTCAAACCATCCCCCACCCTCAAGATTGCTACCAACTCGACCATGTACAACCGCATGAAGGAGGACATGGATATTGATGCAGGCGTCATCATGAACGGTGTACCGATGGCGGATATCGCCGCGCAGATATTCGAGATGTTGATCGCAGTCGCCGGCGGACAAAAGACAAAGAGCGAAGCACAGGGCCTCGGTGAAGTCGAGTTCGCCCCATGGCTTCTTGGTCCTGTGATGTAGAACAACCATCTAACCTTCAACATGCTCTGATATGCTAGAATTGATGGTCAGGAACGATGTATAATATATTTATGTTCACGGTTTAATGTACTACTACTTTTAACATTTTACTTCAGTATTAATCTTTCTGAACATGAGCAGTATTCGTGGAGGAATTATATTATGAGCGATATTTCACTTCCATATCCTGAACCATCCAATAAAGCAGAAAACCAAAATATGATGTTATTGCTACGCTCATAAATGGACTCACTAAATCAGATGATGGATCATGACAGAAAAGAGATTGATCGGATCAAGACTGAAAGTGATTTAATTAAGATTGAGACAAGGGCTATACTTGCTGAAATGGGAATCATAGTCTAAACCATGTTGAAGGACATCTTTAATTTCAGCAAACAAGTCTTAAATCTGACTCGCAAAACTCAACAGCATGAAGAAGACATCAAAGAACTCCGGCAGGAATTGAAGGAAATTCGACTAGAACTGCGCTGAATTTTGGAAGCAATGCAGCAGCAGCGATTTGAGCAGCAGCGTGACCGTGACAATAATGCTCATGAACGCGAAAACCTAATTCTACGTCCTGAAAACACTCTATTAACGTTCGAGTGTCATCAACTTCCCAATCCTGACACAGTATAGAAATCAAATAGTATGCCGATGCGGGAGCCTAGGCGACCGGAGATGGGCTTCGCAATTCCAGACCGGTACTTTGGTGCCGCATCGAATTAATGATTATGGTCTTGTTACCACAGCATTTCCATCCAGATAGGATACGTACTATGTCAATAGTTTATATTCTTTTAGGGCACGATGCTTGGACTACTCGACAGCTACTATTGCGCTGCCGGGAGTTATCTGATGAGCAGCCTAACCGCAAATTCGATTTTGGCGATAGGAGCTTACTCGGAGCATTTGAGCATGTTATCTCTTGTAAGGAAAGTCATACGGGTTTATTGCTTGGCCGAAAAGCCTACGAAACTAATCGAGATGATGGAACTATCGACGGTATGCTGAAGCGATTGACAATAGTCGCCAAGGACTTCTCTGGGTTTGCCTCTAAGGTTGAGCATGAGGGCAGATTCAATGAGATGGTCACCAACCCAGTCAATGGCAACAGGAGGTCACTGGGCGGGGGTGATCGCACATCTCATTACACACAGCATGCACCACAGAGCTAAGATACTGTATTTCCTGGATCAGTTGGGTGTGGAGAATGTGATCGAAGGCGATGCTCTTGGCTGGGAGGCCCTGTCACGAGGCTGGGGTTGGGAAGATGGCAGCAACTATGGAAACCCAATTCCCGACTGAATAGATCGGTCGTTCCATAGATAAGTGAGAGATAGATTTGGGTCAACAAATATTTCAAGTAGATGCCTTTACAGATCGCCCATTTTCAGGCAATCCGGCAGGAGTATGCATACTGCATGCTCCATGAGATGATGCCTGGATGCAGATGGTTGCGATGGAGATGAACGCATCCGAGACCGCATTCCTGATCGTTCAGCCAGATGGATATAATCTCAGATGGTTTACACCTACCGTCGAGGTCGACCTTCGCGGTCACGCAACTCTCGCCAGCGCGCATATTCTCTGGGAAGAAGGAGTACTTCCAAAACAACAGACTGCGAGGTTTCATACTAGAAGCGGTCTTCTGACTGCGGTTCGCGATGGCGAATGGATTGAGATGGATTTCCCTTCAGAGCGAGAACATGCGGTGGAAGTACCTTCAGTCTTGAAGAAAGCGTTGGGAGTTGACCCGGTCTATGTTGGCCAGAACCGGTTTGATCTTCTCGTAGCACTGGAATCCGAAGAGGTTGTCAGATCGACAAAGCCTGATTTCAAAATATTAATGGAAATTTATGTCCGTGGCATCATTGTTACCTCGAGTTCTATATCTCCAGAACACGACTTTGTTTCGAGGTTTTTCTGCCCGTCATTCGGTGTGAATGAAGACCCTGCAACCGGTTCCGTACACTGTTGTCTGAGGCGGTATTGGGGTGTGAAACTAAACAAGAAAGAACTTATCGGATATCAGGCATCTTCTCGTGGAGGAGTTATCAGAGTACGCGATGAGGGAGAAAAAGTAAAACTCTTAGGTCAAGCAGTTACAGTGCTTCAGGGAGAACTAACCGACCGCGCAGCTTACTGAATATCTTGTGAGTAAGTTTATAAATATTTCTGCAGCATCATTCCATATGAAACTTGAGGTCTCTCTTCATCGTCTGGTAATAATAATTACTTAAAACTATGTATCCACGCAGGAGATTGAATGTCCAGTATCCACAAACAAACTAGCTTAACTGCTTTTCTCATTCTCTTCTTTATGGGAATGCTGCGTTCTATTTCAGCACAGACTACCGCTCCATATACATTCAGACAGACGGACGAATTCACACTAAAAACAGCCCTGTCTGGCACACAATTTCCTCTAATTACCAAACTAAAGGAGATGAATTCCGACTGGCGAAAAATTAGCACTTTAGTGTCAATTTGAAGTGACATTTACATGGATACAGTCATAGGAATGTATAAAGGCGCTGATAACCATACATATTACACCAGAGGTGACACGACGCTGATAGGCGATCAGCCCTATATCATTGCCTACCAGCCCAAACGAGCGAAGATAGATTACGCAGCGCTCCGGTCTAAGGGAGGGATGTCAAACATGCCGGCACCAGAAAAGATGACACCTGATACAACGCTGTACCTCGCATTATTGAATTAAAAAACTACAGGAAGTTTTACAGATATTCATCCGTTTGATCTTAAAGAAGAGACTGCAGAGAATAAAACAGCATCACAAAAAACTACAAGTGATTCAATGCCTGCAGTGCCAGATAACAGCGATATCAAAGCTTCGAATGCTGTTTCCATCAGCAATCTTAAGCAGATTGGTGCAGCAGTACCGATGTATTCCCAGGACTATGATGAGATCGCACCGCCGATGAAAACCTCTGAATCTGCTAAGAAGTTGCTGTCTCCATACGCGAGGGATACCAAATGTTTTTATAATCCAGCCACAAAACAGCTCGATACTCCGAATCGTGTTTTATCAATAAAAAATATTCTTCAGATGAAATCCAAACAGCTGATCGCACTCTACTTTGAAGCTTCACCAAGTGTAGACGGTACTCGTGGGATCGTGTTCTTAGATGGGCACACAGCCAGAATTCCAGATGACAAGTGGCCGGCAATCAAAAAAAGGTCGCATATTCCCTAAGAGGACTTTAATGAGTGATTCTAAGTTTCCGCCTGTTGGCAGCATTGCCTAGCAGTATCTAACCGTGGAAAATGCTGATGCAAAAAAAAGAAAAAATTTCATTTAGATGTGCTGACTATCTGGTAAATTGCTTCTGTTTTCTGTTGGAATTGGTACTTTCGGCATGGTAATGGGCGGGGGCGATATGTAGTCCGGCACCAAATCGATCGCCGAAGATTGTGCAGTGCCCGATCGATATTTTGACAATGCGATTCGCCCTACTTCCGCAGCATCTGCATACTCAACGGAACCGACATTAATATCATTCCAGGCGGGCAGTTCTTCTTTTAATTGCTCGGCGAAACGATTAGCAGATTTTCCACAGAGAATCACCTTACGTGGCGATAACTCCTGAAGTTTTGTCACAAGGACTGGTATTGATAGCGCAGACGGTTCAACGTGACATTCCGGAACTTCGGTATATACTTCGTATACAGCCGTATAAACCACTCCACTACGGCAGGGCAGCATAGGCACTAGGAGAGCATTCGTTAGCCCGATGTACTTTGCAGCAATCGCCTCCAAACTGCCGACGCCAACTACAGGTTTATCTAAAAGTGATGTCAGCATCTTAACGGTCATCACTCCAATTCGAGTTCCTGTGAATGAGCCCGGCCCGACTCCACAAGCAAAGGCGTCAATCTGAGCAATCTCTACGCCTGCCAGGTTGAGGATAGAGTCTATACTGCTCATCAATCGCTCAGAGAGATGCATATTATGCCGGAACGAGAGCGATTCTTGCAGTTGAGAGTCACTAAAAAGTGCAATGCTGCAGATATCCAGTGATGTCTCTACCGCTAAAAGCAGGTCCGGTTCAAAACTCATCGATTGCTCTTGTCACCATTACGCACATCTCCGGATATCTCATGCATATACTTTTAACCAATTCTATATACCTATCCCCTATACCCCGCATGGTGAGTGTTCTAACTTCGTCGTTACTCGTTAGTTCTGGCAATTCGATGGAGATAACGAGCATATCCATTGGCAGATATTCGTAAATTTTCGCAGCCCACTCGATAACGACCACTCCATCCCGATCAAAATAGTCCTCTAGTCCAAGGTCGTAGGCATCTGCCGGATCTGTGAGACGGTAGGGATCGATATGGAACATCGGGATAGTGCCAGGATACTCCTGAATGAGAGTGAAGGTCGGGCTGGTAACATCCCCAATGATACCCATACCATTTGCAATCGCCTGAGTAAGGGTGGTCTTCCCAGCACCTAGATCGCCATTGAGGGCAATCACATCACCAGATTTCAGCATGTCGCCAAGCATTAATCCAAACTGAGTGGTGGCTTCGAGATCGGGGAACCTGAGTTGAATATCTGAAGCAGGCGGCAGCAATTCAGTCTTTCCTCACGATATGGACTTCATCAATATTGAACTTCGCGAGTGCTGTAGGAACATCGGGATGAGGGAGATCGCGCCCTGGCTGATTGATAGTGTTTAGCTTTGGGAAAATTCTATATGTGCCGGTTCTGAGAGAAAGACGTTCTACGCTGTCTACTTCGCAGGCAAATTTTATGTTGGATTGAGCCTGACCGCCAAATATCGTGACGCTGAAAATCTGGGCAGGCAAATCAATTTCTATCCAAATGCTAATCCAATGCTCCGCAGTGTAGGAACCGACTGCACGGATTTTCGATCCATCTATAACAGACAGCCCGCCTTTATCATCCAGCACAATCTGGACTGGTCGTTTGCCTGCGTGATCGACCACGTCGATTTCAAGGAGCCCATGGTCACTCTGATGCGGATATACTTTGAGACTAATTGATACCTTTTGGCTTTCCGGAAAGACACGTACTGCGCGAGAGTAGTCGAATGGTTCGCTATTTTGCAATTCGAGGCTCTTGTTTTTCGAACTCGGAAATTCCACTACCGATACCGGCGCCCATTTTGGGCTGTAGATATTCCAGTCGGTCACAACACCGTCAGCCTCCATGTTATCGAAGTTGTCGTTCACGTCGGAATTGACACGAGTTCGCACAGGTACCGGAACTCTGGCAATCCAGATATCCTCTTTGTTAACGCTGTACGTATCCCAGAGTGCGCCATCTGGTGGAACTCCGTTTCCCTCTTCAATTCCACGATTATACTGCGGTCCAAAATCTTTCCAGCGCCCTTTAAATCTCGGAAGTGGAACCTCGCCATGAATACAGGCTAAGTTATCGAAAGAGATTCCATCTTCGGAAGTGGCGACAGCAAGCGGCCAGCGATGCTCTCCCTGTGGGGATGGATTATATATCACAGCATATCGATTGTCCGAAGTCCGCTGTCCCCAGAATTTTGCGCCATCCATAACGAAGCTCGGCACTTTTACTACAGGCGACCAGGTCTTCCCCTCATCATGGGATAGTGCAGCGTGCGACCATTTCCAGAGTCCAACAACCTTTCCATCTTGACGATGGAAAAATGATAAGGCTTCAAATCCCCCGACTGAATAGAAACCGTCTGTGGTCTGCTCTTCGTCCCACCATTGTGCCCGCATAAGGCGATTCTGAAGCATGGAATCACATGCTTCTTTAAATTCAGTGTCGTTCGAACTCGTGTAAAAGGGAAGGTGGGTATTGTGCTCGCCCCATCCTTTTTGCGAATTAAACTTCAGGAAATAGATTGGGCCAAAACTGCCATCTTTGTATATCTCTCTTACTGTGCGCCCAATCCCTGTGCCATTTACTGGGTCTGGATAGAACCCGATAAATCCCATTGCCAGCAGGCGGCCATTCGGGGCAACATAGAATGCCATCCGCTGATGCATCATGCCAGGGCTGCCATCGGAAAGTGTATAAACAGGAAAGACAACTTTTGATTTCGCCCAGTGAATTCCATCTTTTGAGGTAGCAAGAAGAGTATGGCCGGGAGGAACGTGTTCGTCAGCGGGATTACTCAGATACTCGATAAAAAAGGTGTTATTCCAATACGCCAGCATGGGAGCATGGTTATATGTCCAGCCAAATCCATCACTTTCATCGGGATGTGTTCGGTTGGCACGCATCACCTGGTAGTTTGATGCCCCAACCACCGGCCGAAGTCCCCCATCATGCAAAGAGTAATCTGCAGCAGCTTTGCCGATGTATCGCACGGGCTCTTTTACACTTCCTGCTTCCACACGTGCACTCCTTAAGGCATCTGTTTCCGCTTCCGAGAAGCCGGCTGATACGACTACAATCACACTCAGGATACAAAACATTTGAGAGAAATGTCTGATTTGCCTCATGATGTACCTCTCATATGATATCAGTTCAGGTAGAAGCCTGCTCGATTTCATCCGCGATCAGTTCTGCAGCTCGTGCAGGACAGTCAGAGCTGGTTATAGGTCTTCCGATAACAAGATAATCTGCGCCCAACTTAATCGCATCAGCTGGAGATTTCACTCTAGATTGATCTCCTACCGCGCTGCCAGCTGGCCGCACCCCAGGTGTAACAACCAAAAAATTCCTGTCTGGAACAGCAGCCCGTACAGACTCTATTTCATGGGGAGATGCTATGACACCGTCACACCCTTGTGCATAAGCCATCCTGGCCATATGCGATACATAGTCTACTATCGGCACACTAATTTGTAAATCATTTTTCAAAGTATGCTGATCGATACTGGTAAGAAGCGTCACTGCCAGAATTTTCGGCGGTTCGATCTGCATATCTTTCGATAGTTCTTTGTTAGAAGATACTGCGGCCTTGAGCATTGCTGAGCCGCCGGACGCATGCACCGTCACGCACCACACTCTCTGACGAACGATGCCTCTCATAGCGCCTGAAACTGTATTTGGGATATCATGAAGTTTGGCATCCCAGAAAATTTTATCGGCCCCCGCATCTTGAAGTTTTTCAATAATTTGTATCCCGGCAGCGCTTAACAGCTCCTGGCCTACTTTGAAAACACCGATTTTATCACGGAGCAAACCCACCAGTTGTATCGCGCGAAATGCGTTATCCACGTCAATTGCACATATAATTCTCTCCTTTGGTAGCAATCAGACCTCCTTCATTTTATGCTCCCCTCTCCTGTTTTTTGAGCAAGGGGTAGGGGTGAGGGCAATTCAGTTACTAACGGCGTAGTGACAGGCGGCGAACTGGCCATTTCCCAAATCTCTTAAAAGTGGAATCTGCTGGGCACAAAGATCCTGAGCAATGGGGCATCTTGCTCTGAAACGACACCCAGAAGGAATAGATACAGGACTTGGAACATCCCCTTCGAGAGGTACACGCTCTCGCCTTTTGGATGGATCAGCAATTGGCACAGAGGCAAGGAGCGCCTGCGTATATGGATGTTTTGGTGATGAAAATAGCTGTGTGGATGGTCCTTCCTCCACAATCACCCCCATATACATCACTGCAACGCGGTCACAAATATGGCGTACAACCGATAGATCGTGGGCAATAAAAAGATAGGAAAGGCCGTGTGAACTCTGCAAGTCTTCAAGGAGATTTAAAATCTGTGCCCTGATGGAGATATCGAGCGCGGAAATAGGCTCATCAAGTATCAGAAGTTTTGGATCCGTAGCTATCGCTCGTGCGATACCAACACGCTGGCGCTGGCCACCCGAAAACTCGTGTGGATACCGAGATACAAACTCTGGCCGAAGCCCAACAATCTTAAGCAGCTCTCTAGCGCGGTCAATTCCTTCCGACCGAGTCCTGCAGATGCTATGGGCCATCAATGGTTCTGCAACGATATCGCCAATCATCATGCGGGGATCTAGAGCTGCAAATGGATCCTGAAAAACAATCGTCATCTTTTTACGAATGGTTCTCAGGCTTTCTCCACTCAGTTTCATAACATCAGTGCCTTCTAATTCGATTGTGCCGGAAGTCGGTTCAAGCAGTCGAAGAATTGCCCGCCCAGCCGTACTTTTTCCGCAGCCACTCTCCCCTACCAGTCCTACCGTCTCACCTTGATTGACCAGGATATCAACCCCGTCCACCGCATGAACAGTCTCTCTGATCGAGCGAAGGCCATCTCTCCGAGTCACTTTAAAATGTTTTACTAATCCTTTTACATCCAGTAATGGTTGAGTCTGTGCCACTGGGTAATTATACCTCTGCCTTCCAATATGCCAACTAGCATATATAGTACCACGCAAGCATCCCCTGTACGTGTTGAACCCTTCGATATTTCGTAACTATTCAGCTTGACGATTCACCATAATCGAATACAGTGTGACTTCACTTTCATATCGTTGAATCTGTAGACAAATTGAACTTCAAGATAAATTATTAGCCGCAAAAAAGCACAAAAAAACTATCTAGAATTTCTAAACACAATAAATTGTCCGACAAGTATATGTGCAATAGTTACTTTGCGCGTAATGTGCTCTTTGCGGCTATTTTATCTTCACTGATATTGGTTATAAATACTTGTTTGATTTGAATGTCCATGTAAATGACTGGGATTTGATTATGCTGAATAGTTACGATTTTTCAATATTTACATGGGATAATTCTCGAGGTACTGCATAGGGTATTATAATTTTACTGGTTACAGCATTTAATATTTTGGTAATTAGGAGATAGGGAAACTGCGCTCGCGAGAGCAATTAACTCGATTATAGATATGTATTCCTAGCCCCCGTATAGAAAACAGCGCACGATCTGACCTGTTTCGAGGGTAACTGGCTCTGGTTCACGAGTTTGGCAGATATCGGGCATACGCTTAGCGCATCGCTCATAAAAGGGACAGCCTGTGGGGAGATGGGCAAGATCGGGAGGCTGACCCGGAATTGTATTCAATCTCTTCGTGCGGTCATCATCCATTTGAGGGAGTGATTCGAGGAGTGCCTGAGTATACGGATGCTGCGCCGAACGAAATATCAACTCCACCGTGCTGCTCTCTACCACAATTCCGGCGTACATCACCAGAACTCGATCACAAACCTCTGCCACCACCCCCAGATCATGCGTAATCAGCACTACACCCGCGTTAGTTTTCTTCTGCATCGCTTTCATCAGCGTAAGTACCTGAGCTTGCACTGTTACATCAAGCGCGGTGGTCGGTTCATCCGCTATTAGCAGCTGAGGATTACAGGCAAATGCAATCGCAATCATGATGCGCTGGCGCTGTCCACCCGAAATCTGATGCGGATACTGTCGATATCGTATTTCAGGCAGCGGTATTCTGACATCCTTCATGAGCTGAAGCGCTTTTTCTTTTGCTTCTGCTCTATTTGCATTCGTGTGCAGTCGGATAGGCTCCGCGATCTGCTCGCCTAGGGTCATTGTGGGGTTAAGCGATGAGAACGGATCCTGAAAGACCATGGCAATCTGCTGGCCACGGATTTTTCGCATCTCATCTTCACTCGTCCCAACAAGCTCCTTGCCATCAAATTTTATTGAACCTCCCGTGATTCTGCCGGGGGGAGAAGGGATGAGGCGCATAAGTGATAGTGCTGTCACGCTCTTACCAGAACCAGATTCGCCTACCAAACCTACTGTCTCTCCCCGTTCGACTTGAAATGTAACGCCTCGAACTGCCTTCACAACTCCACCAGAAGTATGAAACTCCGTCTTTAAATCCTGAACAGATAAGAGGGGGGCCGCCAATAATCTAATCCTTTCCATCACTCTATTGATCGAACTGTTGGAATGGCATGACCATTCCAGATATCAAAGCTTACCTCACAATGCTCAGTTTTTCACTCTGTTCAAATCCTATTGAATTCTTGATATTGATTTTCACACCACTCTGTATTTACATAGCCGGAATGTGCGACTATACGGTATTTCCAATTGACACTTCTATTTTGATCGAAATTAAGTCTTGCACAACATGCAATCGGCTCAATGAGCCCTTCATCACTTATTTTCCATTCCGGGAACGATTCAGGATTATCGCCGTGGTTAAGAACGAGAATCCCAACAGTTAAACCGTCTACTACTCCGACTGCAGCACACCATGACGCTGAACACCCATGCGTGCCGACGACATCGTAATTTGACAGGCTATTTCTAATCTGTCCTCCACCTATTGGCATGAGCTGATGAGCGAGTCGCATCTGTAATATGGCGCCATTTCGCCAATCAAGAGAGAGCGGCGCACCTGAAATGCATTTCAGCCTGATCGAAATATCAAGAATTCTTCCTTCTGATGACGTCTGTTCAGCACGGATATCTCTTGTTTCTTCCATTAGTCCTTTTTTCAGAGAATCGTACCATACTCCTGTCTGCCGGATTCCAACGCTTACCGCTCCCCTGCGAATTTCAGTATTACTCATCGAAATTGCAGCACAAGGGATAGTAATATCTGCTTCATCCATAAAACAGTTTCGTATCCAGCAGTTCGCCTGGTGTTCACCAGTTTTTGCTGTAAGCACTCTGCCTCCAGCAGCGCAAATTCTTTCGAACCCCGCGGAATATGAAGATTGTCGAGTTTCATCACCGTGTAATTTGCTGGGTGTTCGGTAGTTAAAAAATAGATCTCTATCTATTCGCACTTTTATCTCTTCGTGTATTGTTTCAATCGCCAAGCTCATTGGATTTACATCCTAAACGGAGGAATCTACTGGCAAAATAATGAATTCAATCACTAATGAACAGCCAAATGACTGCCCGGCCATTAACTCATCAAGATGAAAGCGCTTTCCACGAATTTTGCGAACACCAACCTGTACGTTCTCTTGCAGTCCGACTTAATATAGAAACCTACGGATTTTGCAGCAGAACTGTGCGCTCATGGGGAGTATTCCGCACAGCAAATTCCAAACTAGCCGGAGTACTCCTTCATTTTGGGAACACCGTGGCAGTTGTGGATAGCCACGGAGAGTGTGCCGAATCCTTTTCAAAAATAGTGGATACAGTCCGTGATGTTATAGGCGTTCGCGGAAGTAAGGAAGCCGTCTCAGCGCTCCCAAACAGTTTGAAGCGATACCGGGCGGAATGTATGCAGGATAGTTCCTTTCTGAAGCTTACTGCTGCTCCCAATTGCAACAGAATATCATTTTGTGGTGTACGCAAAGCATCCATCAACGATCTGAGCAAGTTAGTTATGCTATATTCTACGGCAGAAGATATGTTTCGTGATAGATCCAATTTAAAATCGATACTGCGAAATTCCAGAGTATGGGCTGCAGAAGTAATCGAACCGAACAGAGAAGCTAAATTTGTATCTGCCGCTCTCATCAATGTTGAGGGCCGCAGCGAAGCGCTTATAGGCGGAGTATATACTCATCCTGAATATCGTGGGAGAGGATACGCCAGCGCATGCACTGCAGGATTATCCTTGGAACTGCAAAAAGAGGGTAAATTACCCCTGCTCTTTTATGAGAACCCAACAGCGGGCAGAATCTATAAAACAATGGGCTTTGAAGAGATCGACCTCTGGGCGCTGTTGTACCTTAAGCTAGACAGGGTGAGTTAATGTTCCATTTAATATATTCAAAAATCAAGATATTGCGGATCGTATCAGCAGTTCTGTTTTTGAGCAATGTTTTTCCTGCAAGATCAGATGATCGTGCACTGACAAAAATTTCATCAGCGCTAACAGATTCAGGCAGAACAGCAGTCATAGGCGGAATCGGAACTGGCTATCTTTCACTAAATTCGCATGGATCTTTTGGCCCGGTCGTAGTTGGATATCGCGAATCACAGCCTGCATTCCTCCCCATTCCTTCCTGCTTTGCAAGTGTCTGGACAAATCAACAAGGAAATCGTTTAGCACGCTCGCTAACCCTAAATAGCGCTTATAGTTTACCTTCCATCGGAGCTGTTGAATTTACTTCTCTCTTCCCTTCTGCTCTTTTGAATTATCTCGATCGATTGCTGCCGGTAAAAATAAGTCAAAAAATATTCACCCCAATTTTACCCGGAGATATTCGAAACTCCACGTTAAGTGCTGCAATTTTCATTTTTAATATTGAAAATCATTCGCCAAATCTCGTTCAGTGTTCTGTAGCAGTATCCTGGAAATGCTTGATTGATAATCCATCGCCGACTGACAGCTCTAATTTTGTAAACAGTGGAGGCTATAAAATTTCGAAAATTCCAGCATCGGAAGGACTATTCGGTCTTAAATTTATCCAAAATAGTAATAAGAATGTGGACGTCAACACGACTCCAGGAAAAAGACCATCAAGATATGAGATGGCGCTATTGACGATGCCAACACAGGCACAGGCAGTCGTCAACACAGCATCATGGAATCCACTGGAATCAACTCCAGCATGGTGGAAAGAGTATGCTTTG
>JANXSG010000078.1 GCA_025352825.1 Chthonomonadaceae bacterium | reverse complement strand
GTGGTCGCAGGAGTCACGCAGAATAAACCAGAAGCAGTTGTGATCGTATTGCTGTTCCGTGCTCGTGGCGAAGAGATCACCGACTGGCGACGCCGCTTCCCTTATGCAGATATTATCGCCTGTCCTTCCAAAGAGCAAGGCGGAACTCCTGAACAGACACTCCTCATCGCCGATCTTGCGCTCGCCAGTGCCATGCGCCAGACAGAGTTGGAGAAGGATGTCCTGCTGGCTGTCGACTCGTTTACCGGTCTGTGGAGCGCAATGCTGGAGGTGGTGGGGGACGACTCGCAGCGCGGCGCCGACCGTTCCCCAGCCCGAACCCGTATGCGGGAATGGATTCAGAATGCAGGCTTATTTGGCGGAGAAGGCCCGCTCGGTGGATCGTTGGGAGGCTCACTCTCGATAGTGGGAACGCTCTGGCATACCGAGCTTGATCTGGAAGAAGAGGCAGAGGGTGAACTGCACCCTCACCTGCGCCTTTTTGAACATATACTGCACGACACCACCTGGCGAATACCTCTTTCGAAAACACTTGCACATGAGCGTCTATTTCCCGCCATCGATGTTCTCGCAGCAAACTCCACTTTGGAAACACGTATCTTAAGTGAACTGGAGCATAATACACGAGTAGATATACGATCGATGCTGAAGCTATATCCGCTCGTTGAACGACAGATTATTTTGCTGAACGCGATGGACGATGCGCATTCTCCTGAAAGTATTCTAAAGAGCATTCTCAGCGAGACGTGAAGTCTGAAATAGCTCTTTCATCCGCGGCTGTCAGACCCAAAAATCTCATCCCCAGCAGTTCCACTGCATTGCTAATAGATTTTCTGTTCATCACCTGTGCTGAAGTTAGTATAGTAATATCATCGAATCTTTCGCTTTCGATCAGCCGCAGTCCGTTGTTGTTACTGCTTTGAATTTTAGTGCTGTCAGCGGGTGGAACTCGAAGCGAAAACCGCAGATCCAGCATTTCGCCTACTCCACTGCCACCTTCGATCTCGAATTGCATACCGCCGGGGCTAATATTACGGCTTCTAGCGGAGACCCATGGTTTAACAGTAGTACCGCCAGTGCTTTTGTCCCTTAAACTAACATTCGATTCCCATTCGATCCACTCGTGTGAGCGACGTTTTACGGTCAGTATCTTATTCAGGATTTTGATATCGATTCTATTACTTTCAAATCCATGAATAGAGATTCTCGCCGTATGGAGTGTTTCTTCTTCAACTATTATCAGCTTGCCGGTCTGGTTCAAAACAGATCGATGCTGTGCTCCCATCGAACATATTTCCACGCTTGCTTCTGTATCGATGAGCGAGAGCAGTTCCCCAAGAATTGAAGTCTCGGGGTTATCAAACGCGATGCATGTTAAGCTTCTTGGCTTATACATTCTTCTTACCTCACTATTTTGTTTCTATTATTCTGCCAATTAGAACAGTTAAATTCCCTTTGCACCACTGCGTGATAAACAGCCATATGAGTGAATCGACAATGTATTATTGGCCAGTATAGTTTGGAATGTTATACACAGTCGAAAATAACAGTATATTTGCGGTACCTGCAACCGTCAAGGTTAAGAAGACTCCTGCAAAGCCTGAGATTTGATAACCTGCTCCCATCGCCATCCGAGGTACGAGGCAATAAGGGAGAAAGGCCGTGAATGAGGGTGGGACTGCGCTAAAGAGACATGTATAGATATAGGGTACAGAGTTTTCAAAAATATCCGAGAATACTTACCAGCATAGTTGATTGGAGATAACTCCTGGTGGAGACAAATTCTAAAATAGCACAGTATCGCCGAACTGGAAACAGCGGGATGTTAAAGTTGTCTGGCATTGTAGATATCTTTGAAGCAGAGACCATACTGGCTCTCGCTAAGAAAAGTATTTCTGATGAAAAAACGAACACCATCCAAATTGATTTGGAGCATATCGAAAAAATTGACATCAGCGCAATTCAAATTCTTTGTACTTTAAAACATGAATGTGAAAAATCTGGAAAAGTACATAAATTTGTATGGGGCGCAAATAAGCTATGTTCTGGAGTCGAGAGCCTTGGGATATTTTTAACGAACAGGGGTTAATACTTAATTGTTGCTGTCATTCCCAATACTAATTGCATCAGCATTCCTGTTTTGGCTTATCACTGGCCGGCAATACCCACTGCCTCTGCTAATCATCGCTGGATCAGGATGGGCGGCCTGGCTGCAGAATCGCAGCAGAGTTTCCGTCGCCGAAACAGGTTCACTAGCACAGGCGGTGTCTGCTGGCATTAGCCAAGATGAAACTATGTTTGAAGTGTCGCTAACATCTGATGAAATTCATTCCGAGCACCTGCTCTTGCTTGAAAATAAAATTCTTCTTCTCGAAGAAATGGTCGAAAAATCACAAAAAGAGACCATCTTCGCCATGAAAGAAGCAGGGATGTTCGCAGAGGAGCTAGCTTCACTCCGAAATATCCGGGATGATCGCGATCTCCATCGAGAAGCAGAACATTTAGCTGTCCATGAAAAACTTCTGTTAAGCGATAGGGTAGCAGGAATAGCGAGTAATCTGGCAAGCCAGGTTACTATAGCCATGTCCGAAGCTGAAACGGCTGTTAATGCTGCCATTGATAGATTCTACGGCATTGTAACAAAGGCAAATGAAGCGGCATCCGGAGCTCAGGAAGCCATTGGAGCTCAGAACGAAATGAGTGTTTCACGCACAGCGGCATTAGCAGGTGAGGTAATGAGCAGATTCCTCAAACAAATGTCGATCACAGGCAGTGAAATAGCCGCTTCAGCTCAGGAACTGCAGCGGGTTTCTACGGTTGCTAAGGACCTTTTCTCTCTTCTCAAAGAGGTAGAAGACCTGGCTGACCAAACGGCGATGCTGGCTCTAAATGCTTCGATTGAGGCTGCGAGGGCAGGTGAGGCAGGCCGAGGATTTTCTGTAGTTGCCAGCGAAGTGAGAAAGTTGTCTGATCGTTCGAGAATGTCCGCTGAGAAAATGCAGTCCCTCACTAGGACACTTGCAAACCTCAGTAGTACTGTGTGTAAACAACTGGGCGATGCCTCTGTAAAAAGCCTGCAAGAGTGCAGTCAGGCAAAGTGTGAATTAAGTGAATCACTGGATTTGATCCAGAAGAGTGATACCAATACGCAACTAGCTTTAACAAATCTTTCTGAGCACACGGCTTGCCTCAGTCAGGATATTGAACAGATTGTTGTCGTTTTTCAATATCACGACATGCTTCATCAAAGACTTGCCCATGTCGCCGATCCGTTACGTGCACTTCGCGACGAACTAAGTGATGGGCGTATGGAAAATGGAAATCTAATTGAGTTGCAAGCAACAGGTACGGATCCGGTCAATTTGTCGATGATGCCAAAAAATGGAGCGTGTTCTGTGGGAGCTGCCCCGCTGCTAACTGAAGTCTCCTATACAGATCAGCTTGATGATGCAGTAACACTATTTTAGAAAAACGAAACTCGATGTTTGAACCGAAAATATTTTGAGATGGAAATGGTCGTGTTTGATTTCCTAAAATCATCACGCGTCGATAACGCTGCAAGGGTACAAAATAGCCTGTACCCTGGAGCCTCAGGAGCTAAACGGTGTCTAAGACAGCATTAATTGTAGACGATTCAAGTTCGATGCGACAGATGGTTGGGTTCACTCTAAAAGGAGCCGGCTTCCAGGTCATCGAAGGGGTAGATGGGCAGGATGCTCTCACAAAACTCAAAGAGGTGCCTGGTGGGAAAGTGGATATCATAATAACCGATCTCAATATGCCCATTATGGATGGTTTGACTTTTATTAAGCAGGCAAGAAGCTTGCCTGCCTGCAAATTCACCCCCATCCTGATGCTCACCACCGAAAGCGGTGACAACAGAAAAGCAGAAGGCAAAGCTGCAGGCGCCACCGGCTGGATAGTGAAGCCATTTCATCCAGAACAGATGCTTAAGGTGATTGAGAAGGTGCTGCCATCATGAACTTTGATACCGCCATGTTTCACTCCGCATTCTTCGAAGAAGCGGCTGATCTCCTCGAAGACCTCGAAGGCCTACTTCTCCGATTGGAGAAATCGCCCGATGACCTGGAGCTGCTCAATACTATCTTTCGATGTGCACACTCTATTAAAGGAGGCAGCGCAACTTTTGGCTTTGCTGATCTGGCACAGTTCACACATGGGCTGGAGACTCTGCTTGATCTCATGCGAAACGGCCAGCTCAAAATAAGTAAAACGATATCACAGCTCCTGCTTGAATCTCGTGATCAGATGAGAGCCCTCCTTGCAGTGGCACGCGGCGAAGAGTCAACAGCCCCAGATTCTGCCCCGCTTACAGCGAGAATTCATGAACAAATTGAGAGCGTGAACGGTACCAGCGACATCTCGGCCATCACTGAAGAGCCCGTTATTATCGAAGAGACAGCGATTACTGCTGCTACCAAAGTATATCGATTGAAATTTGTGCCTGGGCCAGATATTCTCCGCCGAGGTATCGACCCTCGGCAGATGATCAATCAGATTCGAGAGAGCGGCGAACTGATCTCAATTATCTGCGATACCTCGCGACTGCCATCCATCGAAGAGATCGATCCAGAAAGCTCGTATCTTGGCTGGGAAATCATCTTCCGTACAGAATGGGAAGAGGCTCAGATTCTCGACATATTTGAGTTTATCGAAGATGAGAGCGAGATTGTGCTAACGATCGAACCTGCCGACTTTATTCCTGTAATCATCCAGGAAGTCTCTGCTGCGGCTGAAACGATACGCGCTGAAACATCAAATTCACTCAATCTAGATTCTGCGCCCCTATCCGCTGCGAAGCCAACACCTCCGCAGCCTGCGGCAGCCACACCTACATCGGGTGGTAAAAATTCAGACACGCAAACACTGCGAGTCGCAACAGATAAAGTCGACAAGCTGATCAACCTGGTCGGAGAGTTAATTATAAATCAGTCTATGTTGAATGAGGTGATTTCTGATTTTTCAATGGCCAAACTTCCGCGGCTTATAGAGGCAGTCGCGGAGATGGAACGGGCTTCCAGAGATCTGCAGGAGCGTGTGATGGCTGTGCGAATGCTGCCGATCAAATATGCTTTTGGCCGGTTCCCCCGTCTGGTTCATGATCTATCGGTAGCCTGCGGTAAGAAGATTGAACTTAAAACCGTGGGTGAAGATACCGAGCTGGATAAAACTGTGATTGAAGTGGTAACAGATCCCCTCACCCATCTGGTGCGAAACTCGATAGACCATGCTCTGGAAACACCGGAAGAGCGGCGTGCTGCCGGTAAGCCTGAGATGGGCACGATCACTTTGAATGCCTTTCATGAAGGGGGAAACATCGTCATTGAGGTCTCTGATGATGGACGCGGACTGAATAGAGAGAGAATCCTACAAAAAGCGATCGACCGCGGGCTCATATCCGAGAACGATGCTCCGCCTGCAGATGATATTCTCTACAACTACATTTTTCATCCAGGGTTTTCTACTGCAAAAGAGGTAACAGATCTCTCCGGGCGCGGTGTGGGCATGGATATTGTCAAACGCGCAGTACAAGCTCTGGGTGGATCAATTTCTCTCAATACTGTGCCAGGAAAGGGTACTCGTTTCCGAATCAAACTTCCTCTCACTATGGCCATCCTGGAAGGGCTTTCCTTATCGGTGGGCGAGGAAGTGTATATTCTGCCGCTGACAAGTATTGTAGAGAGTATACGGCCTAAACTAGGCGATGTCCGGCTGGTGGCCGGCCAGGGAGAGATAGTGCTGATGCGCGGCGAAGTGCTTCCCATCCTGCGGCTGTATCAAGTTTTTGGATCCACAGCACAGTTTACAGATCCAACTAAGGCACTGTTAGTTATCGTTGAAAATGACGGCCGAAAGGTCGCGTTGCTTGTTGACGAACTCATAGGGCAGAGTCAAGTCGTCATCAAAAGTCTGGAGACAAACTATCGCAAAGTAAACGGCATCGCTGGCGCCACCATCTTAGGAGATGGCCGTGTGGCGCTCATTCTAGATGTTCCCGGACTGATCCACACGGACAGACTGGGCGGCGCCAGCTTCGCGGAAGCAGCGTGAGAGGCGCACTGGCGCGTTCAACCGTCTTCGCAATGTACGTGAAGTCAACCCGAGTTGCATTGAAAATCAATGGGGGAAGTTATGGCAATAGATCAAACAGATCTAATGAATCAGGATAATCTGCTGTCGGCAGATTCCAATCAGTTTTTAACTTTTACGCTTGGCGATGAAGAGTATGGTGTGGATATCCTGAAGGTTCAGGAGATCAAAGGGTATGTCCCAAACACCAGAATCCCAAATGCGCCTTCGGACGTAAGAGGAGTCCTCAATCTTCGCGGAACCATTGTACCAATCGTGGATCTGCGTTCAAAATTCAACCTAGGTACCATCGAATACGATCAGTTCACAGCGATCGTGGTGGTGGTAGTTCAAAACCGTGTGATGGGAATGATCGTGGACAGCGTCTCTGAGGTGATAAATATCCCGCCATCAGATATTCAGCCTCCTCCTGATTTTGGAGGAAACATGAACAGTTCCATGCTGAGAGGTATTGCCAAAGTGGGCGATAAGCTCATTATTGTTCTGGATATCGATACCGTGCTGCTAGGCGATAATGTAGGAATGTCGTTTGCAGCTTGATAAACTCTATCTGGTCTGTCTGAAATATTCAGATAATGGAAAGGAATCCGTAGAATGGCAGTGTTAGCAAAAAAAATATCTCCTTCTTCAGCAACGACATCTAGTTCGGCTGGAGCAAAAAGCGCCGCAACAGCAAAACCAAAACTTTCGGTAGTGGCAGCTAGAGGAACCGGTTCGAATCAGAGAAGTAGTACGCCGCCTAAGCTTTCGGTGGTTGGGTCAAAAGCGACTTTTGAAAATACAACTCTTCCTAAATGGACACTGAATGCACTTGAAAACTCCAGGGCAAACACATTCCTTTGTGATGCGGATATGAATATCATATACGCGAATAAGAAGAGCTTCGAAATTCTTGAATTTATGGAACCGAACTTGCATAAATGGAGCGATTCATGGAAGTCATTTCATGCAGCGGAAATCATCGGTACTAATTTAGAGTTTCTATTTACTGATGAGCCTTCGGAGTTTCGCCGAGCCTGCAATCCTTCCAATCATCCCTACCAAAAGAGTATCCGTACAGGGCCGTGCACCTGTGATGTCATGATAAATGGGATTTACGATGACAAAGGAACTCTTTCCGGTTATTCCATCGACTGGGAGCGGACCACAGATAAAATAGCTGCCGAGCATCGCACTTCACAGCTTCTGACAGTGTTGGAAAACGCGACAACCAATACATTCTTGT
Organism: Chthonomonadaceae bacterium; assembly: GCA_025352825.1. Lineage (GTDB taxonomy): Bacteria > Armatimonadota > Chthonomonadetes > Chthonomonadales > Chthonomonadaceae > JANXSG01. The sequence continues at coordinate 16,225 of JANXSG010000078.1, read as the reverse complement.
GCGATTTGGAGTGGAATATAGTCTATGCCAATAAGCGAAGCTTCGAAGTGCTGGAGTTCATGGAGCCCAATCTACACAAATTTGATGCGAAGTGGCAGAGCTTTAAGGCAAAGGAAATTATTGGCAAACCCATCAACTGGCTATTTACCGATGAACCGGATGAATTCATTAGGGCAGGGAACACGCGAAACCATCCGTATCATAAAATACTGAAAACAGGACCGTGCGTCTGTGACGTTTTTGTGACCGGCACATTCGATGTACATGGCAGCCAGCTTGGATATGCAATCTCATGGGAACGCATTACAGATCGAGTTGCACTGGAAAAACGCCAGACTCAGTTACTGGCTGCTCTCGAAGCCTCCAGTACCAATATCATGCTGACAGATCCTGACCTCAAGGTTATGTATATCAATAAGAAACTGAACCAGAATCTGAAATCATGGGAACCGGAGATGCAGAAGGTATTTGGGTCTGGATTCCAGGTGGAAAATCTCCTTGGGAGATGCATCGACGATTTCCACAAGAACCCTCAGCACCAGCGCAAGCTGCTTGCCAACGAGTCGATATTCCCATATCAGACTCAGATAACGGTCGGTCTACTCATCATCGATCTGGCAGTAAATGTCTTGAAAGATGAAAAAGGAACCGTCTATGGCTACTCTACGGAATGGAACGATGCCACGGAACGCATTCGAATAGATGCAGAGTATAAGGCTGTAGTTAAGGCTATAGCTGATAGGATGGAGTTCCTGCGAGGGGCATGTTCTACTGATCTTTCGAATGCAATGGAGGCAATGGCGAATAACGACTTTACATTTGCAATTGAGCCACGAACTCCACTTCTGGATATTCCGACCCAGCCAGATCTGGCGCTTATGGCACAGACATTCAACAACCTGAGAAATCAGACGGTGAAAGCAGTAGAAGCATACCAAAAAGCGCAGAAATCGCTCTCTGTCACGATAGCAAGTACTCGCTCCGCCGCCGATAATATTGCGACGGCTTCTGCAGAGGTAAGCACAGGCACAGATGATCTGGCTCAGCGTACCGAAGAGCAGGCTTCCAGCCTGGAAGAGACAGCTTCCAGTATGGAAGAAATGACTTCCACGGTGAACCAAAATGCTGACAACGCTCGCCAGGCAAACCAGCTGGCAGCTCAGGCCAGAGAGGTCGCCGAAAAGGGCGGAGCAGTTGTGGGCAACGCGGTCACTTCTATGGAAGAGATCAACAAAGCCAGTAAGAGAATTGCTGATATTATCTCCGTAATTGACGAGATTGCATTCCAGACCAATCTGCTTGCTCTCAATGCTGCGGTGGAAGCCGCCAGAGTTGGCGAACAGGGCAGAGGATTTGCCGTTGTAGCTGCTGAAGTCCGCAACCTTGCAGGCAGAAGCGCCACAGCAGCCAAAGAGATCAAAACTCTCGTTCAGGATAGCGTCCAGAAGGTTCAGGAGGGCAGTAACCTGGTGAACCAGAGCGGGCAAAATCTCGAAGAGATCGTCAGTTCGGTGAAGAAAGTCGCCGACATCATCTCTGAAATATCGGCTGCATCCACGGAACAGGCAGCAGGGATAGAACAAGTGAATAAGGCCATCATGCAGATGGATCAGATCACACAGCAGAATGCAGCTCTTGTGGAGGAGACAGCAGCAGCCAGCCAGGCGATGACACAACAGGCAGCGGATCTGCAAAGCATGGTGGGGCAGTTCACACTAGATCAGCAGTATTTAGAAACTACAGCCTCACCTAGTGCTCCTGCTCGGACAGCTGCTACGATATCCCCTGCCCGATCCGCGGCTCCTCCTGCTAGATTGGAGAGAAGACCTGCAGCTCCGGTTGCTCCTGCCCGAAGATCGGCAGCAGCAAGCACGAAAGATGATGGCTTCGAAGAGTTCTAAACAACTCTGAATAGGTTAATTTGAGAGCCACCGACTAAGTCGGTGGCTCTTTTTTTTATTGTCTCCAGCGGTAAAACCTAGGAATAACTTATTTCACCTCACCCCAACCCCTCTCCCGGGCGTTCGTTCCTCACTGGGAGAGGGGCAAATGCAGGGTACAGTCACCCCCTCTCCTGTTTTTGGAGAGGGGGCCGGGAGGGCAAATTAGCAGATATTTTCTCTCCTTGTGTGCCCATTAATGGCAGTTCTACCGGGTATCTCACGGACAGATGCATGGAAAAATACCTGTATAAGAAACTACTATTACACGATTGGAAGGGACACCTAAATCATGGACACATTTGAACTAAAAGATGACGAGTTCGAGTTGTTTCGAGCGCTAATATATAAAGTTTGTGGTATCTCGCTCAGCGCTGCAAAAAAACAGCTTGTCAAATCCCGGCTGCAAAAGCGGCTAAAAGCAAATAACCTCGAAAGCTACAGAGCCTATTATGATCTAGTAATATCCCTGGGGAACAGCAGTCATGAGATGACAGAATTGGTCAACTGCATCACAACCAATAAAACAGACTTCTTTCGTGAAGCGCATCATTTTGAGTATATTCAGAATCATATTGTCCCCGAAATGATTCAAAAGGCTGGCAGATTTGAAATTCCCAGCACGCTTAAGATATGGCATGCAGGCTGTTCCACCGGGGAAGAGCCCTATACACTGGCCATCACTCTTGCGGAAGCCTTAAGGGATCATAAGGACTGGCAAATAAGTCAGCTTGCCTCAGATATCGATACCGATGTACTCGCCCATGCAGAAGCAGGAATATATGATAGAGAGCGAGTGGAACCTGTTCCTTCTAATCTTTTGCGCAAATACTTCTTAAAAGGCAAGGAGGAGCCATATACCTCTGTTCGTGTGCGCGAGGAGCTTCGGAACCAAATCACATTTCGGAAAATAAATCTTCTGGAAGATCTCTGGCCGATACGCTCCGATATCCAGTTCGATATCATCTTCTGCCGTAATGTGGTCATCTATTTTGATAAACCTACACAAAAAAAGCTATTCGCTAAATTTGTGCTGCGTTTGAAGCCGGGCGGATATCTCTTTATTGGGCATTCTGAATCACTTCTCGGAGTTTCCGACTCCTTCGATTCTCTCGGGAAAACGATCTATCGCCTTCCGGATACAACACATCAACTTAAGAGGGCGGCATGACACCAAGATTGGCTGCAAGGCCAGAAAGTAAAAATCACCACAGCATCCACATCGGTGGAGTGTATGCAAGCAAAGATCCTGCTGTGGTGCACACAGTCCTGGGATCGTGTATTGCAGTATGCCTTTTCGATAAGGACAATGTCATCGGTGGTATGAATCATTTTATGCTTCCAGAGGGATCACTGGATGCCCCTGGCAGCACACGTTACGGTGTGCATGCCATGGAGCTGCTTATCAATCAGTGTATGAAACTAGGAGCTGACCGCTATAGGCTTTCGGCAAAAGTTTTTGGAGGGGGACATGTACTCAAAATGCGTGAAACCGAAAGCAATGTACCTCGAAGTAATATTCGATTTGCTCTCGATTTTCTTCAAAATGAAAAAATCCCTATCCTATCGCAGGATTTAGGCGGATACGCCGCGAGAGTGATCTACTTTCACACCGATACGGGGCGTACACTTCTCAAGAGGCTGGAGAAAACAGGGGCCAAAGGGGATAATGAAATGGTCGAGTTGGAACGTGAAGAACGACAACAACTGAAAAATATTGCAAAGATATCCACAGTTCCAGACGATAATAACATAACACTATTTTAGAGCAGCAGCCATTTTTGTGCTGCAGCAGGTAAGGAAAATCGAGATGGCAGGGAAGATACGAGTACTCATTGTGGATGATAGCGCAGCGATGCGACAGTTGCTGACCCAAATACTGACATCAGATCCATCCATTGAAGTGGTTGGAGTAGCACCCGATCCATACTTTGCCCGTGATAAGATTCGTGATCTTAAGCCAGATGTACTCACACTGGATGTTGAGATGCCTCGCATGGATGGAGTGACATTTCTGGAAAAACTAATGCGCGCCCATCCCATGCCTGTCGTGATGGTTTCTTCTCTCACTCAAAAGGGATGTGAAGTGACTATGCGTGCATTGGAACTGGGTGCTGTGGACTTCTTTGCGAAGCCTGAGCTTAATACACTGATGGGTGTCGAACAGTGTTCGACTGAGATTATTGCTAAAGTAAAAGCCGCTGCGACCGCACGCGTCCGCCCAATCAAAGAGGGCACGCACGTACCCTCAGCCACAAGTCAGAACAGCGGCAAGGTGACTTCCCAGTTCCGCATGACTCACCAGCTGATTGCAATAGGCGCTTCCACAGGAGGAACAGAGGCAATCCGTGAAGTAATTACGGCATTTCCTGCCGATACGCCCGGCGTGGTGATCGTGCAGCATATGCCTCCTGGTTTCACCGCATCCTTCTCAAATCGTCTTGATTCATTGTGCAATATACGCGTAAAAGAGGCTCAGAATGGTGATAAAGTACTGCCAGGACATGCCTACATCGCTCCCGGTAATCTTCACACTTCTGTAATTCGATCGGGGGCACAGTACGTGCTCGAGGTAAAGGATGGGCCGCCAGTGAACAGGCATCGCCCTTCGGTCGATGTCATGTTCGACTCGTGTGCATCTCATGCTGGTAAGAACGTGGTAGCTGCTATTCTAACTGGAATGGGTGATGATGGAGCGCGCGGTATGCGAAGAATGCGCGATGCTGGGGCTAGAACAATTGCGCAGGATGAGGAGAGCTGCGTGGTGTATGGTATGCCGAAAGAGGCCGTGGCCCATGGCGGAGTCGAAAAGGTTCTACCTCTGGATAAAATTGCAGGAGAACTGCTTCATCTGGCTTCCAAGTTGCCAATGGCAGCATAAATATTGCGCGGCGAAATGAATTTGTTCGCTTGGTAGCCTGCGGATGAGTGTGCTTCGCACACGGGATTCATACAGGGCGAATCGTGTGCGAAGCACACTCGGCAGAACGCCACATGGCGAAGATATTCATTTCGTTATGTCAAAGTATATTTAGCTTAAAGCTTATGGCAGATGACGATAAGTCATCCAAAGTCTAACCTACGACAAAGTTTACTAGCTTTCCAGGAACAGAAATAGTTTTACGAAGCTGTTTGTCTGCGATATCTGCGTGAACCTTTACACAGGCAAGCGCTAATCTCTCGATCTCAATCTGCTCTGTTTCGGGAGCCACAGCTAAACGATCTCGGACCTTGCCATTCACCTGCACCACAATCGTTATCTCTTCTTCGGCGGCTGCAGCGAAGTCGAATACTGGCCAGGGTTCCCGATAGATAAAACCACTTTTATCCAGCAGTTCCCACATCTCATCTGCCAGATGTGGAGTGAGGGGAGACATGATCAGAGGCAGAGTTTCCAGCAGCTCGGAAACTATCAGCTCCTGTTGAATCGTTGGCTCAGCAGAGCCGAGGTTGTTACGGAATAGTGAGAGTTCGTTTGTATATTCCATCAGGGCAGCGACACAGGTGTTGAATCGGAAGTTCTCAATGTCTTCCCCCACTTTTTTTACGGTTTGATGAAGTTTTCGGCGCAGAGCACGAAGCTCGGTAGGCAGCGGATTATCTGCAAGCTCATCCACAATTTTAGTTTTCCAATCCGCTGAGTAATGCGATCTCAGCTCGCTCCAGAGCCGCCATAGCCGATTAATATAGCGGTGCGAAGCTTCGATGCCCTTATCCGTCCACTGTACCGTATCCTCAAACGGCGCAACAAATAGACCGTACAACCTCAGGCTGTCCGCACCATATTTTTCCGCGATCTCATCCGGGGTGACCACATTACCTTTCGACTTGCTCATTTTTACCCAGCGCCATATCCACTGATCTTCCGGAATCGTCATCTTTTCTTCAGGCTTCAATATTTTCCAGTTTTCCAGCAGCTCTTCGGGCTCTTCGTCACTGCCCTCTTCTGCTTCGGAAGTAATCTCCCGGCCAGGAGTATACGCTAGCAGCATCCCCTGATTGCGCAGCTTCTGAAAAGGCTCATCGAACTCAACCAGCCCTGCATCGTGAATCACTTTCGTCCAGAATCGCGCATAGAGCAGATGCATCACAGCGTGCTCCGCACCGCCTACGTAGAGATCAACAGGCAGCCAGTACTTCACTGATTCCTGGGAAAATGCTTCTGCAGAGTTATGAGGATCTGCGAACCGCAAAAAGTACCAGGATGAACAGGCGAACCCCCCCATTGTATCCGTCTCCCGTCGCGCAGGCTCACCGCATGTGGGGCAGACCGTGTTGACAAACTCTGGGATACCGGCCAGTGGGGATTCGCCGGTGCCGGTTGGTTCGTATCGCTCGACATCTGGGAGAAGCACAGGGAGCTCATCCTCGGGAACAGGTACCGCGCCGCATTTGGCACAATGGATAATCGGGATTGGAGCGCCCCAGTATCGCTGCCGGGATATCAGCCAATCCCGAAGTCGGAAGTTGATTACACCTTTTCCAACGCCATATTCCTGCAGCCATGCGATTATTTTACGAACAGTCTCTTTATTATTAGGCTCACCGGTGAATGGGGAAGCTGGAGTGTGCGCACCAGGAGCGGGAATAAAATTATCCATCACTCCGCCGGCAGGCGCAGCTTCGCTCATGCTGTCCGCGTTTTGATCCGGGGATGTTCGGTAAACCAAAACGATAGGAATGTCGTACTTTCGGGCAAAATCGAAGTCGCGCTGATCGTGCGCGGGGACAGCCATAATGGCTCCCGTTCCGTATCCCATCAGCACATAGTCTGCGATATAGATGGGTATCGTCTCCCCGGTGACAGGGTTATCTGCAGTCGCGCCGGTGAAGACACCGGTTTTCGCTCGCTCGGTGTTCTGCCTCTCGATGTCGGTCGATTTTTTGGCGCGATCCTGATACTCCTGAACTGCAGTTCGATGCTCCGAAGAAGTGATCTTTTCTACCAGCGGATGCTCCGGAGCTAACACCATAAAGGTCGCCCCCCACAAAGTATCCGGGCGCGTGGTGAATACTCGGATCTTCTCGTCGGAGCCGAACACCTGGAAGTCTACTTCAGCTCCCTCGCTTCTGCCTATCCACTCTCGCTGCTGCTGTTTGATTCCATCAGTCCACTGGATCGTCTCCAGACCAGTCAGCAAACGATCTGCATAGGCTGTGATCTTGAAGTACCACTGCGGCATCGGCCGCTTTTCCACCTGGGTTCCACATCTCCAGCACCGGCCGTTAACAACTTCTTCGTTCGCCAAACCGGTTTTATCTACTGGGCACCAGTTGATGGGTGTGTTTGCCTGATACGCCAATCCTCTTTTGTGAAGCAGAAGAAACAGCCATTGTGTCCAGCGATAGTAGTCCGGCTTGCTGGAGTTGATCTCCCGACTCCAATCGTATGATATTCCTACGAGTTTGAGCTGGCGCTTATAGTTTGCGGCATACTCCGGAACCATCTCCTGCGGATTGCGGCCGCGCTTAATCGCTTCATTCTCTGCAGGCTGGCCGAAGGCATCCCAGCCCATCGGATGAAGGACATTGTAACCTTGCATGACCTTAAAACGGCACGCAACATCGAGCGGAACGTAGTTACGGCAGTGGCCGACGCTGATACCTGCCCCGCTGGGATATGGAAAGAAGTCGAGGCCGTAGTATTTCGGTCTATCGCTGGAGTTTTCAATTTTAAAGAGTTCCGCTTCTTCCCAGCGTTTCTGCCACTTGGATTCTATTTCTCGAAAGTCGTATCTGTTATCCTGCCTGTCATCACTCATTTTCGCTGCCGCCCCTGCCCCATTGGTTAGAGATTTTGAAGCCCGGCTTGCGTGTTGATGGCGCCGGGCGAGAATTATATTTTGGTAACCTATTATACCACGATGGCAGTATTGGTGAGAACTTGTCGGGCACTGAAGTACCCGCCTGGGAGGCCTACGGCCAACCGCCCTGCGGGCGGGGTGACCCTCGCCGCGGCCTCTATCACAAAACAGGAGTTGCGGTGTGAAATAGGAGACACTATAATGTATACGAATGGCGGATGGATCACGACGAAGGAAGCTGCGGCATATCTGGGAATAACGCGCAACGGGGTACGACAACTCTATCTTCGAGGGAAACTGCACCGGAGTTTCCCTGAGGAAGGCAAGCGGTTTAAAACCGCCTACTACTTGTGGGAGGAGGTGATGGAGATGCGCGCGACTACTGCCCGCGTGAAGAGGAGATTCTGTATTCACTTGCTGCCGGAGCACTGGCAGTGTGATGAGTGGATCACGGTAAAGAAGGCAGCCGAAATACTCGGAGTATCGCCTCCAAGTGTATCACGATTAGTCCGCCGCCGATTTTTTGTATTTCGATATATGAAAGAGTTTGGTATAAAAAGACGTATCCTGCTTTCTCGCCGACAGGTGGAAAAGTATCGTGATGATGCAGATCGGCAGAAGAATAGCGCCCTGCATAAACAGGATTGGGTGTATGAACCGCCAGCCCCTCTTTCGGCAGAAGAAGAGGCTAAATTCGAACAGAAAAAATGGCTGACGATACCAGAGGCAGCGCGCTGCCTTGGTGTGTCTAGAACTGCGATCTATGAATATTGCAGAGTAGTCCGCCTGCCACGATATCCTGTCGGCGTTTCTTACGGATTTAAACAGCAATGGTGGATAGACTACGAGGAAGTCAGGCGCCTGCGCGAAGACCCGGAATATCAGAAGCGGCGTGCCCGTTTTAGAGCATGCGTTACGGGTTTACCTCACCCCCCGCCCCCTCTCCTTAGCATTCCCTCGCAAGCTCGGAGGAGAGGGGGAGTATCATATCGCTCCCGGGCTGAAAGCGACGCGGCACTAAAGTACCGGTCTGGAATTGCGAAGCCCATGATACGCCGGGGTTAAAACCATGCGCTGGATCTGCAAAGCCCATCTCCGGTCGCTTAGGCTCCCTGAATGGGCTAGATGCTAGATTAATATTTCCCCTCTTCTGAAGCTTTGGGAAGAACAAACCCTCACCCTCCGGCCCCCTCTCCCGAAGCTTCGGGAGAGGTGAGGGGGTGGTGAGGTGTATCTAGTACCCTAGCACAACTTGAGGAGCTCCGGCAGCTAACCTGCCTCGATATATCTGGTAGGCGCCATCATTAATTTGATTCAATATCTGCAAAGTAATCACCTGGCCGACATGGGATGCAATATAACTGGTGATGTCGACGTACTGCTGACCCGGCACAAAATTCACTTTTGTTGCCGTGATGAGCGTGCCTGTCGATGTAAAGTTGAGCGGGTTAAACCCTGGTGCATTGTTCCATGTAATCCCAGTTTCACTCCAGCTAGTATCGCTCACTCCGAATACAGAGAAATTGACTAAGCCAGCATTTGGAATCGAGGTGGTGTCCGGAGTTATTGCCAGGAAGGCTACTTTAGGCGGCGCTGAAAATCCTGTCAGATCGACTTTCAGATACGCAGCCCTGTTCGTAACATCCGCCGAGTTGGCATTACTTCTTCTCACGGCAAATGTAGAGGGCGAATAGACGTTTATGTCGGCATAGGTTCCAGCTCTCACCGAACTAGCTGCCAATATAGGTACATAGACAGCAAATATCAGCCGGGTAGATGTAATGCTGCTCGTGAGGCCGTTCGCAAATGCAATCGCCTTCACGGTGGTCGTTGATGAAAGAGCAATCGGGCCATTGTAGACAGGTGAATTGACTGTCGGTATTGAGCCATCGAGGGTATAATGGATGTCAGTTCCCGCGGTGACATCCGCAATAGTAACCTGCTGTGGTGTAGTGAATATACCGCCATTCGGGGTAATTTGTGGAGATGCAAGCGGCATCAAACCATAAACAGCAAGCTGGTTAGAAAATGTAGATACATAAAGTTTGCCATTTGCTACGACCGGGGGAACATTCTTGCCAAAGTTACCCAGGGCATCACGTCCAGTAGATTCCATCTGCGAGTTCCACAACTCCGTTAAAGTAACAGGATCAAATGCTCTCACAATCCCGGGGACGGTCGCTTTCCAGGCATCACCATTGTATGGAAGCGCTGACCATAAAATACCTGACCCCGCCGTGCTCCCATTTGCGGATATGGACAAGAATCCTCCTGGCATACCTGGAGAAGCTGGCATCGCGCTCTTTTTATAGGCTGGATACTGGAACACACCTGTATTGAGAAACTTGTACGACTTAAGATAATCGTTTTCTACCCATACATACATAAATGGTCCCGCAGGCCCGTTCCAATAGGTTGGAGTTCCATGGATATGCCCGTTACCTACTCCCCACCACTGCACAATCTGATTATCGTTGCTGGGATTATACTGTCCGAGATTATTCCGGTTCAGCACATACATCCTCGAAAGCTTGCCGCCACCTACCACATAATTTGTATTGGGCAGAATCATTGGCCCTGAGGAACCTAGATCAACATCGTAAAGCGCCATCCAAGCTTGATTGAAAGGCGTGAAGTAGTCTAATACGGATAAGCCTGCATCTGTCATCGAGAGTTTTACAAAACTGTCCCCATAGTTCTGCCTGTTGATATCTAGCGTGCCGTTGCCTATTATGGTGTAGATATCACCATTCGCGTCTGCGGCTAATCCCTGGCCAGCCTGCCAGATTCCGCCTTCGGAGCCGTTTGGTGTCGCAACCCAAACTCCCGTCTGCTGCAGCGATAGCGCGTTGTAAGCAAATACCCATCCATGATAAGGCTCGATATCGCCTTCCGACCCGAACGCAATTATAATATTACCTTTGGTAAGGAGAAGTGATGGGCGCTGCAGATGCCTGCGTGAAGTGAAGACGAGATTTCCGTTAGCTCGATCCTGAATTTTATTAAAAACATCCACCCCGTAACCAGTTCCGGGATAGGTGCCTGTAATTACAGTGGGGCCGCCAAGCATCTCCTGGCCAGTGGTAAGATTGAGTGCATGAAGCGAATGGTGATACGGACCGCCAACAGCATCCTGAGTAAATGCCACCAGATAAAGAATTCCAGTAGAGGGATCAATAACGGGAGTACTTACTATGCCAAGCTCACTCTTAATGTTTGCAAATCCAGACCATCCAATCCATGCATTAGGAATGACGACCGAACCGCCAAAATGCTTCTCCCATAGAGGAGTGTTTACAGCAGGGTCGTCAGCATCGTATGCATATACGCTGTTGTGCATAGTCGCGAGGAACACTACATTGTGCTGCAAACCGTCAGGCATCGTCAAGTTGGACATATAGAGCGGCTGCGCATACATCTGTCCATCCACCGGCCTGGTGAACAGTTTGCCGAACTGATACACGTTCACATTGTTTGTATTCAGTATGGTTTCGTGTAGGTTTTGCCCATCTCTGCCGGGGCTGTAGCGCTGAGTGAGAACATTGACCTGAGCATTTGAAACTGCAGGGAAAATACTTGAAGCAGCTAATGCCAAAACGATTGCAGACAACAGCCTAAGACAGAGATAGAATTTCTGCCGGTGATTTGTGTTCAGCGAAGCAAGGAAGTAATACATTTTACATCTCCAGGTTATTTCAATATACAGGAACCTTCAAAAAGCACGGTAATAACTATTTCAATATTCGAATTAATAATACAGATCTATACAAGATAATATCTATATTGCATGTTTCATGCCAATTCGCTAACCTGGCATGAAATTTCATGCACTAGTCCTGCTTCAGCAATACATCGACCGAATTCAGAATGAAACATCCTTTATTGAGTATTGTTTGCCTTTGTATAAGATGTCAATTACCTGGCACTTTTCTCTTAGGCCCGGTGGGTGGAATACGAGGCAATGACTGGAGATGCGCATGCCCGTCTAAGTATCCCAGAGTGATGCTGCCTTCCGAATGCCTTCGTGAATCCTGCAATACAATAGTACTGTATGGCTGTTCGATACTGCTAATGGATACACTGCTGAGATTATAGGTGGGTAAATAGAGAAATTTTGTTAAAGGGCAGGTAAATGCCCGATTACTCTGAGTGTACGGTATAAGCAAACGGTCGTATTCAGCAGCAGAATGCATAGCTGGCAGAACTTCATCATAATCCTGCGCGTACATCATCGTAGCCAATAGGTCTTGACGTACCGATTTGATGCAGTTTTGCACGGTTCCAGGCGGGCCAGAATAGCCGGGGTGGAAAACGAGGCCGTTTAGATAGGAAGTCGTTTTCTGCCCATCGGGATGCGGGCTGTTATCGGTCAAAACCCAGTAGTTGGCAGGGTTAGCAAAGCTGGCAATCGTTCGCCCGCTGAGTGCAGAGTCAAATAGATAGTGAAGCCCGGTCTGCGGACAGATGAATGGTTCGCTTGACCGTACATACGGTATCAGCAGCGTTAACGTGCTCGTGGAGTTTGTCAGTTTGGGAAGTGTCTCATCGTAGTCCTGCGCATACATGCTAATGCCACGAGATATTTTTTGTTGATTTTGGATACACTGCATCGTTGTATCGCCAGGCATGGGATAGTGGGGCCACCCAGGGCGGTAAACGTGCCCATCCAGAAATCCGACTGTACTGATTCCATCATCAGGATGTGGAATGGAATCCTGTAGAGTCCAAATAACTGAAGGGTCGGGATAGGCGCCTAAACTCGTATTGCTTAAAGATGCATTGTATTGATAAGGCTGTCCAGTTACGGGGCATGTATAGACGTTATTGACTCTAATGTATGGAAATATAAGACTTTTCACCTGGCTTGCTGAATCCATCGGTGGCAGCATCTCATCGTAGTCTTGAGCATACATCTCCAAGCCGAGAGCGACTTGCTTTATACTGTCTATGCAGAGCTGCGTGTTATCTCCCACAAATACTCCACCATGCGTTACACGGCTATCAGAATATCCTATTGAGATCAGCCCATCGGGGTGCGGCGATGAATCACGCAGCACCTCGAAAACGGATGGATCGTTGATACTGGCTTGCGTGATTCCCTGCATCGCATCGTTAAATAGATATTGATGATGTGTAGCCGGGCATGAAAAAGTGTCTGTGGTAACAGCCTGATAAGGCTTAAGTTTAATATCTAATTCCCAGTTACTGCTCCAAGTGGGATATGTTTCATCCCAATCCAGAACATAGGAGTTGAGAGCAGTAATATTGGAACGCATAGAGTTTGCACAAAGCAGAATATTCGGGTCTTGAGCCTGCTGGAAGGCTGGCAGAATAAGGGCAGCTATCCCACAAAAGAGTAATCCTGGAATGATCTGATTTTTTTGCATGTCTTCTCTCCATAGCTAAATCGTATCTGAGTGATCAAGGGTGATTTAGTGAGTTCTCTGCATGGGTCTGCCGATAGGCATTCCTGTGTCCAGTATGCTTCGCCGGGTACCACCTGGGTCGATTCTTGGAAGGAATTTTTTGCTGACATGGCCATCAAGATAGCCTAATATACTGCGCCCATCGGGATGAGGCGGGTAATCCTGAATTATCAGCGCTGCAGTAGGATTCTGAATTGAATTATAGGACAATCCGCTGTATTCAGAACTTGGAAGATAGGGATGATTTGTGATCGGGCACGTCAGAAAGTCCGAACTGCGCACATAAGGGCTTACTGCCATATCGAATTGAACGCTGGAATGCATAGGTGGCAAAACTTCATCATAATCTTGTGCATACATGATTGTTGCCTGCAGGTCTCCACCCACCGATTTAATACATTCTGGAACATCGACATACATTTTGTTGTATCCAGGATGTATTGTGGCTCCGCTCAGATATGCTGTTGTTCTCTGTCCGTCCGGATGAGGGCTTGCATCTGTCAATAACCAGTAGTTGTTAAGATTCCCGAAATAAGATAGAGGCTGGCCACTCAGTGCTGTATTGAATATAAATTGAAGGTTAGTTTGGGGGCAGTTGAACTTTGTGTCGTACCGCAGATACGATTTCAAAGTTGCAAAAGCACTTTGAGCATTTGTCATATTGGGAAGTATTTCGTCATAGTCCGACGCGTAAAGCAGGATTGCACTGGCAGCAGATGACTGATAGGCAACGCATAGCTGGTTGTTATCATTTGTCGTAAAGTGCGGCCAACCCGGACGAAATACATGGCTATCGAGAAATGCAATTGTGCTTCTTCCATCTGATGGATGTGCTACACCATCCGTAACTAGCCAGATATTCGCTCTATCCGTGTACTGAATTATCGGGTTACCACCAAGAGATTGATTGTACTTATAGTTTATTCCCGTCACCGGGCAGGTGAAAACATTGTTGGTTCTTACATAAGGTATGAGTGATGATTCAAGCTTACTGGAGGAAAACAGGGGCAATGTTTCGTCGTAATCCTGGATATAATTTCTTATGCCCCAGGATATTTCGGTGACATTATTAATACAACTCTGAGTAGGGTCGCCGATAGCTCCTCCACCATGCAGCACATGGCCATCCACATATCCTATTGAAATAAGTCCGTCTGGGTGAGGCGTGGAGTCTCGAATCGCTTCGAATGTTCTAGGGTCTGGAATCGCAGCAAGAACCAAGCCCTTCACAGCGCTATTCCACAGGTAGTGATTCCGGGTGACAGGGCAGTTGTAGGTATAGGAAATAGAGTACTGATACATCCTGAGTTTATTTTCTAAATCTGCGTCACTCGTCCAGGTGGGAAGAATCTCATCCCAATCCATAGCGTACATCGTCAGTCTATTAGCGCTCTGACTCATATATCCCGCACACTGAATCACACCAGGATCCTGTGCTTGCCGGAATGCTGGAAGCAGCAGCGCTGCCACACCACAGAGCATTAATCCGGGAATAATTTGATTTTTTCTCATTTTCCTTCTCCGTATTACAGTGAGAACGACATCAGTCAGAATATCGATTGATGTATGGTTAGTGAACGCTGGAAGCTGAGCCTCCCGCTGGCTGAGCAGCACGCGGAACGTTTCGCCTTATCCCTCCAGTTCCACCCTGCGGTAGATACTTTTTACCCACATGGCCATCTAAATATCCAAGATTGTATCTGCCATCATAATGTCGCAGCGCATCCTGAAGAATAAGCGCTGTTTGCCAATCTGATATTGCAGCGCCAGAGAATCCGCTCAGAGCAGCATTTGGAGTATATGGAATGTTTAGCTCGGGACAGATCAATTCATTTTTCAGCAGACTGTACGGTGAGATGGCTCTGCCATACACTGCGGCATTCTGCATCGGAGGCAGTACTTCATCATAATCTTGCATGTAAACCGATGTACGTCTAAGATCATATTTTATTGAAGCAATACACCGCTGTGCATTCGTGACATGATTTATATATCCAGCATGCTGTACAGCTCCACTTAGGTAGGAGGTGGTCTTTTGGCCATCTGGATGAGCGATTGCATCTGTGACTACCCAATAGCTGTCCAGGTTCGCAAAACTTGATAACGGCCGCCCGCTAAGATGTGCATCGAATAGATAGCCTAATCCTGTTTGGGGGCAGGTAAAACTCCATTCAAAAATATATGGGGCTGGAAATCGACGCACTATGAAGTTCAAAAAGTAGGGAGAAAGAATTGGAAAAGTCTCATCACTATTTGTCAAGACTGGCAGGACATCATCATAATCGGAGGCATAGAGCAGCACACTCCGGGTGATCACTCTCTGCATTTCTTTGCACTGGTTTGTGGTATCACCATCCAGCGGATATTCTGATCGACTTGGCCGGAATACATGGCCGTCAAGAAATGCAGTTGTCGTGATTCCATCTTCAGGATGGATTGTTGCATCCTTAATGAGCCATTCCGCATTTCTATCCGTGAACGCATATATATTCGTACCACCGAGTACGGTGTTTGGCAGATAAACATTGCCAGTCAGTGGACACGAAACTACCCTACTGGCTCTCGTATATGGCAAAGCAAATCCCTGTAAGGTCGCTTGAGAGAGTACTGGCGGCAGAAAGGTATCATAGTCCACAGAATATAAATTCAGATTGATCGCTAACTCTCTTGCATTTTCGATGCACTGATGTACCGAATCTCCAGCGAATACTCCTCCATGCAGTACCTGCCCATCTGCGTATCCTATGGTTATAAGACCATCAGGGTGAGGAGAAGGATCTCTCAAGATTTCAAGAGTAGAGTTGTCTGCGACAGATGTACTGTAAAGACCTTGTATCGCTGCGCTGTAAAGGAAGTGTTGTTGTGTTGCCGGGCATACAAATGAATATGTTTGTGTGTTTTGATATGATCGCAGTTTACTATCCAGATTTGAGTCGCTCGACCAATTGGGGTATTTCTCATCCCAATCCTGGGAATAGTATTTAAGAGTATTGATATTCGTCCTCATAAAATTTGCACATAGAATAATATCTGAATCTGGTGCACGGCGGAATGC
>JANXSG010000035.1 GCA_025352825.1 Chthonomonadaceae bacterium | reverse complement strand
ACTACCGACCACCGTGTCATCGGTGAAAGAATAGCCGCACTCAATATGCTTGCAGGCTCACAGCCCTGCATTGTCATCGGCACACCGGAAGCCGTGTTTCAGTACACCTCACCTCCAGATGATCTTCTGCCACATATTTTTACATTGGAAGCAGAAAGCAGCATCGATTTCGATAGAGTGGTTACTCAGTTGGTGGAGATGGGATACGAATCTGCGAATACCGTCACCAGGCCAGGCGAGTTCAGCAGACGTGGTGGAATCCTTGATGTCTATTCCAGCACGGACGATTCTCCTGTTCGGATTGAGCTTTTCGGAGATGAGATCGAGAGTATCCGACCATTTGATGTGGCGACACAGCGTAGTACCGGACGACGAGCTTCAGTAGATATTGCACCTGCTCGTGAGATACGTCTATCGGATGCGTTCGTCGGCAGCGCC
Source organism: Chthonomonadaceae bacterium (assembly GCA_025352825.1). Lineage (GTDB taxonomy): Bacteria > Armatimonadota > Chthonomonadetes > Chthonomonadales > Chthonomonadaceae > JANXSG01. The sequence continues at coordinate 19,708 of JANXSG010000035.1, read as the reverse complement.
ATCACTCAGATACGAGAAATTTTCAACGCAAGAAAACAGGAACTCGCACTTGAGCGCACCCGTGAAGCCAGAGAAAATATACAAAGGCTTACAGATCGAATAGAAGCGGACATTTTGAGACTGGAACTCGGTGCCTATTTCGATGGTTTAGAGCAGTACATCAGCTACCTCATTCCAAACAAAGTTTGTGCACTGGACTATCTTCCAGGCAATGGAATCATCGTTCTAGATGAGCCTCACCAGGTTCACGATCACTACACACGAATTGAAGCTGATGTCCAGTTTGCCCGCGAATCAAGATGGCAGCGTGGTGAATCACTTGACCAGGAGCGGAATGTACACTCATACGAAACCGCAACCGAGAAAATTAAACAGAGTCCCGTTCTTCTTCTCTCACTTTTAAATCGCAATCTGGAAGGATTTAAAGTCAGCCATCGCTTTGAAGTACATTCAGCTACTATCGACTCCTACCGAGGCCGCCTCCCACTTCTCGCAGACGAGGTAGGAACATGGCTGGCAAATGAGTGCAGGGTGCTGATCGTATCGGATCAGCCCCATCGAGTACGTGAGATTTGTGCAGAGCTTCAGCTTCCCGCTAAGCCCAGTGAATATAAGGTCGGAAACAAAGCAGGCCTCTTCGTGATGGAAGGCCGGCTGCGGGCAGGTTTTAAGATCGCGGACATCCGGCTCTATCTTCTCACCGATGCAGAGCTTTTCGGAAGTTCGCGCCAGGTTACTACGCGCCGAAAAGTGGCTGGTGGTGTCGCAATCTCCTCTGTGCTGGATCTACGAGAAAGCGACCATGTAGTGCATATGCATCATGGAATTGGCATCTATCGTGGGCTGGTGAAACGCAAGGTCGAAGGTGATAATTTTAAGGACTATTTGCTGGTAGAGTATCTAGGCGGAGACAGGCTGTTTATTCCGGCGGATCAGATAGATCGTATTCAGAGATATGTGGGCGCAGATGGCGGCACTCCCCAGATCAATAAGATCGGTGGCAATGAGTGGCAGAAAACTACCCGTAAAGTTCGTGCCCAGGCAAGAGAGATGGCGGGTGAACTCATTCAACTCTACGCTTCGAGGCAGGCTGCGACGAGAGCGTCCCTCGGCCCCGATACGAATTGGCAGGATGAGATGGAAGACGCCTTCCCATACGAAGAGACACCGGATCAGTTAAGAGCCATTCTGGATGTAAAGCGCGACCTTGAGCAGGAACGCCCCATGGATCGCCTCATCTGCGGAGATGTTGGGTTTGGTAAGACAGAAGTGGCGCTTCGGGCAGTCTTCAAAGTGGTAACTGCAGGAAAACAGGTTGCGGTTTTGTGCCCAACTACTGTGCTGGCAGCGCAGCATCTCTCTACATTCAGTGAACGTCTCGCGGCTTACCCGATATCGATCGGGCTGCTGAGTCGTTTCCGAACCAAGAGTCAACAGGCGGAGACAGTGCGCGGCTTAAAAGATGGAACCGTGGATGTCGTCGTCGCCACCCATCGTCTGCTCAGCAAGGACGTGGAGTTCAAAAATCTTGGTATGGTCGTTGTCGATGAAGAGCAGCGTTTTGGAGTGGCGCACAAAGAGCGGCTGAAACAGCTGCGCAAAACTGTCGATGTTCTTACACTGTCTGCGACTCCCATACCTCGCACTCTCTCAATGGCGCTCTCCGGACTGCGTGATATGAGTGTTATCGAGGATCCGCCCGAAGGCCGCACACCCGTTCAGACCACCGTACGCGAGTACGATGACGATGTGATTCGCGATGCAGTGCTTCGTGAACTGGAGCGCGATGGCCAGCTCTACTTCGTACATAATAAAGTAGAGAGTATCTACCACGTAGCAGATCATCTCAAACGTCTTGTTCCTGATATCCGAGTTGAAGTTGGACATGGCCAGATGTCGGAAGACGATCTGGAGAGGGTAATGTTCGATTTCTATCACCACAAATTCGATGCTCTAGTCTGCACAACCATCATCGAAAATGGCCTCGATATCGCCAATGCCAACACTATCATCATCGATAACGCCGATCATATGGGACTAAGCCAACTCTACCAGCTTCGCGGCCGTGTTGGGCGTTCGAACCGGCAGGCATACTCTTACTTCCTTTACCGACGCCATAAACAGCTTACTGAAGTGGCAGAGCGCCGTCTTTCTGCGATGAAGGAGTTCTCCGCTCTCGGCAGCGGATATAAGGTTGCAATGCGCGACCTTGAGATTCGAGGAGCCGGGAATCTACTCGGCGGGGAGCAGAGCGGAGCGATGGTAAGTGTGGGTTTCGACCTCTACTGCCAGCTTCTGACTCAGGCAGTGCAGGAACTTCGAGGGGAAGAGATCACCGAAGATTTGCTGCCGAGCGTCGATCTGCCCATTACAGCGCACATTCCCAACGAGTATATTGAAGGCGAAGCGGAACGTATCTACTTCTACAAACGTATGAGTGCTGTGCGATCTACGGCCGATGTAGAAAATCTACAGGCTGAACTCGAGGATCGATTTGGCGATCCGCCACGCCCTGTATGGGAAGCCCTGGCAGTTCTTAGACTGAGGCTTAGGTGTGCTGAAAGCGGTATCATTGGCATCAAAGGCGATAGTATCAATATAAATGTACGCTTCGGGGCAGGGGTACGCCTCTCGCCAGATGCCATCAAGCTGCTCACATTTTCGTTCAAAGGACACAAGTTCACTTCGGACGGTGTTATCATCCCTTTGAGTGGCCCTAAAATACTTACTCAGGTTGAGGATATGGTAAGCACTCTCGAAAAAGCGCTGGCTCATGGTAAAAATAGTGGAATAACTACTAATGGAATTAAAACTGTGCGCAGCAGCGCTGCTGGAGGCTCGAAAACACCAGCAGGGTCAAGGTGAGGTTTGTCCTCACCCATAATTTTACCAAGCCCCCAGCCCCCTTCCCTACACACGCAAACGATAAAGCTGTTTTCTTTAGGGAAGGGGGAGAATTATAATCAAGCATATGCCCCTCTCCCAACGAGGAACGAGTGTCCGGGAGAGGGGGTAGGGGGGTGAGGGCAAATAATCAATGCCACGAAGGAAAATGCCAACTCGATCAAGAATGTAACAACTAGTGTGTTTCTGTTAAACTACTCGGATTGAGACCCGATCCGAGAGTATTAAATTCGCGTGTACCGGCAAGATCTGCCGAAGTAACACGCCCGGAAAACAGGAGGAACGGACGGGATGACGAAAGTCGCTGAGAAAGAAGCACCTGCTCACATTAAACACGAGACATTACTCGAACTAATGCGAATCATGCTGCTCATACGTAGATTTGAGGAGCCTTGTGATAAATACTACCGCGCTGGCAAAATGGGCGGATACGTACACTACTATATCGGGCAGGAAGCAATAGCTGCCGGCCTGATACCCCTTATGATCCCTGGCGACACCATGCTCGCCTCTTATCGAGACCACGGACATGCATTAGCGCTTGGCACTGAACCGCGAAAAGTAATGGCGGAGCTCTTTGGGCGTGCAACGGGGGCGGCTGGCGGCAAAGGCGGCTCCATGCATATCTTCGATATGGCACGTGGTTTCCTGGGGGGATATGGAATTGTTGGCGGCAGTGTTCCTCTCTCCGTTGGGGCTGCTTTTGCACTGAAATATCGTGGCGACAAAAATATCTGTTCCACTTTCTTCGGTGACGGCGCCATGCAGCAAGGCTCTGTTCATGAAGCGATGAACATGGCCGGCCTCTATAAAGTCCCTTGTTTGTTTGTGCTCGAAAATAACAAATATGCCATGGGAACCTCCGTCGAACGCCACTCCTCTCAGACAGACTTCGTAAAGCGTGTCACGAATGCATATAACATCCAGGGCGAAAGTGTCGATGGCATGGATGTGCTCAAAGTGCGCGAAGTTTCAGAGAGAATCCTGAAGCACATGCGAGAAACTGGCGAACCTTATTTCCTGGAAGCGCTCTGCTACCGCTATGTAGGACACGGATATGCCGATAACGCCCAGCAGCAGAAGTTCTACCGGACTGAAGAAGAGATAGAGGCACAGCGAAAGCGTGATCCTATCGATACCTTCCGACACTTCCTTGTCTCGACCGGAGCGGCAACCGAGAAGCAGATAGACGATATCGATGATGATTGTAAAGCGATTGTTGCGGACGCCATTGAGTTCGCCGATAACAGTCCATTCCCTTCACCAGACAGCCTATACGAGAACGTTTTCACTGACATGTGATTTTAGGAGATTATTTCTGTGGCTATAATGCGATATGCGGAGGCCCTTCGTCTGGCTATGACAGAAGAGATGGAGCGCGATCCGAATGTGTTTGTGTGCGGTGAAGAAGTGGCTCAATACCAGGGCACCTTCCGAGTTACCGAGGGGATGTACCAGAAGTTCCAGAAAGAGAATCACGGACTTCGGGTGCTCGATACTCCTATCAGCGAAGCTGGAATAGTGGGATTGGCAACTGGCGCGGCGATGTCTGGTCTGCGCCCAATTGCGGAGTTCATGACGTGGTCGTTTGCGCTGGTTGCGATGGATCAGATCATCAACCATACGGCCAAGATCCACTATATGAGCGGGGGAACTTGTAAAGTCCCTGTCGTTCTGCGCGGGCCGGCCGGCGCAGGGAATCAGCTTTCCGCACAGCACTCTCAGAGCCTGGAGTCGTGGTATGCACATATTCCTGGTCTCAAAGTGGTGCTTCCCAGCACGGCTGCTGATGCGAAAGGCCTACTAAAGACTGCTATCCGTGATGACAATCCGGTGATTTTTATGGAGCACGCGGGCCTCTATCAACAGCGCGGGGAAGTGCCAGAAGATCCCGAATTCATGATCCCGTTCGGTGTTGCTGATATCAAGCGTGCAGGTAAAGATGTTACGATAATAAGTTACTCAAATCAGGTACGATTCTGTATCTCTGCAGCGGATAAAATCGCAGAAGAGACAGGCATAGAGTGCGAAGTGATCGATCTGCGTACATTGATACCTCTGGATATGGCAACTGTCATTCGATCGGTAGAGAAAACGCATAGGGCGGTGGTAGTTCATGAAGAGTGGAAGAGCGTCGGTTTTGGCGCAGAGCTGGCGAGCCGTATCTACGAGGAGGCGTTTGACGCTCTCGACGCACCGATAGAGCGTGTCGGCGGTCCTTTTGTACCCATGCCGTATTCCAAACCGTTGGAAAGAGCCGCTATTCCTCACGAGGAAGATATCTACGCTGCCATCAAACGAGTGATTGGCTAATGGTTATGGGGGATTTGTGCTCTTCCATTTGTATTTGTTTTAGGAGATGATATGGCGGATGTGAAAATGCCCAAAATGGGCGATGGCATGGAGGAAGGTATGATCACCTCCTGGCTAAAAAAGGAAGGGGATCGCGTGCAGGAAGGTGACGCGATAGCTGAGGTTGAGACAGACAAGGCGAATGTAGAAATCCCAGCAGAAGAATCAGGCATTCTGTCACGAATTTTGGTTGAGGCTGGAACTACTGTTTCGGTGGGTGCTACGATTGCTCATATTGGCGAAGCTGGTGTTGTAAAGAGTGGAAACGGATCACATGCAGATGGTCAGCCAGCCGAAGTGCAGAAAGCGCCTGTCCCACAGAATGTACCCCCCATTTCTATTCCTATCGAAACAGAGTCTTTGGGACCAGATTCTGAGAGGATTAAAGCCTCTCCCCTCGCTCGAAAGATGGCTGCGGAACTGGGAATTGATCTCGCGAGAATGCGTGGAACCGGACCGGGCGGAAGGATAGTCGAGCGTGATATTAAGCAGTATCAAACTCAGCCTAAAACGGCTGCAGTTCCCGTTTTGGCGCAAACAGCGGCAAAACTCGCACCTGCATCGGGAGTAGTGAGCGCTGCCTTTGATATTAAGCCCAGTAAAATGCGGGAAGCGATCGCCCGTCGCACTCAGCAGAGCAAGCAGCTTGCCCCCCATTTCTATGTCACTATGTTGGTCGAAATGGATCGCGCCATGGCGGCTCTCAAACAGCTCAACGCAGATATTCCTGACAGCAAGATCACGGTGAACGATTTGATTGTTAAAGCCTGTGCGATCGGGCTGACCAAAGTGCCTGAGGTGAACTCATCGTGGACTGCAGAAAATACGGTGCGTAGATTTGCAGATGCCAATATCGGCGTTGCGGTAGGAATTGAGGATGGGCTGGTTGTCCCTGTAATTAAGAGCTGCCAGGATAAAACACTGCGGCAGATATCTGCGGAGGCAAAGAGTTTGATATCAAAGGCACGCGCTAATCAGCTCAAGCCTGAAGAGTATAGTGGCGGTACTTTCAGCATTTCAAACCTGGGTATGATGGGGGTGGATGAGTTCATTGCCATTATCAACCCGCCAGAGGCCGCAATACTTGCTATTGGCGGTATAACCCGTGATCCTATAGTCGAGGCAGGTTCGGATACGTTCGTCATCCGTTCTCGAATGAAAATAACACTCTCTTCGGATCATCGAGTTCTAGATGGAGTGACCTCAGCGAAGTTCCTTCAGGAAGTTAAGAAAGTCCTTGAAGCACCTTTCTTGTTACTGAGTTAGATGTGAACTTGTGATAAGCTCAAAAATTATCCCCGCTTCGAATCAGTGAAGCGGGGACTGTTTTATGGCAGTTAACTATGAATAACCTGTTTTTTATGGCGCATTGATTTTTTAGTGAGTTCTTTTGGAAGCGGTCTCACGCCGGTAAGGTAGTCCTGGAAATTCCGGCTGGTCATGACGCTGGTTGAGACCTTCAGGCGAACTTTGCCTTCTGGAGTGTTCACTGTCACTGTCTGCAGATTCGGCAGAAATGTATGATTCTTTTTAGGAGCGCGCAGGTTCCATGCACCAGAGTGAGGGTGGCGTCTGCGGTGGCCTTTTAATGGGCCGATTCCGGAAATCTGACAAATTCGAGACATCGAATGTTCTCCTTGAAAATTATCCCAAGCACAGCAGGGGCTGCAGGGTATTTGAAATGGAGTTTTCAAGCCGGGAACACACTTGCTCAACCGACAAAACAACCAGGTGAGTATACCCCATGAGGTTACGGGTTGTCAAGGGAAAAACGGAAATGCTGTACTGTCTTCTACATCATTTATTAAATGAATCAACACAACCAGAAGTGAAACTTCATGTTGGTTATAGAACAGTGGATAAGTCGAACGCATGTCGGTAATAACATCAGTGCCGAACTGTACTTAACAGTTACGAGTCCAGTTGATAAGGGCGTATTTTAAAATACTTTTGAACCGCGAATTCCGCTAATTTACGCGAATAAAATTTCATTACGTTCGTTCATCGGAGAAACTGCGATCCTCATGAAAGCTTCACGAACTATACCACTCTTTCAAACATACCGTATGCCTATATTGCCTTTATTTGCTTTCAAGGGATATTTAATTTACGAACAACGAACACTATCCACTCTAATCTTCACCAATGGCATACCTCCGTCATATTCGGGAAATGACACTGTTCGGAAACGGTAACTTAGGATGTGGGGCGCGGACCAAGAATGGTAAACGCGCGATTATGCTGCATGCGGTAGGTGGAAAAGTCGTTGAAGTCGAGTGTGAAAATACGTTTCAAAGAGAGACGTTCCGCCAGTCCCTCCGCTGTGATCTCGATGCCATTACTGTCCGCCAGCCCGTTGCGATTGCCGTTGAAGACCATCGGGGCGGGGATTTCCCATTTCAAGGCAAATTCCAGGTTGGCGTTGATTGTGCACTCGATACGGTCGTGGTATTCCCGTTTGTTCAGCCCGACTGTCAGCGACTGATGCCCTCCTATCGTGATGATCTTCAGCCCGTCGTACCCAAAACGATGAACTTTCAGGGCAGGCGCGATGAAAACGACACCATTCTCAACGGCGTTTCTGCATAATACCGTTTGTTGTGACGCGCTCTTGCTATGGTATAATAATTCCGGAGGTACGAAACAATGGACAACGTTTTAACCTAAACCGCTCCGAAGACTGATGCCGAATACATAGCCGAATTTGAAGAGGTCATGGCGGAAATTCGGCAACACGAAGCCACATTCGACAACTTCAGGCCGAAATCGAAATAATGCAGGCGACTGTGGAGCGCAAATCCGCACGACGCCAGGCACAGCAGAGAGAACTTGAAATGCTGTTCATAAAGATATGGGGACCGAAGCAATCTCATGCTGAAACCCATTGTCGATTTCGTAAAGACAATTGCCGCGTCTTACGGGCGTCTCACAAAAGCGGAAGAAAACATCAAGAAAATTCTGACCCATTCCGACGAACAGGGCGATACTGTAGAAGCCTCCAAAGATATGCTAATGGCAATCCTGCACGAGATGGACAAGGACAAGGCGGTTGCCGCAGAACAGCGACGCACTGTCTAGCGCGACCGGCAAATACTACTAATGCAGGTCGAAAATATGCTGAAAGACAGCCCACAACGCGCCTTACCGCCCAGCTCTCCTGCGACGACAACATCAGAACTTGAGGCGCGAATCATAGCTCTTGAGACAAAAGTCGATGCACTCACCAAGCAGATGGAACAAATGAGGAAGACGTAGCGCGAGACCGAAATTGCCGACGAGCAGGGAGACATCGAGAACGTCCACGCTGCCGTCGCCATCGAGCAGCGTTCGTATTGTAGACCGTAAGGGCTACACGTCACAATCTTTGTAAGCCTGCTCTAAGTCCGGAGAGCGCATCCGCCTTCGTGTAAACTCTTGCCCAACGTAGTCATCAAAGTCGGAATCTGAAATTGCCCGTATGATCGCCGGATAGTAGAGTTCTTGGTTCTTGTCGAGTTCATGGAGTCCGGGATTGCCTGCCGTATGGTAATGTCCGATTTGGGAACTGTTTGAATGTATGGAGGAAATTACATCACCCTCAATACGTGTAATATTATTATTGTACAATAGATTAATTACTTGTGGTACAAGTCGTTTTATTTCTTAGAGTATTCGGAAAAATGAGCACTAAAGACACCCCTCTCCTCCAAGCTTGAGAGGAAATGCTAAGGAGGAGATGGGGTGAGGTCAGATCGTGATCTCCACTTCAGGTTCTCCGGCGGCTTTCATTCGCCGCTTCAAAATAGATAGAAGCTGTTTTGCGATTTCGCGTGTTTCTGGGAGGTTTGCCAGGTTGTGGGTTTCGTAAGGATCGTTTTCCAGATCGTAGAGGCTGTCCTCAACATAACGGTCGGCGTCAGGAATCTTGTTCCCATCCACTCCCGGCGCTATCACAGCATACTTCCACTTCTTAGTACGAATAGAACGACCGACCTGGCTTTCACTGATCTGGATGAACACATCTTCGGGCCAGCCGTGTCGTTTCCCCTGCAAAAGCGGAAGTATGCTGCGCCCGCTCATCTCCTTCGGAGCTTTTACGCCCCCGATGTCTAGCAGCGTGGCAGTCCAATCGATAGTGCAGATCAGTTCGTCCAGCACGTGCCCGCCATTAAAACCGGGGCCTTGAAACACTGTTGGGATATGTATGGAATCTTCGTGGCAGCTTCGTTTATACTCCCCATTACGCGTGCGGAAATGGCTTGCGTGATCACTGCAGAACATGACAACAGTGTTTTTATCGAGGCCGGTTTGCTCAAGAGTGCGAAGCACGCGGCCAAGATTCTCATCGATGCACGCGCAGATACCGTAGTAGTCCGGCAGCTCCTTTTGCCAATCGCCATGTTTGCCTTCAAGATCAGGCGGGACGTAGTAGTTATCCCTATAACGATCGGCATAGCCATCGGGCGCGACATATCGCTTCATGTCGTTTTGGTGGTGCGGCTCCAGAAAACTGGCAAACAGAAAAAATGGACGATCCGAATTCTTGGCCCTGTCATTTATAAAATCGAGTATGTAGTCGGTTTCGGCATCCACGCGATAACCGGCGCGATGAACCTTACGGTTTTCGCTGTCGAACATCTCCAGATCGTATGGGTGGGAGACCATTTCGAGAGCGTCAGCACCAAGCCAGTAGTCGTTATAACCGCCCCGCAGCCCTTCGGGAACCGGCTCTACAGAAGCAAGATGCCATTTCCCGATATAACCAGTATAATATCCGGCTTTACCAAAAAGTCCGGCGAGAGTGGCATGTTTCTTATCTAAAGGAATCCCATTCCGCCAGACACCGTGCTGAGTTCCGAATAGCCCAGTTTGAAATGAACCTCGTGCCGGTGCGCATACCGGCTGTACGGAAAACGAATTCTTCAACAGAGTGCCCCTGGCAGCCATCTTGTCCAGTTCAGGAGTGAGATTCATCGGGTTGCCATAACAGCCGCAAGTATCCCATCGCTGCTGATCCGTAAAGAATACAAGAATATTTGGTTTTTGTTCGGGCTTAGCTGATACAGTCTTCGATTGGGAGCATGAAAGCTCAGCGACAGATGCTCCCGACAGCGCAACAAACTTCCTTCGGCTAAGCCTGGTCTCACTCATCTCCGCCTTCGATCTCTGCCACCAGTTCCTCCAGATGAACCTCGCCGACGGTGTAAAATGAACCTGTAATAAGTACCATATCCAGCGCATCAGCCTCTTCCAGTGCGGATTTCGCTGCCATACGAACGGATGGAATGACTCGTACATCATCACACACTTCTCGCGCGGCTGCGGCCATTTCTTCAACTGGAACAGCGCGTTTCCACTTCGGCTGACAAACTGTAATCCTGTCCGCAATACCGTCAAGGCCTTTTAAAAAATCCAGATGAGAATGCCCGGTCAGCATCCCAATTACCAGATGAACTCGCTTAATCTGATGCTGCCTGCAAAGAGCTCGAACCGGCCCGATCAGCGCTTGTGCCGCCATCTCATTATGAGCGCCATCCATAACGACCAGAGCTTTATTGTGTGATTTGGAGATGCTTAGCCTGCCAGGGAGTTCGGCGGTTGCCAGACCCGTCCGCACCGACTTCTCATAAAGTGCAGCGCCAGAAATACTAAGCGCTTCTTCGACTGCCCCCACTGCACAGGCTGCATTCGCGCGCTGATAAACTCCGCCCATATGCATCTCAAGATGTTTATACTTATTGCGTGTGGTACTGATTGTAAAAGGTGAGAAGTGAGTTAGATCGGGAATGTCGTTTTCAGCGAACCACATAATCGATCTGTCGGCTTCGGTATCTTGATGAGGATTATTGTTTGAACACGGAATCTGTTTGACCTGTGTCAGAGGTGCGTCGCGCTCTGCAGCAATGCCCTGAATCTCGGTGAGCGCTTCTAGGTTGTCTACCGCAGTGAAACAAGCAACGCCCGCTTTGATAATACCCGCTTTTTCGATTGCGATAAGGGCATGAGTGTCGCCAAGAATTTGGGTGTGGTCAAGCCCGATATTCGTGATTACTGTCACTAGCGGCTCTACGATATTTGTGGCATCCAGACGTCCTCCAAGCCCGACTTCCAGGCAGACGAAATCGACTTTCTGCTCTGCAAAATAGACGAATCCAATGGCAGTCTTGAGTTCAAATTCGGTTGTCTGTCCCATATCTGTTTCTGCAAGCGCTTCCATGTGGGGACGAATGAAGCTAACGATTCGGGCGAAATCGTCTCGGGGGATCATGCAGCCGTTCACCTGCACCCGCTCGCAGGGATAGTAAACGTATGGGGAAAAGTAGGAGCCTACTCTGTAGCCCTGCGCCTGCAGAATGGCTGCAGCAATAGCGGTTGTGGAACCTTTGCCTTTCGTACCTGCGACATGGATGATAGGATATCTACGCTGAGGATTTCCGAGGAGTTCGCACAACGCTTCGAATCTCTCGTTGCCAAGCCGCCAGCCGAAACGAAGCAGTCCTTCCATGTATCCAAGGGCTTCTTCAAAATTCATTATAGCTCACTATCTTGAACTGGCGCAGCCAGAACTAATCAGAAATTCGACATTCAATCTCAATTCTAAATACGTTAATTTGAACAATTACAAATAAAAGTTTTTTTGGACAGGATTAACAAAATTTACAGGATTAAAGCAGTTCAATTTATTTACCCTGTGCATTCTGCTGTTTTATCAACCAGATTAATCCTGTAAATCCTGTCCAAATACTGCGTAAAGATAGAGGAATTAACAAGCAGCCTATCTATTTGAATATGCGTTCAGCCGAACACACGATGGATTCAAACACCTCGCGGCCATCTGCAGAACCTAGAATTTTTTCACTCGCGCGCTCAGGATGAGGCATCATTCCCATGATATTGAAAGTGGAGTTTGCGATACCTGCGATATTAACAATAGATCCGTTTGGATTTCCTGCCTCATTGGCGTTTCCATCAGAATCGGTATATCTGAATAGAATCTGCTTGTTATTTTCGAGACTTTGCAGTGTGGTTTCGTCGCAGACATACCTGCCTTCTCCGTGCGCAATTGGAATATGGATAGTCTGTCCCTGGGTATAGCGTGAGGTGAAAGGCGTTTCATTATTCTCTACGCGAAGCGGTACATATTTACACAGAAACTTGCAGCCACTATTTCGAATGAGAGCGCCAGGCAGAAGATGTGCCTCGCACAGAACCTGGAAACCGTTACAGATTCCGATTACCAGGCCGCCTTGATCCGCATGTTTGCGTACAGCCTCCATAATAGGCGCAAAACGGGCGACCGCTCCTGTCCGCAGGTAGTCGCCATAGGAAAAACCGCCAGGCAGAATGATGACATCGAAGCCTTTCAAAGAGGTGTCCTGATGCCATACATACTCAACCTCTCTGCCGATCACATCTTTCACAACATGGTAGGCATCCTGATCACAGTTTGAACCCGGAAAACGAAGTACCGCAAAGCGGGGATTGCGCCCTGTGTTGATTGTGACTCCTATCATAAAACTACCTCGTAAGTGTAGTTTTCAATAACGGGATTGGAAAGCAGCCTATCACACATTTCGCGCACCTGATCGTCAAGGCTGGCTGTCCCTTCCGAATTGAGCTGCATCTCCATGTACTTGCCTATGCGAACCTGCTCCACTCCGTGATAACCCATCGAGTGGAGAGCGTCCTGAACAACTCGCCCTTGCGCATCCAGCAGCGATGGCTTCAATGTAACGATAACCTTAACCTGAGGCATAACTATCCTTCCTACAAAATAGTCCAAAGAAATAGTGAGTTATTAATTGCATGCTTTTCGTGTTATTTCGTGTATTTCGTGGACAAAAACAAATCCAGCATTTTGTACACGAAATACACGAAATAACACAAAATAAAACATATTCTAAAGCACATTTAGTTCCAGTAAGTTCATTTCTTGCTAGACCGAATAAGGAGCAGAGCCAACTTAGCTTCCAGATCCGAAGATGTCACACCTTCGATTCTGAGTAACTTATTTCTTGAAGTTTCGCCAGACAAAATGGATATTTTGGACTTTGAAACAGCCAGCTTATCCGAGAGCATTTCAATTAATGCTTTGTTAGCTGCACCATCTATAGGTGGTGCAGATACGCGAGCTGAGAGTACGCCATCCACCCAGCCGGTCAGCGCATTTCGGCCACCCTTAGGAATTAATCGTACCCTCAAAACTGCGAAAACTTCCACTCATTTGCTCGCGATTTCAATAATTCTGCCTAACCCCTGACCCCCTTTCCCTGATTCCCTCGTTCCTCGGAGGGAAGGGGGAATCTTTGGCATTGACTCTCCCCTTCCCTAGCGCAAAATGCTTTACCTTTTGCGCGGGCAGGGAAGGGGTCGGGGGTTAGGTAAAAATTAATTCCTAGGTCATTTCGACATCATAGCAAAGCCCGTGGCGATAATGAGGCCATTGTGCAGGCAGTGCATTACAATATTGGCGACGAGTGAGTTTCGACGAGAGAATATATACGCAAACCCTGAGCCTAGAATCCAGATAGGAAGAAATCCGGCGGGGAGTGTGGGATGTACCAGGGCGAATACTGCACCAGAAATAAGCATGGATGGCACCAATCTAAAGCGGTTTAGCAGCGCCTGGAATAGAACTCCACGGAATATCAGTTCTTCAACAATAGGACCTGCCACAGCTACGCCAAGTACAAGCGCTATTCTGTCCCAGATATTCTGAACCGCAAAGATCTCCAGTTGCGCCGGGTTCATGGGAGTATGATATTTAGAAAATATTAGTTGAGAAAGACTTGCAGTTACCAAAAAAACTGGAAGAATCAAGACGAACCCGCGTACGCCAGCTCCGATTTCATTCATGAGATTATCAGATCGGAACCCAAGTTCAACAAAAAGCCGCTTCCAACTAATATTCTTTCCAGTTTTTAAGGAACATACTGCCTTCATTCCACCCAGCGTAATTCCTACGATTGGAATGTAAAGAACCAATTGGAGCAGCAGCTGTATATGCATGAACTGGGCTGGAGCCATCTTCAGAAATAAAGGCTTAAAAAACGCAAATGGAAGCCCAATAAATGTCATCGAAAGAAAATAGAGCATAAAGCCTACCAAACCTGTTTGATAGTCGATGATGGTAGATTTTTGAAATGAGTGTGAAAACTTAGCTGGCACGACATCGAATTTATTGAGAACAGATTTGATACCCAGTCTGATCCACATCAGTAACCCGGTGATAGCTACTGCGGCTTCCAAGGTGGTGACTGTTGCTCCAGCTTTTGCTGCCTCGACTGCAGATTCCTGAAGCTTCTGGGCTGCCAGAATATCTCCTGTTCGAGTTTGCAGCTGTGCTCTTGCCAGTTTTTCGAACCAGCCCAGTTTGAACATTTTCAACTGAGCTACAAGTTCCGTTCGTTCAGATACTGCTGGTAGATGCTTTCCATACAGAGCATCCCATAGAAGAGCTTCTTTCTCAGCCGACATTGGGTGCTGATTAACTGCCATGAAAATTTTCTGAGAGCCATGCTTCGAAAGTTTGCCCGGTGTGGCTTTGAAATTATTCGGCACGACCGCTTCAGCTTTAAGGAAAGCATCGTCAGCTCCTTTTCTTCCGAACGCAGCGAGAGTGATTCCCAGCCTGCGCCAGTCATTGGCATTTGGCTGCTTAGAATCAACGACTTTGTGCCAGCTTCGTATTGCTTTCTCTATATGGTCGCCTGCAGCTTTTACTGGTGAAACTCTGTTCTGCGCAGCACTTCTGTGATTAATTAGTGGATTTACTAACGTTACATATTCGGCATAAGCCTGTTTAGTATCTGTGATGGCAGATAAGACGTGTTCTAAAGATTCACTTTGCGTGATGTCCTCATTGCTATCGATATTCATTAATCCGCGGAATACCATGCAAATGATTAATATTATCAGAAGTTTCCAGGGGGAGAGTGCGCGAAGTAAAGGAGATTCTGAAATGGTAATAGTATAAGCCGGTGCAGCGGTATCATGAAAATCAGTAAGAATCGGGGATGGAATGGATTCAGGTGGGATATTCTCATGAGCAATATCAGCAACTATTTCGGGCAGATCGCTCTCAGGGGTTGAAGACATATCTATTCCAAAAGTAATTAGTGCAGATAAAGCATGTTTCGAATAAGCTGGAGCACTACGATGACAATCATTGGTGATAGATCCCAGCCACCGGTACTGCGTGGAGGAAGAATCTTCCGCACAGGTTCACACAGTGGGTTAACGATTTTGCGAAGCATAATAACAGCAGGATGTCTGGAAGAAACTCGGTTTCCAAAGGCGATCAAATTGGACACAACTGCATCAATCACTATCAAGATAATCAGTATTTCAATCACATTAGCCAGCAGGGAACCAATCACATTTTGAGAGTTAAAAACCATAGCGCCACCTCATGAATCAGTATACCATGTTCCCGGCTTGATCGTTCCAAAACGATTCCCTGGATACTATGTTTCTTGACAGAACTCTCATTGAGAGGTATGATTTGCGTAATCAAAATGTTTTACGGGCATGGAGTTCGCCCGTTCCATGAACCGCTTAAGAAATTTCTCTTGAGCTAATGACTCCTGTGACGAAATATTTCGCCGCAGGGAGTCACCTGTCTCCCCGGCACAGAGGAGATTGACAGATGCATTTTCGAACTATACGGGGTGAACATTCTGCCCTCTTCCGAACACTACTCAAATGGATACTCCTCGGTTCCTGGGTTGGTTTACTTTCTGGTGCAGCCACTGCCCTTTTTCTCCACGCACTTACGCTATCAGCCAACATTCGGGAGAATCATCCTGCGTTATTATGGGGACTCCCTTTTGCGGGAATTGTGATCGCACTCCTCTACCATCACTATGGAAAGTCGGTGGAGGGTGGCAATAACCTCCTTTTAGAACGGATATATGATCCACAGGCGTCTATTCCATTTCGATTAGTTCCTCTCATACTATTCAGCACAGTATTAACCCATCTCTTTGGTGGTTCGGCAGGGCGAGAGGGCACGGCGGTTCAGATGGGCGGTACACTTGCCTCGCTGGCAAAAGGCCCGTTAGTACTCTCCTCTCGAGACCATCGCATCCTGATTGTGGCTGGTATTAGCGGCGGGTTCGGAGCGGTATTCGGAACTCCTATTGCTGGTATGGTGTTCGGATTAGAGGTACTTACCATTGGCTCTCTCAACTACGAGGCGCTTATCCCCTGTTTTATTGCAAGTGTGGTTGGGAATGTGGCTGCCAGCGCAATGGGAATCGTACACCACATCTACTCCGCAGGAGCTATTCCACTGCTATCTCCCTGGATGTGGATACTGATCGGAATCGGCGGAGTTTTATTTGGCGGAGCCAGCTTTCTTTTTATTGAAATAACACATCTTGTTTCGAGGATGTGCACGCGGTTAATTACGCCATATTGGATGCGCCCATTTCTTGGCGGAATGTCTGTGATACTGCTCACTCTTGCTCTAAATAGCCGGGACTATCTTGGATTAAGCCTGCCACTCATCGAACGGAGTTTCACGCCAGCGGGAGTATTTCCAGGTGCATTTGCACTCAAAATTCTATTTACAGCGATCACTATCGGCACGGGTTTCAAAGGTGGTGAGGTAACTCCTCTTTTCTGTATAGGGGCGACACTCGGAGCAGCTTTCGCAAAAATTACTGGGGAACCAACCGCTTTTTTTGCTGCTCTTGGATTTGTGGCGGTTTTCGCGGGAGCTGCCAATACTCCATTGGCCTGCATTGTGATGGGGATCGAACTATTTGGCTCTCAGATGGCGGTTCCACTTACTGCGGTGTGTATTCTAAGTTACACACTCTCCGGGCATCGGGGAATATACACATCTCAAAAAATTGGAACGCCCAAGTCGCAATCTATGTCGGGGAATACGGGCAGTTCACTGGAGGATGTGCATCTAAATTTGCATGCTTCCATAATAGGAGCGTTCAGCTCCCGACGCAGAAACCCTTAACTTAACGCCCTCACCCCCCGTCCCCCTCTCTCAAAAACAGGAGAGGGGGTGACCATGGCATCGAATTTTCAAAAGTATTTAAGTATTTGATCTTAATAAAAGGTAACTATTCAGCATGGCGATTCGCCGCCGTCGAATGTAGTCTCACTTCGCATTTGAAACATTGAAGATGTACACAGAATGAACTCGAAGACAGGATAATAGCCGCAAAAAAACACAAAATACTATATTAAATGTCTAAACGCAATAAATTAGCAAATAATTATGTATAAAGTAACACTATTTGCGCAATTTGTGCTTTTTTGCGGCTATTTTATCCTCGCTTATATTGAGCATTAATACTTATTTCGATATTAATACCCACTTAAATGACTAAAATCAGATTCTGCTGAATAGTTACAATAAAAGTATAAATCCCACGAATTGGGGGACGAGAAATCAACGATTTAAAATCACCTCCTCTCCTGTTTTTGGGAGAGGGGGCAGGGGGTGAGGGCTGAAATATGCGTGTATATCCGACATTTGCAATCACCTCACTGGATCAGGCATTCCCAATTAGCTTGGAACTTTATATGCGAAGCACTTACAGTGGCACGCCACAATCGAAGAAGTTCATTTCGTCGGATACATCTGAGTTCTGCTGCACTACTCCCCGTATACGAAAGCTCCTCCCAGATGTGCCGAGTAGGAGATTAATATAACAGTAGCAAAGGCCAAAACATAGTACACAACTCGAAGCGAGGTATCCATTTTCTCGTGTCGATGGATACGCAACGCCACCAACATCCACATCAATACTGAGGCGATGCTTGCCAGAATAAGATGCGTAAAGATTAGGCCCTTGAATGGAAGATGCATGTTAAACATAGCCAACAGACCGCTTCCGATACTTCCGACAGTGCTGACGGCTGCGAAAACCAGGTTGTACCATCCTGCCATCAGCATCGTGTGTTGTTTCTTTCGCCATCCAATAAAATCCAGGAACAAACCGGCTATAAAGAGGGCAATCGGAAAATGGACAATTGCAGGATGAAACACATTTTTGGGTATCACAGACTTAGGTGGAGCAGGTGATACTGCCGACTCAGTGATGGTAGTTTTCGCAGTGCTGCCTGGTTTAGCTTCACCAGGCGGCAGACCGCCTGTTATCTTTTCCAGATTGGTCGTGCCATCCTGAAAGGCGAACATCGTTTCTACTCGATGCAGAATGTCCGCCGTCAGGGTTCTGGTGTTTGCAGTCACCAGCTCATGTGCGATCTGTTTCCCGTAAGGATTGAGCCCGTATTCTGATACTGAAACATGGCAGTTGGCACACGATCTGTCAGCTAGCTTTTCTGTATTAGTTTTGTAAACGCTGGTGAATACATCCAGATACTCTGGTTTCGCTACCGCCATATTTTGTACAGACAGCACTGTTATAAGAATGTAGGCAATCCAAACTTTTTTCAATGGCAGGCTCCTCTCTTGCAACAGGATAAATATTCTTGCAAGAAAGAAAAGGAAATCAATCAGAATAAGCCGTTCGTCCTTCTTTCTCGCCTATTCTGCCTATTTCTACTTGCCTTTGGCTGCAGGTTTACTGGTGGCATCACCTGGCAGAGTATCCGCCCTTATCTCCGCGATATTTACAGATTTGTCCTTGTCGGAGTCAAGTTTATCTATTTTTTTCAACATTTTGGGGGTCAGGATTTTAGATTTTGCCGCGCTTAATTGCGTCTTAACATCCTTGCCATAAGGGTTTAAAATGGGGGCTTTGGTATGGCAGATGCCACACTTCGCACTATCCAGCTTAGATCCTTCCTTAAGAGTGTAGGTGGTTTCAAACACCTTCAGCATCGGCGGACGGGCCAAAGCGCTTGCTGCCAAAACTAACATACCCAGGGTCATCGTGATCACTTTGATTTCCATTTGCTTCTCCTTTTGGTGTAACTGCAGGATATTCTGCCATCAATTATAGAATAGTTTGCAGTTCATAACATCCGCCATATGACGGATTCAAACGGGCATTTTTCATCTCTTATGGAACGTTATAAACGCTGACACGCCTATACATATGACACGTCTATAATGTAATATGAAACCATTGTATTTCCTTCTCTGCTTGATTGAATCCGTCGATTAGAGGATGTATGTTTTCTAATCTAAAGATACAATAGATACATCGGATTTAAACGATATCCGAATATTTAAAAACTAACAAAATGCTTTATTGGCATACTATTTTTTGGGAGGATGAACGATGAAACGAGAAAGAACGATTGGACTATTAGGAACCATACTCACAGCGATTGCGTTGAACTCTGCAGTGGCGAATGAAACTGCAGCCGTTAAATCTGCTGTGAAGCCCACTGCTTTTTGGACAGTACAGAAAGAAACTGGCAAGCTGATGCTGCTTATACCAGGACAGAAAGACCCGGTAGCCACCGCAGTGAGCGATGCAACTGTTTTTGGTGGGATTTGTCTCGACTGTAATCTACCACTGGAGTTTAAAACAGG
>JANXSG010000010.1 GCA_025352825.1 Chthonomonadaceae bacterium | reverse complement strand
AAGCCGAAAGGAAATGGTTCGGTGGGAGGATCGATGCTCGGCCTGAGTAATTTAGTGTACCTGCCGGAGGCTTTTGCACGTTTTCAGTTCCCCGGATTACAGGTCAATCGAATCGTTCTTCGGACAAGTTATAAGTATCCTGCAAAGGATATGCTGGACGGTATGAAACAGGCCATGCTCAAAAATCACCGCGGACACGAAGATTTCGGTCTGATCACTCAGGAAAAAGGACTCGATCTTGTAGTGAAACTGGTGAATATGGCGCAGTCTCTGTTAGTACTTATTGCAGCAATCTCGCTCTTTGTGGCTGGAGTCGGGATAATGAATATCATGCTGGTCACGGTCACCGAGCGCACCAGAGAAATTGGAATTCGAAAAACTGTAGGTGCACGCCGAAGTGATATCTTCCAGCAGTTCATTACCGAGGCAGTCATACTCTCCATTATTGGTGGCGTAATCGGATTAACCATCTCAAAGATAGTCTGTGTGCTAATAGCTAAATTCTCTGCACTCACTCCAGAGATCACACCGGGATTAGTGATAATGGCTCTGCTTGTCTGTACCATTGTCGGTGTATTTTTCGGTGTAACTCCTGCTGTCCGGGCCTCCTCCCTCAATCCAATTGATGCTCTGCGGCATGAGTAGCTGCAATCAATCCTGTCGATGATTGAGATAACTACAACGGTCTTATAGAATAGCCTCTTGTAAAAGTCTCAAAATAGTTGAAACACTCTTCACGCCCTCACCCCCGTCTCCCAATAACAGGAGAGGGGGAGACAAGGGCATCTGTTTTTCAATCTATATGGGTTATGATCTTACTACATGTGCATATATCGCTGAATGGCAGCCAGGATAACACGAATTTAAATCTCCCCCTCTCCGTTTTTGGGAGAAAAAGGTGATGGCTGAAATATGCATTTGCGCTGACTTTTGCAATTATCTCAGATGATGGATGTTTTATCCTGAATATCCTGCTTATCCATGTTAGTTAAAATGTGCCAATTGAGGGTTCATTTTATGAAGAAACAGATCGATTGATAATTTTAACAAGGTAAATCAACATTAATTAACATGGATAAGCAGGATTTGCTGGATATAAACCAATTTCTGGGCATAAATCCTATGCTTCAGATAGTATCATAATCCGTTGAAGTTCAAAAATAGCGTGAACCCTTTTCGAACTTTGTATCCCTAATAGTGTGATGCAGGCTTTCTAAAGTCTGGGCAAGTGCAGGAGAGACGAGTGAGAGAGTCCGATTCGCTGGCACATCGCATGAAAAAAGGAGACAGGAGCGCTTTTGAAGAGTTTGTAGACTCTTACGGAGCGCGTCTGCACCGATTGGTTTTGCGTTCCATCCCAAACATCGCCGACGCTGAAGATGTGACTCAGGAGATTTTTATGGACATCTATCGGAGTATCGGTGGCTTTCGAGGGGAGTCCGCACTAAACACCTGGGTCTACAAAATCGCAATGCACCACTGCTTCAAAGCGAGCAGTCGCCGTAGAGCAGACTGTGATGATATCGATGCACAGATTGATCTGGCCAGTGATGATTGGCGAACAAACCCAGAACAGTCGGCTGATAAACAGGAGCTATCGCAGCAAGTGCACTCTGCCCTGGGTAAGCTGCCGAACATTCAGCGCGATGTCGTGTTGCTTCACGAGATGCATGGCCTCACCTACCAGGAGTGCGCAGCAGCTCTGGATATACCAGTCGGAACAGTTAAATCCAGACTCTCAAATGCGTTTCGCCGGCTGCGGATAAGCTTGGGGGGGTATGTTCTGGATGAAGACTCCTCTTTTCCAAAAGAGATACTCAGGGAGTCAGCGTTATGAAGATCAGCCCATCAAAATCTCCTAGAAATAACGGCAGATGTGCAACTTTCACCGACTCACTGAAAGCTTACCATGATGGTGAACTTAGCCTGACTGAGCAGTTTCCAATCCGCCTGCATCTGTTTCAATGTCCGGCTTGCAGAGAGGAGATTCAACAGATGGAAAAGATCACTAACAAACTTCAAACGGCAGATTCTGCCGTTCTAGACACAAACCTTCGCAGCCGGCTTCTGGAGGGTATTCCAGCGGGTACAGCTCCGATTGCACCAGAAACAAAACGATTCCGGTTCCGTCGTCCTGATCTCTCAGCGTGGAAGACCAAGCCACGATTAGCCTGGGCCACCGCAGCCGTGGCCTGTCTTGCGATATTTGTCTTTCAGGTCACACCCAAAATTCTAAACTTGCAGAGTTCAGCTTCAGAAAATCAGATCGCTGCCTCGGAATCTAAGATTCAGCCACAACTGTACGACGAAATGGCGCATCGTAAAAGTGCACCCACTGCAGCCGCTTCGCCGGCAGTAAGGGGAATGGTGAGTACTCCTACCGTTAGTTCGCCTCAAGACATGGAAGCGTCTGGCCGGAGTGTGGCCATGGCACGTAAAATGCCT
>JANXSG010000005.1 GCA_025352825.1 Chthonomonadaceae bacterium | reverse complement strand
CTCTGCTTAAAGCAAATATTCAGAACTATGCCGATACTAATACTGTCAGTCAGTTCAGGAACACGCAGCATACATTGTCGAATATACGGGACATCCTGGAAGGGTAGAATGTTGGACTGCCTCCTGATTGGAACTCGCAGCAGGAGATCGCAAATGCTAACGATCTTATGACATGTTATCTTATGCTGGATACACTTATAGGTAATACGGATAGGCATCATGAAAACTGGGCCGTTGTCGGGCACAGGCCTGAAGGTAAGGACGCGCTGTTCTATTTAGCACCGACTTTTGATCACGCTTCCTCTTTAGGCTGCCATTTGACTGACGAAATACGAAGGGATCGTCTATCGACACGGAACACACAGCGTAATATGCTAGCCTATACTAACAAAGCCTTATCCGCTATCTACGCACTCGATACCGACAAGAAACCCATGTCTCCTATCGAAGTCATTCGTTGTGCGCGGCATCTCACGCCTGCCGCTGCAGACTATTGGCTAAGTAAGCTGGTATTTGTTACTATGGATAACCTACGTGATCTTTTTTCGTATCTACCATTAGATCGTATTACACCGATAGCAGCCGAATTCGCTATTGCATTGCTTGATATAAATCGAAAGAGGTTGCTCAATCTTCGAGAGGAAGCCCAATGAACCAACTCTATATTGCATGGCAGGATGAGGAGACGCGACGTTGGTTTCCTGTCGGAATCTTGACACATTATCATCATCTTTATCAGTTTGAATATCTGCACGGAGCGGAACTGGCCGCGCAGACCGGGCACTTTTTTCCCTTTCCTTCCTTTCCAGACCTCTATGCAGTATATGAAGATATGGAACTATTTCCGCTGTTCGCAAATCGTGTAATGCCGCGCTCTCGTCGTGTGTTCAAAGAGTATGTTGATTGGCTTGGCCTTCCAGAAGATGAAACTGATCCAATGGCCCTTCTACAGCGGAGCGGTGGGCGCAGTGCCACTGATTCTCTGGAGATGTTTCCCTATCCTCAAGAGATGAATGATGGCAGTTATCATATCAGTTTCTTTACGCACGGAGTCCGATATATGTCACCGGAGGCGCTGCAACGTATTAATACGTTGCAGCGTGGAGCCCGACTCTTCTTGATGCACGATCTACAAAATCCGCACGACGCTAACGCTTTCATGTTTCGTACCGATGGAGAGCATCCTGGCGACAAGCAGATGGTAGGATACTGCCCTCGTTACCTGACAGCGCATTTACATGAACTTTTGAAGTCGTCACACGACTTTTTCGACGATGTGATTGCTACTGTTGAGCAAGTCAATCTATCACCTGCCCCTATTCAATTACGATTGTTATGCAGCCTGGCTATGCGTTGGTCCGATCCATTCAAGCCTTACTCTGGTGATGAATATGAACCACTAGAACATTCAGTGCATCATTTACAACTCCGCTAAGAATGCCTTAAACATGTTATCTGTATCAATACCGCATCAATACTATTATGATGCAGGCTGTCAAGTCTCTGTGACCATCATCCTGTCTGCCATCCAAGCCATGTAATCCAGTCAGGGTTATTAGCCCCTGTCCTTATGAAGGAGAGAGGATATGCTGCGTCTTTCCGACTGGATTCGCGTATAGAGCGGCCGGTCACACGTACACGGGGGTTTTGGACAAGCTAACCATAAATCCTTACTCCTACTCGCGCAATGTGCTCTTGAAGAGGCTTGTAGTTAATGACTGCCAAGGCTTTCACATCGAAACGATAAGGTATCGGTAACTCCTCAAGCTCGCGAGCGATTGCTTCCGCTTGAAGTTCATCTTCGATTCCTTCAAGAGCAATATCAATATCAGACGACTTCGATGCAGTTCCTTTGGCACGAGAACCGAACAACACCGCCCCAGAAATCTCCCTGTGACGAGACAGTGTACTGCAAATGAGACCTATTTCCTTTTCCGAAAGACCGCTATCGTTCATTAGATGCTGCTCCTTGCCTTTAGCCATGTACGAAGCTCCTCAATCGCCGCAAGATAATGATCACGTACTGCTAGAACTGCCTTCTCAAATGTCGCAGAGCTGTAAGTGTGCGAGAGCAGGTTGCGATGATCCAGCATATCTATCCAGACCTGGCCGTCAGTGAGGACTTTCGCAGCAAATGCCTCTTTTATAACATTTCTAGGTGTTACAGGATGTATGATCGCTCCCTCATATTCGAGGTAATCTTTAACGGTCTTCCAGGCTAGCTCCACAACAACTTCGAACCGCTGAACCGTGCCTTCCTTCTCCAGATTAGTGAGAGTATCAAGTCCCTGGTCAATCGGCTCACGTAAGAGCTGAACCGCTCTATCGAAGTTATCAAACCGTTGCTTCCATCGAATGTCCTGAGCCATACACTACTCCTGAGGCGCAAACTTCGAATTCAATGTGATTGTGTAGTCACATCTTGACCTCTAAAAGAGATTTAGTCGATTGTATAGAATACCGCGCTTTAAATAGTCGACACAAAACTCCGCCATTCATTACAGAACATGAAGAGCTAGGTACCCTGCAAAGAGGTTTACTTCTTAATCGTATCCAGAGGGACGAGTATCTCACCGCCTTTTGCGATGGAACCGTTGAGTATACCGACCGCCATTTTCACGCCATATTTGCCCATCGAATCGGGGTGCTGCTCAATCGTTGCAGCCATCGCGCCAGAGCTTAATGCATGTTTCACGTCCGGGATGTTGTCGTAACCAATCACTGTGATCTTGCCCTTCTTCCCGGCCTCCTCCACCGCTTTCATGGTTCCAATCGCCATCTTATCGTTTGCACAGAAAATACCAACGATATCAGGGTGGGCAGCCAGGATGTTCTGCGTCTTCTTGTACGCCTTCTCCGTATCCCACTCCGCCTCTTCCGACGCCGCGATCTTCAGCTTGCCACTAACAGCTTTCGTAAAACCTCGCTTGCGCGCCTCAGCATTATCGACGCCCCGCTTGCCCTCCAGGATAGCAACATTTGGATTGCCACGAATAAATGCCATAGCTGACTTGCTTTCCAGCGCCGCAAGCATCGACTCGCCAGCCAGTTTCCCTCCGGCCTCGTTATCCGCGCCCACATATCCACCAAGCGCCGTGTTTTGTGAACGGGCAGTGGCAGCATCCACCCGGTTATCCAGATTGACCACCACAATGCCCTTGTCCAGAGCAGCCTTCAGAGCAGGCACAATCCCCTTCGAATCGGCAGGAGCAATACAGATCGCCTGAACCCCTTTGCTGATCTCCGTCTGAACCAGCGCAAACTGCTTCTCCGTATCCATCTCCTGCGGCGGAGCCTGAAC
>JANXSG010000280.1 GCA_025352825.1 Chthonomonadaceae bacterium | reverse complement strand
CAGCCGACATCGCAGACTTTAGAGAGTTCGGCCAATGCCTCTTCGGGCGTCTGCAACAGCTGTTTCTTGATACGGCTGAGTTCTTTAGGCGGCGTTTCCTCTCCCTTTTTAGGACGCCCACGCTTCTTCGGAGGCTTAGGTTCTGGCTTTATCTTTTTGGCTGGCTTCTCACGGGCATGAACTGCAGTGGAATCGCGGCTGATATGCATCACGACTTTATCGCCCACATACTCTTGAACAAGCGCTTTCAAAACTTTATCGCCAAGGTTTAACTTCGCGAACTCTGCGAAGGCTCTGGAGAAAGTGGCTTCGCTTGGAATATCGCGGAGGCGTTCGAACCCGCAAAATCTGCGCAGGTTGGGCTCGTTCTTAAGATGTTCAATGAGCAGTACAGTCGTGGGCAATCTCCGGTTTAAGCAACTCAATTTCATACCCCTCGCAATCACAGATCACAAGCGTTCGACCATGGGCAATTCTTTGTAAACATTTGGCGTCACAGAAACCCTCAATCTCAACTCTTTCTTCAAGAATATTTTCCCGTAGAAGCTCTCGACATTTTGCTTGCGCTTTGGAATTGGAATCGAATGCGTATATACGTGGAGTGCCACAACAGAACTTTGCAAAACCAGCAGCATAATAACCTTCAGCACATCCCACATCAATGATCGTATCATACTGTTTTTTAAGTGAACTAATAATTGCATCATGCAATTCACATTCATAACTGCCAATCAATTTTGGTGCTAGGACTGAGCCTGAAGAAGATGATATATAGTGCATACCGGCGAAAGGGCCGCCAATTACTTTTGCTCCATATCGCGAAATGATTGCAGATGAAATTGCCGGAAGTCCATTTGACATCATTACTTTATAACAATGGCGTTCAGCCCGCGCGTCAGAAAGCGATCTAAACCATGATGGCGCTACTGCTTTGAGTATTTTTTTTCCAATTTGCTTGATCACAGACACCGACTCCTTAATCAAATTTCAATGGAATCACTCTAAGCTAGAGTGATTTTTGCTAATCTTAATCTGACTTTCAAGTTCGTCCAAGAATTGGGCTGTTATTTTTGGAAGTCGAGAATTGATCATATGATGAAATTTATTCATATATAACTGATCGTTAAAATTAGAATCAATCCGGATAATTTGTGGATTGCTATGCGTTATGATATCCTTAAAAGCTGGAAACCTAACATCCTCACGATTCACTATCACTTGCAGGCCATGTTCAAGCATTGAAATTGCGGTGCCGCTCTTGTAAATCAGACTATAAGGCGAGGATGCAACTCCAAAATCAAGTGACTGAAGGTATTGCGACACTATTTCGGTTGACCGTTCTCCACGTTTCAGAAAGACAAATTTGGAAAAATATTCTGTCGACATTCGAAACCATAGCATGCGCGATAATGATGATGTCATTTTCATCGACTCCACCACCATACCGCTCATTCGCAATGCCTAACGATACCTTTTCGCAGCCGCCTGAAGTAATGTAGAGTTGGTGGGAAGAATCGCTGTTACGCCGTTTGCAATTAGATGGCTTTTGCAATCAGGTACTTTATGACTTACCTCGTCCAATGCAAGTGAAGCAATTGCAAGCAGAAGTTTATAAACTCTTTCAAAAACCAATCCCACACTGCAGGGAACTGAGCTATTGGGTAGTTTTCCCACAAATCAACGACTGCAGAGGCATCAAGATGACGCAATATGAGCCTCCAACTGCCGAAGATCATCCAAATTTAAGTTGTCCAGGTATTTGGTTGCTTTAACAGTAGTTATATGCCTCCTGTTCAGAGCTTCAAAAACCGTTCTGGTAAATCGCTGACCAAATACATGTAACGGTTCACGGTGACGATACTGTCTAGATCCTCCGGTCCCTGCATTGGAGGGTTGTTCATCTTTCCAAGTCCGGTATGCTTGATATTCTGAATTAGTTATCAATGCATTATCAAGCAACCGGCGAAGGATGACTTCTGTGCTTACTGAAAGTAATAGGCGAAGTTCTTCAAGCCAATCATCATAACTGGTGGGATTAACCGGCTTCCTGTTCATTGCGGCGCGGTACAATATTTCATCGGGAACAAGGAGATGACCAGCAAAATTATTTGCATCTCTTTCTCGGGAAGCCAGGTCCAAAAAACCATTTGCTCGTCGATGAAGCTGTCGCGATGTAGCGTTATATGAGCTAATTCATGCATTAAAGTGAAAACTTGCCTAACGACAGAATCATGTTTCCTTATCACTATCACTGGACAGGTAGAATAGTAAAGACAAAAACCTTCGACGGGGTCGGTTTTAGGAATCTGCCAAGCGCCATTATAACCATTCGTACGGAACACAAAAACACTCTTTGCTTCTATTGCTGGTCGTTAGCTGTCAAATGTGTTCTTGTCAATCAATCCCAGCCATCGGCGAATAATACTAGCCGCTAATGGTGGATTATTTTCAGGTATCTCGGGAGAATCAAATAACTCAATTTGAGGTTCGCCCAACTCTGCCAGCAAATCAACATAAATCCGTCGTTGATATTCAACTCGTTGAATGAGTGAACGAATTTGTGGTGTCAGTTGTGGTTTTTGGTTAGCAAGTGTACGGAATTGTGTAGAATCATAGTGTATCTCGTCGGGAATACCCGGCTCAATGAAGAAAAGGACACCTCTATTAAAATAGCGGGCAAGCTTCTGTAGTTGTACAAAGGTTAGAGCGCCATGCCCTTCCATTATATTTGTAAGTGTCTGTTCCGAGATATGAACCGACGACGCCAGTTGCGGGATGTCGACTCCACTCTCGCGTAAACTCCATTCCAATCGATCTCGATTTATCGAAGTTATCTTTTCCATCAGTTTCTATCTATTATTCCAGCATTACTTGTAATTATTTCTACTGACTAATACATTCAACAGATAACAGGAAAAAGCCTAGTAAAACTGTGAATTTTATCCACAAAATACGGTGATCTACTTCATGCTCGAACATAGTGGTTTTTTCGAGGAGGTATTACAAATTACATCACAATTCACTTTACTCCATACGGAGGATGTAAAAGTGACCTGTACCTAAACATAATCCCCTTGTGTGGAGAAACTCACCCTTTTCAGCAATTGTTTGCTAAGTGACTAATTATTGTAGTTAAGACGAAATACAAAACGATCCTCCCTTCCCTGCAAAGGTACCCTATAGATTACTTTTGAATATATTCAGGGAAGGGGTCGTGGGATTATGCAGTGAGAGATTCCCGTTGTATCGGGGCAAATATCTTGGGTTCCGGGTGCTCGAGTTCCAGCATATCACGGGCGGCGGTGGCAAAGTCAATAGCGGTAAGCTGACATAGTCTGTGGAGGATAGGTATTGCGCCATGCTCGATGAAGTGATCCGGGATGCCGAATAGGCGGACTTCGACATCGGTTAAACTGTTCCTGGCAAGAAGTTCGAGAACTCCTGAACCCAGTCCGCCAGTGGCGACACCTTCCTCAATAACGATCAGCTTTCTAGTGCGTTTTGCTACATCGATGATCGCAGCTTCGTCGAGAGGTTTCGCCCATCGCAGGTTGATAAGCTCGACACGC
>JANXSG010000265.1 GCA_025352825.1 Chthonomonadaceae bacterium | reverse complement strand
CGACCGCAGTGAATGTTCCCGAGCCTGGTTCTCTGGCATCATTACTCGGAATTGGAGTGGTCGGTATCAGTCTTGTTCGCCGAAGAAAAGTAAAATAGTGCATTACCAACCCATATTGAGTATAGGTTCCAATATTTCGATCACCTGAGTATTAATATTCGGAGTAACTGATTGCGTTGCTTTCAGCCATAAGAGATTATATTTAAGCTGTTCTAATGAAGACATCCCAACCAGAGTGCTGGATATTGCTGGATTTCGCGCAGCGTACTGAAGCGCTAATCCAGCAAGATCATCACCCGCGATTTCCGCAGCTTTTCGACACGCATCTTTCACTATTTTAGGAGCAGGGTGCCATGGTGGTGGTGAAGTATTCGTCAGCAGCCCCATTGCAAGGGGGGAGGCATTGATGATTCCTACGCCTTTCTTAGCGAGATATGGAAGAATTTCAAGCAGAGATGTGTCGAAAAGAGTATAGTGGCAATAGGTAAGTATGGTGTCCAGTTCTGTTCGATCCAGAACCTCACGAAATATTCTTAGAGGATATCCGCTCACACCAATGAAACGGAGTTTCCCAGCATCTCTCAGCATTCGGAGTGTTGGCATGGTCTCTTCCACTACCTGATCGATGGATCCATACTCGATGTCGTGGCAGTAAACAAAATCCAGAGTCTCGACTTGAAGCCGTTGGAGACTTTCATCTATGCTTCTGATAGTTCGTTCTTTGCTGAAATCGAACTCCTCTGCGCCGTATCTCCCAACTTTTGTTCCCAGCAGATAGCTGTCTCTAGGTATCCCTTTCAGGGCTCTACCAAGCACACTCTCAGATTTGGTCAGCCCATAGAACGGAGATGTATCGAAGAGATTGATACCTGCGTCCACCGCCGCATGAACAGCCTCGATGCAATCCACTTCATCAATCTCTCCAAACACGCCACCGAGTGGGGAGGCGCCAAACCCAATAGTTGATACCTCCGCACCAGTTTTACCAAGTTTTCTGTATTCCATAACTGTCCTTGATTATGAGATTGGGTTAACCATCATCATTTTTTTCACGGTTCTCCGATCATCTCTGGCCTGGATCATGGCGTTTGCAATATCTTCAAGCTCAAACCTATGCGATATGATCTGCTCGGAGAGCTTGGGCAGTTCTGCTAGCAGCTGTATACTCTCCTGAGCATGAGTGCCTGGCGATGCATGAGAACCACGGAGTGAAAGTTTTCGGAAATGGAAATCGTCCGCATCTATCTGGATGCCAGAACCCGGGCCAAACGCTATCCCAATATACGCGATGACGCCTCCTCTTGCTGCAATTTGAATAGCTGCTTCAAGTGTGGACGGCGGGGCAGTGACCAGTATTTTATCTGGACGGCGAATTCCAAAATCCGTTGCGTTTAGTGGGACTTTATCTATTTCAAAAAGCTGATCTGCCCCTAATTCGATACCGGCGTGCATCCGGGCTGTAGAACTTGATCTGCCTGCCAGCCCCACCCATTCCGCTCCGGCACGTTTTGCTACAGCTACTGCTCCAAGCCCAAGTGGACCTGGCCCAATCACCAGCACACGATCACCGGGATTGACTTTGGCTGTTTCGACCAGGTCTATGGAGACACCAATTGGCTCAGTGAGGCAGGCGGTCTCGAGGCTCATTCCATCCGGTAATGCGACAGCACATTCGTGCGGTCCTGATACAAACTTGCCAAAACCCATCGAGCCTATTTTCCCAAAACTGAGTGTGCTGGAGCATAGATCGGGACGTCCGCGCCCGTGCGGTGTTGGTAGACAGATGTCACACTTACCACAGGGAGCAGAACTATCAAGCGCCACTCCATCGCCCACTTGAAATCGTGTCACTCCAATGCCAACCGACCGGACAATTCCAGACACCTCATGACCGAATGGCTGCCAATCTTTTGCAGTTCTATCGGAAATATGCAGATCAGTCCCACAGATGCCGCAAGCAGCCACCTCCACCAAAATTTCTCCATGCGAAGGCATGGCAACTTCAGAATCTCGAAGTTCGAACTGCCATGCAGATTTCACATAGGCAGTTCGATTTTTCAGATAAGACAAAATTCGTACCTCAGAGCAGCATAGAATTAGATAAACGCTTCCTCAATCGCCCGGCCATCCCACTGTTTTGCTGGGCGAACCCCAAGCAGCGCAGCCAGTGTCGGGCAGGTATCGTAGATACGAACTGGGGTTGCCAATTCATTATTTTCACGAATTCCTACGCCGGTTAGTATCCATGGTATAGTCATATCCTCGGGCATCTCAGTTCCGTGCGAGCGCCCGTGCCCACCATGATCGCTTTGCACTATCGAGACAGGGTCACTGCCAGCAGATTTAATTGCTTTAAGTACATGATCGACGCAGCTATCAGCGATGGAAATGGCTTCAAGATAGGGTTCGGACATCCATCCATGCAGATGCCCCACCTCATCGGTAGCCCCCAGATAGACAAACAAAAAATCGAACGACTGCTCCATGATACTAGATTCCGCCGCTCGTGCTACCTTCCAGTCCCCTTCGCTGGTTGCATCCTGAACAAAATAGCTGATATCCAGGCTTCCCGGTTCACTTAGATCACGCAGTTCTCCCCAGTTGTAGAAAAATCCTGTTCGTTTTCCAGCCGCATGGATGGCATCAATCGCACTGGGAACAGGCCGCGCCAGTGGCTGAAATGTGTTCGATGTAATGCCATGACGCGGTACATCCACTCCTCGCAGCATCGAGGTATGGCAAGGCAGTGTAACCGATGGCATCACAGTCTGAGCGTTTAGAGTCCACGAACCCTGCTTCATTAGGCGGTCAAAAGTAGGTGTGTCTGCCTGCGTGACTCCATCTGGACGCATGCCATCGATAGAGAATAGAACGACGGTACGTGGAATATCTGAAGGCATCTAAAACTCCTAAGCTTTTTTTGTAACTTTGGTTTCGGTAATATTGATCACTTTTCCTCCCAAATATTCGCCCTCACCATAGCGCAGATAGACCTTAGTTGTAATCTAAGAATCCCAATTCCTGCTTTCCTTTGTTCCTGCCTTCCTGCTTGAATCCGTATTTCTGGCTTCAATATTCACTGCATCTCTCAGTAAATTCAGAGGTCTTGGAAGTCCAAATTTATGAGAATCGAATTCGTGAACTTAGCACATTAATGAAGGCATTGGAGTGTTATTCGTCGGGAGGAAATGTTTCGGTTCAAATTGAACTTAACAAAACTTAAATAAGATTATGACCATCGACAAACAGTTTATGGAGAGTGAATTGATCGAACCGAACCTTCGAGTGCTGGCACTTATGCCTCATCCGGACGATATTGAGATACTTTGCGCAGGAACACTTATTAGACTACGCGATCTTGGCTATGAGATACACATGGCAACGATGACTGCAGGAGATAAAGGCTCTGCCGTTCTGAACAAGATCGAGATCGCAAATATTCGTCGGGCAGAGGCTCGTAAAGGGGCAGAAACTATCGGTGCGGTGTCGTACGAGTGTCTCGAATTTCAAGATTTGGAAATTGTTTTCGATAACGATGCGCGCCGCCGGGTTGCTAGTCTATTTCGACGCGTTAATCCGGGGATAGTATTCACCACGCCGCCTTTAGACTATATGTTCGATCATGAAATTACCTCGAAACTGGTGCGTGACGCGTGTTTCAATGCCTCCTGTAAAAACTACGAGACCGATGGCGATGCGCCTGCCACTTCCGAAATTCCTTATCTGTTCTATTCCGATCCCATTAGTGGACACGATTTATTTGGGGAACAGTCCAGGCTGGATGGTGTCGTGGATATTTCCGCACAGATGGAGCAGAAGGCAGCCGCCCTAGCATGTCACGATAGCCAGCGTTCCTGGCTGCTCAAACAGCACGGTATCGACGACTATATGGAACAGATGAAGCGCTGGGGAGAGCTGCGGGGAGGTTTGATTGGGGTGGCATACGGGGAAGGATTTACGCGCCACCTCGGACATCCGCATCCCACAGACGACATTCTGGACGGTGTGCTTCAGAATGTCATAAATCGATGAATTAGCATTCATGCATGAACTTTGATTTAGACGCATAAAAACATAAAAGATGCAAAAAAGAATATCTAATATTGCAAACTGAATGAATCGGTTTTTTAGACAGGTTTAATAGGATTTACAGGATTAATTCAGTTCAATAAAATAATATCGCGATTATTATGTTCTTGTAGAATCGGATAGCCTAATCCTGTTAATCCTGTCTAAAAAAATCTTCCACCGTGATCAACGTTTAAATCTAACGCGGTGCACGCTGATTCTGATTAAATGATATAGTTTTTGGTTCTTGCTACCCCAACACAGGAGAGATAGATTTGTCACGACCAATTAGTAAAATTGCACCCGAATGGTGGGACTACACCACCCTCGAACCGGATATTCTGAATGACGCAGCCAAACTGACGGAAAAAGAGTTCATGTCGCTGGAACGACCAGGTTTCAAGATCGTTTTTTACGATACATTGGCTGAGTTTTTCCTGGCGGAAGCCCTGGAGTATATCAACGCCTGGCAGCGTTCAACCGCAGATAATCCGGTTGGAATATGCGGTCCCATCGGCCCAACGGAACAGCTCCCGCTGGTGGCGCAGTTGGTGAACGATCTGGAGATTCCTCTATCGAACGCTCATTTTTGGGGCATGGACGAGTGGTATCTCGATGGCAAAGAGGCAGGTGAGGATCATCCACTCTCATTCGCCCGGGCCGATCGCGAACTCTGTTTTGATAGAATCCATCCTCATCTAGCGCTGCCGATTGCTAATCAACACTTCCCAAAAGCTGATGTGAAAGCCTACGAAGCAAGCTGGGAGGGAGTCCGCTGTGCGGTGATGCAGGGCGGTCAGGGAGAGGTTAAACATTGGGCATTCAATGACCCAGCGCGGCGAACTGGAGCTTATAAAGACAACCCTCCTTCTCCGGAAGAGTATAGAAAATTAGGCACTCGTGTGGTGGAACTGCATCCGCTGACACTTATTCAGAATGCACGTACCTCGGGCGGCGGAAACATTCCCCTTGTTCCAACCCATGCGCTTACTGTGGGGCCAAAACAGACTTGGCGAGCAGAGAAAATTTCGATATGGCATCCCGGTCATCACGATAATCCTTTCGGAATACGCCTCTCCACACTCATGATTTCCAAAGGAATTGCAGATTCAGCAGTGCCGATGTCGCTCCTCGCGGATCATCCAAATGTCCAGTTCAACTTCTATCGAGGCGGCCTGGGAACATGTGAAACTGAGATGCATTAGGCAGTTCTTACAGTATTAATTTTTGTTAATCTTTCTTATATTTTTCGTTAACTATCAGTAAGGAGAGTATATCATGGCATCGACTATTGGAGTAGGAATTCATGGGGCAGGGTGGGTGGCTGGCGAACATATCAAATCCTATCTTAAGAGATCGGACTGTAAGGTGGTCGGAATTAGCAGCAGCTCCCCGGAGAAGGCCCGTGCCAAAGCAGAATCTCTTGGCTTGAAGGAGTTAAAAGTCTATGCCGACTACTCAGCTATGGTTGCCGACGCCGACATTCATGCCATTTCGATCTGCACGCCGCCCCATCTTCACGCCGAGGAGACGGTTCTGGCCGCAGAAGCAGGCAAGCACATCTTAATTGAAAAAGCGGCTGCCAACGACCCTGTCTCTCTTGGGAAGATGCATCGCGCGGTTCAGAAGGCGGGTGTCAAAACGGTGGTCAGTTTTGTTCTGCACTGGAATCCGCAGTTCCAGCTTATCAAACGGATGCTTGCGGAAAAGGCGATTGGCGAAATATTTTATGGGGAAGTCGACTATTGGCATCATATAGGGGCTCAGTATGGGCAGTATATCTGGAATGTCAAGAAGAATATCGCAGGCAGTGTGCTTCTGTCGGCGGGTATCCATGCTGTCGATGCGCTGCGCCATTTCGTAGGCAAGGATGCAGAAGAAGTTACGGCTTATTCCAATAAAGTGAACCAGGTATATGAGTATGATACGAACCTTGTCGGAATTATTAAGTTCGCAGGTGGTGCAATTGGTAAGGTTTCGGCTTCATTCGATGTTCAGTGCCCGTATGCCTTTAATATCGATCTGCTGGGAGAAAAAGGAGCGATCCGCGACAACCGTATCTATGCGTCCGATTTCTTCACCGGCCAGACAGACTGGATTACAGTGCCAACCATAAGGCCTGACAGCGGTGACGTAGCTCATCATCCCTTTGACGGTGAGATCGCCCACTTCCTCGACTGCATTCAAAACAACGTAGAGTCGTTTGTAAACCTCGCCGATGCAGTCAAATCACACATGATCTGTTACGCAATGGATCGCAGCGCTGAACTCAGTCGTCCAGTCAAACTAAGTGAGATCACCGCCGAAATGTAATTGATCAAGCTTTTTTACCTAACCCCCCTAGAGGGTGGGTCAAAAGTCTCTTTCGGACAGTAAATGGGCTAAAAGTCGCTATTTTTCAATGGCAGATCAGCGTCAAAAAAATCTTCGTCGCTTGTATGGGCATTGTAGAGCGATTT
>JANXSG010000258.1 GCA_025352825.1 Chthonomonadaceae bacterium | reverse complement strand
GTCCACCAGAGCGCAAAAAAGAATGTAAGCCAGAGTAAACCAGGTTTCCACCAAATTCCCCATGGTACACTCCCATCCAACGATCGTTCATACAGATGGCGAATAGCCACCATATCGTGCGGCATCAGCCATTTGGGCAGTAGATCACGAACTTCTGGGATACCTTCGCTGCTGTAGTAAAATGGCACCGTCATGAGCGCAAAGAGGAACTGCATTATCCCGATTCCCATGATGGTGCTGCTTACCGTCACGAAAAGGAATACAACCAATACTTCACCGCGAGTGAATATTCTTACACCTGGTATGCGGCGAAGGACTCCATTGAGAAGCAGCATTACCGCCAGTGCAGCAAGACCGGGAATTGCAGGAACGCTCTCGGTGATCTGGGTAGCCAACACTGCAATTTCTGATTGGCGCACCCAGACACCTGCGAGTAATGACAGAAATATCCCCACAATTAGCGATCGGGCTGTAACGCCTGTTTCGAAAATCTGTTTTCTGGGAATATTTTCCTTGTTTATCATTTCAGCCATTCATCGCGGTGAGCTTGAACGAATTCGTCGTCATTCAAATGGGGGTATGCATGGTAAACACGGTCTATCTCTTCTGTTTGTCCAGAGCTGAGAGACTCTTCCGAATCGAGGCACCACAGACCTTGGAGCAGTCCTTGCCGGCGAAGAACTTCATGCAGGCCAGCGATGCATCCTTTAAATCCATTGGCAGAATCGAAAAAAGCGGCGTTGGAATCTGTTACTTCAATGCTCATCCTGAGCAGGTTCGCCGCGGTACTGCTATCGGTGTTCGCTGCCTCGTGACATATTTCTAACAGATCAACTGCCTTTTGCGTCCAAACCGACCAGTGTCCGAGCAGGCCGCCTACAATTCGTCGTTCGACTGGAGTACCATTAACACGGAACCGATAGGGGGTGATAAGGTCGATTACGATGTTATCGTCGTTGCCAGTATAGAGTGCAATATCCTTCCTTCCTGATTCCGCTGCCGCCCGTACCACATCTAAGGTTTGGTATCGATTGAAGGGGGCGATTTTAATTGCAGCGACATTTTCAATCTCTGCGAATTTACGCCAGAATGCGTAGGATAGCATTCTTCCGCCAACAGCAGGCTGTAGATAGAAACCTACGAGAGGAATTACTTTCGAAACAGTTCGGCAGTGCGAAATGAGATCGGATTCATCTGAGTCGCTTAGCGCCGCCAGGCTAAGCAGGCCAGCATGGTATTTGAGTGACTGAGCGAGAGCTGCTTCTTCAACTGCCTGAGCAGTATTCCCACAGATGCCAGAAATTCGGATAAGCGGGTCAGCGCCTTTCAGATCGGCTTTGTCCATCTCTTCAGCACCAAGCTCGAGAACAGGTTTGAACAGTCCAACCTCAGGCTTTCGAATGGCGAACTGGGTAGTATGTACCCCTACGGCGATTCCCCCAACGCCCGAAGCAATGTAGTACCTAGACAGAGCGCGCTGCCGGCGTTCATCCAGCTTTCTCTCAGCAGTGAGAGCGAGTGGATGTGCCGGGATAACAACTCCCTCTTGAAGGCGTTTCCTGACTTTTTCAGGTAATTGACTGGTCAACGATCGTTCCTCTTTTAGAACTTTCCATCTCGAGTTTCGAAGTGAGTGGGTTTGCCAAGGTTTTCGCCTCCGCGCTGAACCCAATCTGCTATCCACCGAATCATGCGTTCTACTCCCACCTGGGGATATCCGAATAGTCCAACCGCCTTCTGGCCATTGCTGAGGAGGGCGTTGGGAGATTCCTCGCCTTCAAATATTGGAGGCTTACCCAGCAGAGATCCCATCTGCTCCGCCACACGCCGAATACTGATCTGTTCCGGACCAGCCAGGTTTACTATGCAAGGAGGACTGTCTGCGGCATCGAGCGATTGAATAGCCATCGCATTGGCATCTCCTTGCCAGATAACATTCGCCACTCCCATGGCCAGCGGAATTGGTGTGCCGTTCCAGACTTTTGCAGCCACATCTACCAGGGCCCCGTAGCGAATGGCGATGGCGTAGTTCAGCCTGAGAACTGTTATAGGAATGGCGAGAGTTCTGCTGAAATGCTCGAAAATCCGTTCACGACCAAGACAGCTCATCGCATACTCTCCTATAGGGCCAGGTAGATCAGTTTCGAGAGAGCCTCCATAAGTAATAGGCGACAACGGATAGACATTGCCTGTGCCGAAGGCCGCAATCTTACTCTTCCGAAACTTACTGCAAACCATGCCCGGAAGCCAGCTGTTCATTGCCCAAGTGAGTGATTCGTTGCCAGTGGAACCAAACTTCATTCCTGCCATAAAGATTATATTTGGCGCATCCGGGAGTGCGCTGAGTTCACTCTCATTCAGCAAATCGCACCGTATAGTATTGATTCCAAAGCTCCGAAACTCATTCTCTGAATTTTCAGTGGAGAATCGAGAGACGGCGATAATCTTTCTATAGCTGCCGGACAACTCACTCGCTCGCTGTACCATCCGCGTCAGGCTTGTCCCCATCTTACCCGCTGCCCCGAGCACCATGACATCACCCGGATGGCGAGAGAGAGTGTCTAGTACTCCTGAAGTGGGTGAACTCAGAAGTTCGTTTAGCTGCTCCGTATCTCGAATGAATTCTGGGAGCGAAGGAGTCTGTTTTGTCGCCAAAACGTCTGTCATTGGTTCGCTCCCAGTCCAATGATGGCTCCGGCCGGAATACGGTGTGTTCCGTCTCTTGGCTCAAGAAGGTGACTGAGCCGAGGAAGCCAATCGGTATTCGCTTCAGGAGTGTACTGCGGTGAGTTCAGTTCAATCCCGTTGCATACGGGCAAATAAGAAGCAAAAATCGCGGAGTGAATCGCCGCAATTCCTGGATTAGTGAGATCTTGCATAGCCAAAAGCATTCCTTGTTGGTGTGCAAATGCTGCTGATAACAGCGCGAAACTGTGTCCGCGGCAAGTCTTAATAGCGATACCGCTCCAGCCTTGATCTTTTGCCGCCTGCAGCGCGTCCATCGACACAAGCCCTTCATCGAGAATCACAGGTTTCAGCTTAGTCACCGCCTTCCACTCATTTGGATTCTGAATAATGTCTCGTCCGGTAGGCTGCTCCAGATATTCGAGTGTATTGAAAGCATCGATATTGGTCGATTTCAGTCGTTCAAGATAGTCCAGCACACTGGCTGAATCTGGATTGGCACAGTTTGTATCTACTGCAATGCGTGGGGAGACTGCGCTGAGTTCCCGAACCATCTTCAGTACTCCGATAGTACGGCTAACATCGGCTAGATTATCCTTTCCTAGCAGCTTGAGTTTGAAGCCACGATACCCTCTCTGCTGAATCCAGGGTGCGATGTCTTTCGCAGTATCGTCCTGGCTGACGATCAGCCAGGCATCATGCTCCAGTACCGGCAGCCGTAAACTATTTTGAATGGCAGCCACGGCGCTTCCACCTTGGAACGATGAGTCCGCCTCTGGTATCTCCATCAAATCTTCATATAGCGAGAATGATGACCTTCCCAGTGCATTTCCAACTGCGTCGTGAATAGCCGCATCGAATGGACTTCCGCATACCAATCGGGAGAGCAGCGGAGGCCCATCCACATTTTCCATTGCATGCAGATGGTGATGAAGTCGAAGTCCGAGCGAAAGAGGATGCGCCGGCTCTTCCCCGCAAAACTCATATAGATCGTCGGCAATTTTGGTACAGAAGGCGCGCATTCCTGCATCGCGTTCTTCATGCGTTCGAACTGGGTCAGGCCACGACCAGAGATCACTAAGATAGATCGCGCCACGACCGGTAGCCTCACGGCCATTTATGGATACCCTAACTTCGGCGACTGCTTCTGTCACATCATTGATGGGGCCAGAACTGAGCCGCATCGGCTTAATAAAACTGCGGCGTGTGAAGGTGATTTGTGCTGAGATAAGTGAAGTACGGTAAGAACTATTTTGCATCAATGCCTTTCGGATTTGGTATTAGATTGAACGTCGCCATAAAAATTTTCCTATCTTCTGTATCCAGTTGGTTTCCCAGAACTTTCGCAATATTGTAGTGTTCAGCGCAGCCATCGGAATATCCGTCTAAAGCCAATGCATGGGCTAATATGGCGTGCGTGAACGCGATTTCCCACATTTCAGAATCGTTATTTGTCCGGTTGTTCAGCCATATGCCCTCACCTCCCTTCCCGTGTCCCGGAGCTTCGGGAGAGGGGGAATCACCGTGAATCTCAGCCCATGCTGGGAGCGTCCAGCGATAGGAGATGGGCTTTGCAAATCCAGACCGGTACTTAAGTGCCGCGTCTCTACCTTATTGCGGTTTCAAGAGAGATGCAGAAGGTTTATCGAGAAACAGTGTAGTTTTTGGATGATTCTGCATACTCGAAGCCGGTACTTTCGGTGTCATTGGCCCTTCGACTGTTCCCTGAACCGCCTTCGCCTTGCGCAAGTCGGGAACGGTGCAGATAATAACTTCAGAAACCAGAATCTGCTGGATCGACATTGAAATTGCCTCGGTGGGAACATCTTCGAGAGAGGGGAACCAGCCTTCACCAAGCTGTTGGAGCCGGCACTCCGTATCAAGATCGACCACAATGTAAGGTTCTGTGGTTCCGAAATCTGCTGGAGGATCGTTGAATGCGAGATGGCCATTCTCCCCGATCCCTACAAATGCGACAGCAACATCGAGTGGCCCAAGCAGAGCATTGAGCCTTTTACACTCTATCTCAGGATCGAATTCCGCATCGATGGCATGAAATGCGGCGGGGGCGACAGGCAGTCTGTTGATAAAGCGCTCACGGAGGTAT
The DNA here is from genome assembly GCA_025352825.1 of Chthonomonadaceae bacterium. Taxonomy (GTDB): domain Bacteria; phylum Armatimonadota; class Chthonomonadetes; order Chthonomonadales; family Chthonomonadaceae; genus JANXSG01. Next base: position 15,830 of record JANXSG010000258.1, on the reverse strand, counting down.
TTTCTGAAGGAAGCAGGATGTGATTCTGGCATGCCCACATACTCATCCAAATGGAAAATCGTCAGCCTACTCCAGTCGATATCAGGCTCCCTGACGAGAGCATCCAACATCTCGAATTGAGAAGCTCCTGTGGCGACAATAATGTTTGCCGAATCCCGATTCGACAGCACTTCTCGGATCACGGCTGCCCCTAATGCTGCTGCTTTGGAGCCAGTCTCCTGCTTGGTTTCACTAATAACTATATTCATTCTTCATTCCTTCATGAACCAGTCTCGGACTGGTTAAGTTTCGATTTGTATGCTGAATTTTTATAAATCTAAGGATATCTGCTACTTTCGATAGACAACCTGTCCGCTCCGAATAACCGAAGCAATCTCGAGTGGGCCAGTATCCTGAACCTTGAAAAGGGTCAGGTCGGCATCGTATCCTACCTTCAGATGACCCTTTATCGATTCTGTCCCCAAGATTCTTGCTGGGATGGCAGTGACAGAGCGCACAGCCTCCGAGACCGACATATCTGTGAACCGAAGTGCATTCGCGACACATACATCGAGTAGATGCCCAGCTCCTGCCAGATAGGGCGTGCCCACCGTTACGATCTTGCCTCCTGGCAGCACTTCGTATCGGCCATCCGCATATCGGCCTGGCTTCAAACCGCCTAATGCAACCGCATCACTCACCAGCGCCAGCCGTTCAGTGCCTTTTACTCGGGAGATCACCTTCGCGACAGAGGGGGGCAGATGGTGGCCATCCGTGATGATACTGGCAAAAAGTGTGTCGTTTGCAAGCTGCTCCCAGATATAGTTGGGGTGCCGTGGCAATATAGAGTGAGCGCCATTTCCCAGATGGGTCGACATGCTTGCACCTGCAAGGGCCGCATCTCGTAGGATAGTTGCTTCCGCACCGGTATGTCCCAATGCGACTGTTACACCCGAGAGAGTCAGCTTTTCAATGAATGGTATCGCTCCTGGGAGCTCAGGGGCGAGAGTACATATCTTTATTCTGCCGACCGCTGCCTCTTGAAAACGCTGAAACTCATCCCAATCTGGGTATCGGACATGTTCGAGAGGGTGCGCTCCTCGCGGACCATCGACAGGTGAAATATAGGGGCCTTCTAAATGAAACCCAGGTACAGCCGCTGCAATGCCATCATTTGATTCGACCAACTTTGCTAGTCTATTCAGGCCAATTTTAATCGAATCATAGCTGTTCGTGATAAATGTTGGATATACGAGAGCAGTACCACATTCGGCAAGTTTAGAGAAAAGTGGCTCGAGATCGGATGAGACCTCCTGACCATTCCCCCAGACTGCCTCATTGAAGTCGTAACCTCCATATCCATTCACTTGGAGATCGCAGAATCCAGGAGCCACCCAGATATCTGCGCCACCCAGGGCATCTTCATCAAAACCACTAACGATGGAAACTATTCTCCCCGACTCAGCAGTCAGCGTAATCATTTCTCCTGAATCACTCGAACGTCCGGATATTTTCATTGCATACACAATCCCTCACCCGAATTTGATATTGCTCACGAATTGTTGCTAGTGCTAAATATTATCCGCAATCAAACTTCACTTGATGTTACTATGGGTGGAGAGACGAAATTTAGATAGTGCTGCCGAATATCTGCCTCCGCTGCATCGCCCGTATGGATAACGATTCGGTATTTGAACCGAATACTTTCCCCCGCCTTCAGTAAATGGCTGCCTTCTTTTGGTTCCGGATGATTCGCTGTAAAGGCAGCAAGGGCAAACGGATTTGCAGTCATTAAACCATAATTACGAACATGCCAGTAGGTGGGATATCGGAAACTATGTGGATGATCCATCACGGCAATCCCAATTTTATGGCCGTCTACCATGCCAGAATAGTCACACCAGTGTGCGGAACGACCCCAGTCCTCATTTTCATCGATTCCGCCAAATGAGTTTTCAATATGCCCGCCATCATTTCGCTCCACATCCATCGAACTGGCCGCACGAACACTCAAAATACCACCTTCTTTGGTATCGCCAAAGAGCACATCGTTCTCACTGGCTGTGAGAGTTAGTTCTATATCCATAAGTCTGCAAGCGCTGTCACCTCTCCAGAATGTAACGGAAGCTTTTTGTGTGAGCAGTTTATCTCCTGCAGGAGAAGTCCAGTCACTGGTAGTTGCAAACCGTCCGAACACCGGCCCACTCACCAGCTCATCCACTGATTTGTGAATGGTGTATCCATGCCCAGGAAGTTCACTCCAGTTATCTACTCCATTCACATCGCCATACGCGAAATAGAGTGATCGCTGGTGAGGATGATCCTGGGTTTCATTCTCAATTTCCTGCATGGGAAATGCCCGCGTCACCGGTACTCCACCTGGAGCATATACCGGCCAGAAATAGGGTCGCGCAGGCACATCCTTGTACCAGTAGTTGGTAAATTCATCACCGTCCATTGTTACTGAAATTCGGTCGCCATTATCTTCAAGATGTACGCCTTCAGACACTGCAACGGTGCTCGGAGAGTATACGGCGGTTTCTCCTGTTTCCAATGGCAACGGAATGAATACTAACGTATTGCCATCCTGCTGCACCGGCACCTGTTTTCCATCGGCTGCCAGGCTCAAAGGAAGTGAACCATCGCTATTTTCAATATGCACCGGGCAGCTAATTCTTCGATGTACACCCGAATTAATGATATATTTCAATGAAACCTCTAAATCAATGGGATTGTAAAGCACACACAGATTTTAAACGCCTTGCCAGTAATCTTTCTTTTTTCCATTCCTAGTTTCCTTTGTTAATAGGATCCTGCATAAATTTATTGTTCAGTAGAGTTAATTGATGATTGTTTGAAAAGTACAAGTTCACAGCAGGAATGAAATTGGATTTACTTTTGTTTTATACCCAACTATCCTGCATCATTTTTCGACACAGTATTTGACCTTACAATAAAAATTGAGGGAAGGTGTGGATCGAATCTACAAGGAGAAATGTGATGAAACAAACGAAAACTGTACTGTTATTGCTTGCAGGGGGGTGCCTGATCGGCACTGCTTTTGCACCTGTCCGTGCAGATCATGGCAGCAGAAATGGCAGCGATCATCGGGGCGGCAACAATAAAAAAGAAATTCGCATGTGTGCCGTTCTCTCCGGTGATGCAATAGATGGGATCACTCCAGAAGGTCATGCCGAGTTTCGTTCGCGTAACAACCAGATGCAGTTTAAAGTAGAAGCAGAAAATGTGAATTTAGCTGATTCGAACGTGCTAACGGTCATGGTCAACACTACTGTGGTGGGGGTGATTACACTGGAAGATGGCGAAGGTGAACTAATGCTCCGCACGAAAAATGGCGATGTGGTTCCTGTGATTACGGCCGGTGATCTCATCACAATTACATCATCAAACGGTTTAGTAATTGAGAGTGGAAGATTCTAACTACTGCAATATCTTGAGTTGTAAGCATTTCGTATCCCTCTCTCCGTTCTATTAGTACTCTTTGGGAGAGGGATCTAAATGTCAACACGGATAAGTGTTGTGGTTTCGGCAGGCTTCATTGAAAATCACATTGTTATCAATTGATTAATCAGTTCACAGCACGTTCTGCTGGATCCTGGTGATAGAATCCACTGAGAACCTTGTAGAGATCGGGATGAGTTTCGCGCATGCACACAGATTTCTCGAAGAAGCATTCGGTTGCTACCGCGAAAAACTCGGCTGAATTGACCGCGCCATAGTGATCGAGACGCGACTTCTTGCTATGTTCCGCTTTCTTAACAAGGTCGGTATACTCCACGGACATCACCTGTGCCCATGTATCGTACTGTGCGTCATCTGCAAGTCGAGGCACTCCATCCGCACTCCCATCACGCATGTCCAGTTTATGTGCGAATTCATGATAGACTACGTTATGTCCGTCGGTCTGGTTCAATGCTCCGTCGTTAGCGTCTGCCCAGGAGATGATTATTGGGCCGCTCAACCACGCCTCGCCCAGCAAGCCGTGCGGGGCTTCTTCCATAGTCCCATCTGGATTCATCGACTTCTGTTTGGCGATGAATCCTGCCGGATAGACCAGAATGGATTCGACATTTGGATATATCTCTCGATCAAGATTCATGACCAGCAGACACGCCTGAGCGGAAATGGCTACCTTTATCTCATCGGTAAGCGTTAGCCCTCCGCAGCCCTCCCAGTTTTTCTCAGCAATAAATATCTGTATCAAATCTCGCAGCCGAGACTGTTCTTCCGGATCAAGGTATGTGTAGAAAGGGGTGTTCCGACCAAGAATCTCAGACCACAATTGAGGAAACGGTTCAGCAAGAATCGACTTTCGTCGGTGTTCGGTTAACCATGCAAAGATCATCGTAGGCTCCTATCAGTCGGTAGTCTTCATTTCTTCTCTGCACCTTTGCGTGCTCTACGCGAGAAATTAAAAAAACTCAATGTTTACTGTATATACGCTGTTCATGATTAATAGTTCGAGATTTCAAGAAGCGCTTGACAAAGGGCTCTAAATAGCCTATAATCACGCAGATAAAATAGATATGTGCCCCAATGTTGGGGCGGTAGTCGTGTATTCTCAGTACACGCAACTTAACATCCCCTCCCCTTGAATAGACTGTTATCATCCTCATCGTTGAGTACTTCCTGCTTATCTGCCTTCTTGCATCGTCGCGCGAAGAGACTACCTCATGGAAGGCGACAGCAAGATGATTTCCCCAGTACTAGAGTATCTCGAAAGACTTCATTCAAAAATTGCAGATCAGCTGGAAGGCGAGGTCGCCACCTATATTCCTGAACTGGCACGGGCAGACAAGAGTCATTTCGGTATCTGTCTTGCGACCATCGATGGCCAGCTATACGAAGCGGGCGATACACTCAAACCTTTCACTATTCAATCAATTTCAAAGCCTTTCTCCTACGCTACCGCACTGGCAGACCATGGGTACGCCAACGTCTGTCAGAAGGTAGGTGTGGAACTCTCTGGGGATGCATTCAACGCTGTAAGCCTCGATCCCAAAACCGGTCGACCTGCCAACCCGATGATTAATGCTGGCGCAATCGCTTCTACTGCTCTGATGCTCGGAGATACACCGGCAGCAAAACTCGTCTATATGATGGCAGCATACTCGAAGTATGCTGGGTGCCCCCTCACTATCGATGAAGCCGTTTATATCTCCGAAAGAGATACTGGCTTCCGTAATCATGCGATCGCTTTCATGCTTCGGAATTTCGGCATTCTTGAAGACGATCCCGTTGCCATGGTCGACCTCTATTTCCGCCAATGTTCGGTGCTGATAGACTGCAGGGATCTTGCAGTAATGGCGGCTACCCTTGCCGCTGGAGGCAATAACCCACTGACAGGGATACGCGCTCTCGACGAGGAGCACGTGGCGAGTGTGCAGAGCGTGATGGGCTCGTGCGGGATCTACGACTATGCCGGAGAGTGGACATACAGTGTGGGGCTTCCTTCAAAAAGTGGGGTGTCTGGCGGTATTCTGGCAGTACTTCCTGGCTATCTTGGTATTGGAGTCTACTCTCCACTTCTCGATGCGAGAGGCAACAGTGTGCGTGGTATAGAAGTGTGTAAGGAGCTCTCGAAGTACTTTGGCCTGCACATGTTCAATGTCCCACACTCCACCAGAGCCGTAGTACACCGCTCCTATAGCGGGAGAGAAGTCTCTTCGAACCGCCAGCGCACTGCTGAAGAGATCGAGCATCTATCGCTTCCCTCGAAGAGAATTCGCATTTATGAGCTGCAGGGGGAGCTGGTTTTTGGGACAGCAGAAGTTGTGATGCGTGATATTCTATCGATTGAGGATTCGCTGGATTATATAATTCTGGATATGGAGCGAGTTACCGGCCTCAATAGCATTGCCTACGAAAACTACGCCGAACGAATGCGTTGATTGGAGCTCTGGGAAAGTAGTTCTCATATAATCACCACTTGTGAACAAGGGCAAGTCTGGGATAGTTTCCTACGTTCATACTTCCTGAGTGGGCGGTAAGATAGTGGTAGAAGAGCACATCGCCTTGATTTCCAAGCAGTTCCAGAGGCTCGCCAAGACCGATTGAGTTGAGCTCCTCGTTTAGCTGCCACATCTTTTCGTAGCGTGCAGGGTCACTTTTCGCCAGCGCTTCTATTTTTTTGTGCGACCCAGGGCACACCATAGTTCCCCCGCTATGGATATTTACGTCATTCAAATAGGTAATAGATGCTACACGAAGCGGACGCGGGAAAACGGAGTAGTCGTCACTACGAATCGCATGGTCGATGTGCATTCCCTGGGGTTTCCACTCTCCCGCCTGAGGGAATACATTGATCACAAAGGAGCCTTCTGGCTGTGGAAAATTGCTGATTGCTTCCTGGGCAAGCTGTGCAGCGGCGGCTCGTACTTTCGCAGTAAAACAGGCGGAAATGTCGGGATCGGAAAAGCCCTTTGCCAGGGTGGCAGCAGTCCAGGAAGATTTATCAGTAGGATCTGCTCCCATCAGTCGCCACATTGCCTTTTCACCACTCTGAATGACACTATCCTCAATCAGCCCAGACGTCAGAACATACCCATTCTGTTCGTAAAAATGAATCTGCTCATCAGTTAATATACGCATCTCTCGCTCCTTCAATCCCTTTAAACGGTTTTCGAAAATCACACTCATATTCGTCGCGAGGCTATTGTTAAATGTTTCATTGGCTGAGTAATATCCAAAATAACCTTCCAGTATTATAACCTACTTTGTGTTTCGGGGCTACGAATAAACAGATACGATGACACGATAGTAATTCGAATCCAAGGTTAAGCAACTCGTAATCCTCAGCAATCTATTCAGCCTGTGCTATAATTAAAATGAGATTGCATCTCAAATTAAGCAGGAAATAGTATAAATTTGAAAGCGCTGACTTGGTAGATCATCTCCATAACTCATATGAAATCGATGACGATGATGCACGGATCGACTTCACGCGTGTACACTCCTGGCTGACAGCGAGCTACTGGAGCCCGGGAATCACTATGGAAAAAGTACTGCGATCTGCATCGAACTCGTTTTTGGTCGTAGGCGCTTATCTGGGAGATGAACAGACCGGATATCTACGCGTGGTTTCCGATACGCTCCGATTTGCCTATATTCTCGATGTTTATGTCGACGTGAATCATCGCGGCAAAGGGATTGGGAGAGCATTGGTTCAGTTCGCTTTGAAACATCCCTCCCTTAAAGATGTACCACAGTGGGCTTTGCGTACAAAGGATGCCCACGAAGTTTACAAGTCAGTTGGTTTTGGCCCAATTGGCCGGATTCAAAGTTGGATGGAGTATCTGCGTCCAGCTGATGATTAGAAAACAGAGCATAGTTTTTCGTCATCTTAATAGATTTTACCCATCGAGAGGATCGAAGCCCCGATATGCTCTTTCTTGTTGCTACCCCGATTGGCCACCTGCAGGATATCACCCTTCGCGCACTGGAAACTCTCAAAGAAGTCGATATTGTAGCGAGCGAAGACACACGTAAAACTGGACTGCTGCTGCACCATTTTGGGATTAAAAAACCGCAGATATCGTATCACGAGCACAATGAGCAGAAAGCTTCTGCTCGAATTATCGAAATGCTCAATGAGGGAAAATCGGTGGCTTTAGTTACCAATGCAGGTACACCGGGAATATCGGATCCAGGATATAGATTAGTGCGTGCCGTTATCGAGGCGGGACTAGAGTTCACACTTATTCCCGGACCGACAGCAGTGATTATGGCACTGGTGTTATCCGGGCTGGCAGTACACAGTTTCACCTTTCGTGGTTTTCCACCTAAAAAGTCCGGGCCGCGCAAGCGATTCTTCAATATTGACCGCCTCTCCCCGCACACACTTCTGTTCTACGAGAGTCCATATCGTGTAGCTGCTTCCCTCAAAGATGCCCTCGAAGTCTACGGCGACAGAGACTGCGTATTGGCAAATGATCTCACCAAAAAATTCGAGGCAGTCACACGCGGAACGATCAGTTCTTTGATAGAGTACGCTGCAAAAACGAATTTAAAGGGTGAATTTATAATCGCGATCGCAGGCGTGAGCAAAGGTTCCGCGCTGGCTGAAGACGAAGCAGACGAGATTGAAGAGGGCGAAGATGCGTGAGTTCCTTACGACAGCCCATGGCGATATCCCACTGCCCGTCTTCCTTCCGGATGCGACACTCGGTGTGGTTCGCAGTCTCGATTCCGTCGATCTAGAAAATTCACAAGTTCAGGCAGTAGTGATGAATGTATTTCACTTGATGCAAAAACCAGGATCGCATACTCTCCAGGCGCTGGGCGGGCTGCATAAGATGTCTGGGTGGAATAGGCCTATTCTCTCCGATTCAGGCGGTTTTCAAGCATATTCACTCATACGGTCCAATCCAAAATCCGGTAGTATATCCGATTCTGGACTTCGTTTCAAGCCGGAAGGGTCTGGGCGAGAGTATCAGCTCACTCCGGAAAAGAGTATTCAGCTTCAGCTCGCCTACGGAGCGGATATCCTTGTGTGCCTCGATGACTGCACCCATGTCGACTCTTCGCCAGAGGAGCAGGAAGAGTCGGTCGCTCGAACTATAAAATGGGCGAAACGCTGCAAAACAGAGTTTGACAGATCGATCAAAGATCGGAAATCGGAGCGAATACGCCCACTTCTTTTCGGAGTGATTCAGGGCGGCGGGAGCTTCGAACTGCGCAAGCGCTGCGCGGATGAACTGCTGCAAATTGGGTTCGATGGATTCGGTTACGGCGGATGGCCACTGGACAATAAGTACAAACTGCTTACAGAGATGCTGCAGGCTTGCCGGGATTATATCCCGCGAGAATATCCGATGCATGCGTTGGGTGTTGGCCATCGGGATAGCATTGCATCCTGCGCTCGGATGGGCTATGCAATGTTCGACTGCGCTCTTCCCACCCGTGATGCCCGCACCGGCCGGCTCTATATGTGGTCGGAAGATCCTGCAGTAACGAATTGCGATCCTAGTTCGAAATGGCACGATACCCTCTATATCGATGACGAAAAGAATATCAAAACAGACGGCCCAATTTCGCCATACTGCGACTGCCTCACCTGTACGCGATATAGTGTAGGCTATCTCCGCCACCTGCATAAGTGCGGAGAGACCCTCTTCTACAGGCTGGCGACGCTCCACAACTTACGCTTCATGACAATGCTGATGGAAACAATGAGCAGAGTCTTGAAGGCGGAAAAGGCGTGACGGATGTTGAATTGATCATCGACTCCATTCTGAACAGCGCGAAATATCGTGCGGTTTCTGCCGACCTGGTTTGCCGAGTAGTGGAGCGTGAGTGGAGCCATCGAAAAGATCGCAAGGCGGCTGAACAGACAGCCCGTAATTCCTTACATCAGATGGTTGGAGCCTATTCGGAAGGCAAAATAAACTTTCGCAAAGCTGCAGAAGAGTTCACAGCGCCCGGCGTAGATCATGGTGATCTCTGCAAAAAATGGATGCGCTGCCACTCTTCGACGCGCGAGCGGCTCCCAATTCTTGAAAGTTTCACTGAGAAGTGTTTCGGTACTCTAGGGCCAGTCTCTTCGGTGCTGGATATCGCGTGTGGATTGAACCCTCTCACTGCTCCGTGGATGCCGTTGGAGCCAGGAGCTGACTACTATGCATGCGATATCGATAGTGAGATGATGCAGTTTCTGGGAAACACACTGCCTACGCTGGGAGTAAACTGTGTTGCGGAAAGTATCGATGTAGTACAGAATATTCCAGATGTTGAAGTGGATATCGTGCTCATTCTGAAGTTCCTGTCTCTGCTGGATCAGGAGGATCGATCTCTTGCGCTACCGTTTCTGCAGAAACTTCGTGCCCCACGAATCCTTGTTTCTTATCCCACGCGCTCACTGGGAGGACGGCGTAAAGGAATGGCTCAGAACTACGCAGAACGCTTTCATGAAATCATCGAAGGCCAGCCCTGGGAAGTTTCTCAGTTCGAGTTTGATAACGAGCTATGTTTCCTGATTCAGCGTTGATATTGTCTGAACTTAACCTCACCCCCCGACCCCCTCTCCCAGATTGCTCGATAGCTCGCAAGGGAGAGGGAGAGCAAAACCGATGGTGTTATCTAAATCTATATTGTGTGATGGAATCCTGTCAATCATTTAATCCGTTTCATCCAGGTTCAGACAAATTCTGCAAGGGCTAAGTTACTCGATTGAAAACTACGCAATCAAAAAGCAAGAAGCACTCCATCGACGAATGCGGCTTCATTCGAAGCGTCGGGCTTGTGCGGAGCAGAGTAGAGAGTTTTCAAGTCTACCCATACTCCATTCCTGCCGTCCGCGAACTTACCCTTCTTAAACTGCATCCAAAAGTCACCTATCTTGTGGGGGAGAATGGCAGTGGAAAGTCCACACTGATCGAGGCGATTGTGGTCGCGGCGGGTTTCAATGCAGAAGGCGGCAGCAAGAACTTCATGTTCGCATCGCGTAGAACCGATTCAACACTTCATGAGGCTATACAGTTAGGTCGCAGAGTACGGCGTGAAACGGATGGTTTTTTCATGCGTGCAGAGAGCTTGTATAACGTTGCAAGTAATATTGAAGATATGAATAATGAAGAGGTAGGATTACTTAGTTCGTACGGCGGGAAATCTTTGCACGATCAGTCGCACGGTGAGTCATTTTTGGCGTTGGCTAAACATCGGTTTCGTGGGAATGGTTTCTACATCCTCGACGAACCCGAATCTGCGCTTTCTCCCACGCGTCAGCTCTCATTTCTCCGGCTAATCCACGATCATGTTACTCAGCTCCACTCCCAGTTTCTGATAGCTACGCACTCACCCATACTTATGGCTTACCCAGATTCGATCATCTATAATCTCACTTCAGAGGGTATTACAACTATTGAATATGAAGATACCGAACATTTTAAAGTGACCAGTAATTTCTTGGCGAACCGCGAAATGTATCTGCAGTATCTTCTGGAATCAGACGATTGGTGAACACAGAGAGCAGCGGTCGCCGATTATAAGTCGGCGACCGCTGCTCTCCGTTAGCTTGTAAATATTCTGCACCAGCAGATATTGTTGTGCGATCTCAAAAATTCCTTAGAAACGGATATTCTGGTAGTTCGTTCCTACCTGGATGTAGCCATCGTACTCGTTGCCATTTGGCCATCGGAAGCCTGAGAGCGATACCCAGGTGGTGTAGTTCGGCTTGAGCAGAGTTACGGTTTTGCTGTAGGTGTGGGGTAGGCCGATTCGGCCATCCGCATATTCCCAGAGAACCAGTTTGACTTTAAATTTAGTAGCGTTGGAGCGGCCGTTGTTCTTGATGTACACATGCACGGCTCCCGGATGGGCGCTAGGATCAGGAGTGATCCAGTTCAGAATGGCGACGCTGTTAGTGATGGATTCGATTTCTACTGACTGAGCTTTGGCAGTCTGCAAAGTGTTGGCGAGAAACAGTGCGACGAGAGCGATAACAAACAGTTTGATGATTTTCATGATTTTGATCTCCTTGGTTAAATGGCAAACAGTTAGATTCGAAAGTGAGTCATGGTTCGCTGTATTCAGCGATGTGTTGTCCAGGCAGTTAGTGTTGAGCAGAGTCTTCATTGTCTTTGTCCCTTCATTTACAAAAGTGTCGTTTGGTTGATATGTTTCCGGCAAGTCCTGGATTTTTTGCTTGCTTCATTTTGGAGTTTTTGTTCGGACTGCGCGGTTAACTGAGGACATGATAGCAGGCGACTCCGAACCTACTCCGAACAGATTCAGAGAATAAAAAATAATTTTAAAAATTTTTCGCACTGAAGGAAATTGCCGACATACTTCATTCCTTAGAGGTAGCATCATGTTCAAAATGGAAGTAATACGAACACAAACCCTCACCCCCCGGCCCACTCTCCCGAAGCTTCGGGAGAGGAGCCGGGAGGTGAGGGATTGTTGACGCTAATTCAGACATGTGTGCATCGTGAATTTTTGGAAGTGAAAAGCAGGAGCTCAGTACACAATTGACGAATGACCAGACAGTCGCAATCAAGTGCACCGAGCATCATTAGGATCCATCCATTGAGAATTTCAATCTTATGTATCACTTTGTTTCTGTCCCTGATTCATCTTGCATCTGCTTCGGATATTTTCATCGCGCCTAGTGGAGATGATCATAATCCCGGGACGAAAGAACGACCTCTGCATTCTCTCGAAGCTGCAAGAGATAGAGTTCGCATGTTGAAAAGTGAAAATCCATCAGAAGGAGTCACTATCAATCTGCGGCAGGGAGAGTATCCACTGTCGAGATCATTCACTCTGACTGCTCAGGATTCCGGTTCTTCCGATGCGCCAGTTGTCTACCGTAACTACAAGAAAGAGAAAGTGGTTCTCATGGGTGGATGTGAGGTGACGGATTGGAAACCGGTCATCGATCCGGCGATATTGAATCGAATAGATGAATCCGCAAGAAGACATGTGCTGCAATGTGATTTGAAAGCAAAAGGATTATCCGATTATGGGATGCTGACAAGGCGTGGATTTGGGCAGCCGACACATCCTTCTCATTTGGAACTATTTTTCGACAATCGCCCGATGACACTCGCCCGATGGCCAAACGGCGACGAGTGGGCAAAGATAGATGCCGTTACTGCTGGTCTAAACGGGGGAAAGTTTACCTATTCGGGAGACAGGCCTTATCGATGGGCTAAAGCGGATGATATCTGGATTCACGGGTACTGGACCTGGGACTGGGCTGATACCTACGAGCATATCTCCAAAATAGACACTGACGCACATGAGATTTCCACAACCCCGCCACACGGAATCTACGGTTATACTGCAGGCAAACGATGGTATGCGCTCAATCTCCTCGAAGAACTCGATCAACCGGGCGAATACTACCTGGACAGGGGAACAGGCATCCTATATTTCTGGCCGCCGGAGACAATCGATTCGACGCATCGTGCCTTCGTATCCTTTCTCGATAAACCACTCGTAGTATTGGATAACACCTCATACGTCACTCTCCAGGGGATCGATTTCGCTTTCGGCCGCGGCGATGGCGTAGAAGTGTTGGGCGGTAAGAAGAACCTGATTTCTAGCTGTAGAATAAAGAATATGGGTAATAACGGGGTTGTAATTTCGGGACGTGAGAACGGGATTATAGGTTCGGAAATCTCTCTTGTGGGAGATGCGGGGATATCACTGAACTCTGGTGACCGCAAGACGCTTACTCCTGGCAAAGACTATGTTCGGAACTGCCATATTCACCATTTTAGTCGGTGGTCGCGCACGTATAATCCAGGCGTTGCGCTGAACGGAGTGGGGAACATCATCGCACACTGCCTCATCGAGAACGCACCCCACTGTGCCATTCAAGGCGGCGGCAACGACAATCTGGTCGAGTATAACGAGATTCACGATGTCTGCCTGGAGACCAGCGATTCCGGTGCATTCTACATGGGGCGAGACCTCACACAGAGAGGAAATGTTATTCGCTACAACTACTTCCATCATATCGGCAGACACCAGGATGTGAACGCTGTCTACCTCGACGACTGCTTCTGCGGCACAACCATCTACGGAAATGTATTCTACAAAGGCGGCCGTGGCGTGATGATTGGCGGCGGGCGCGATAACACGGTGGAGAACAACCTATTTATCGGTAACCTGCCTGCAGTTCATGTCGATGCACGCGGTAAAGGATGGGCATCCTTCTGGTTCAACGGGAAGGACCCCTCGCTTATGGACGGTCTTAAAGCGGTGAACTATACGCAGCCCCCGTACATCACACACTATCCCATCTTAGCTAAAATTATGGACGACGACCCGGCGCAGGCCAAAGGAAATCGCATTCTCCGGAACATTGCAGTCGGCGGGCGGTGGATGGATATGTACGATAAACTCACGGATTCAATTGTTGAGATTAACGATAACTCGGTGCTGACTGATAGCGATGCAAGCCGACTGTTTGAAGATTTTCCCAAACAGGATTTCCGGATTCGCCCAGATGCAGCAGTGTGGAAAACAGGTTTTAAACGCATTCCCATTGAGAAAATCGGTCTCATAAGAAGGAGCAATCCCCAATGAGCGAACCGGTAGATATCTACGATGTGGCAACAAAAGCGCACGGCCCCGCCGGGGAACTGCCACTCACAGAAGAGATGCTCCGCGATCGCCCGAGCGGAGATATATTTGGACTCTCACAGGACGCGGGAATGGGATGGAACCCGCGTGAACTGGGGCGAAAAGAGTTCCTGATGCTTAGTACTCAGGGAGGTATCCGGCGTGCCGATGGTTCACCTCTCGCGTTAGGTTATCACACAGGCCATTGGGAGGTCGGGCTGCTCATGGAGGCAGCTGCAGAGGAGTTCAAATCGCAGGGATGCGTTCCGTTCGCCGCGATGTGTTCCGATCCCTGCGATGGTAGATCTCAGGGTACGACTGGTATGATGGACAGTCTGCCGTATCGCAACGACGCCGCTATCGTTTTCCGCAGACTCATTCGATCTCTTCCTACTCGCCGGGGGGTGCTAGGAGTCGCGACCTGCGATAAGGGACTGCCCGCAATGATGATGGCGCTTGTCGCCATGCACGATCTGCCCACCATTCTAGTTCCGGGCGGGGTCACTCTTCCTCCCGAACATGGCGAGGATGCCGGCAAGGTTCAGAGCATTGGCGCACGATTTTCTCACGGTCAGATCACTCTTAAGGAAGCGGCGGAGATGGGCTGTAGGGCATGCGCCACTCCTGGCGGCGGCTGTCAGTTCTTTGGCACCGCGGCTACAGCTCAGGTGGTTGGCGAGGCGCTGGGATTATCGCTGCCGCACACCGCGTTGGCTCCTTCCGGACAGACTATCTGGCTGGAGATGGCGCGTCAATCTGCTTCTGCACTGATGGAACTGGAGATGCGGGGGTTTTCCACCAAGAATATAATTACTCAGAAGTCCATTCAGAATGCGATGACGGTGCACGCCGCCTTCGGCGGCTCCACCAACCTGCTTCTTCATATTCCAGCGATTGCCTACCACGCCGGCCTCAGTCGCCCATCGGTAGATGAATGGCATAGGATCAATCAAAATACGCCTCGTCTTGTTGATGTACTTCCAAACGGCCCGACTGATCATCCAACGGTGCGAGTATTTCTGGCAGGGGGAGTGCCGGAAGTGATGCTTCACCTCCGACAGCTTGGTCTGCTTCATCTCGACTGTTTGACTGTGGCAGGAAAATCGCTGGGCGAATCACTGGAGGAGTGGGAGAAGTCCGAACGCAGAACGAAACTGCGCCAACGCCTGCAGGAAGCAGATGATGTCGATCCGCATGATGTGATTCTCTCGCCTGCCCGAGCGAAATCTCGCGGCATGACGAGTACAGTAACTTTTCCAACCGGTAATCTCGCCCCCGAAGGATCCGTCATTAAGAGCACAGCGATAGATAGTTCGGTGGTAGATGCAGACGGCATCTATCGCAAACTTGGCAAAGCAAAAGTGTTCACTACAGAGCGAGCGGCAATCGCAGCAATAAAAGCTGCAGGTAAACCAGATTCCAAAAACGCTGTCGAGCCGGGTGATGTGTTAGTGCTTATCTGCCGCGGCCCGCTCGGAGCAGGGATGGAGGAGATCTACCAGATCACTTCGGCGCTCAAATTTATCCCGTGGGGTAAGCAGGTAGCAGTGCTCACTGACGCTCGATTCTCCGGAGTTTCCACGGGAGCCTGTGTAGGGCATATCGGCCCGGAAGCGCTTGCGGGCGGCCCGATAGGCAAAGTGCTGGATGGTGATCTGATTGAGATGATTATCGACCGCAACCGCCTTGAAGGAACGATCAATCTGGTCGGAACTGCGGCAGGACATTTTGGAGCAGAGGAGGGAACACAAGTATTAGCT
>JANXSG010000234.1 GCA_025352825.1 Chthonomonadaceae bacterium | reverse complement strand
TCAGTTCGTTCTGGTGAAGATGCCAGTACTATCTCTGCCTTAGCGCTGGCTGATCAAAATGGTCTGCTGCTTCCAGCGGAGACCAACGATCTTCCTGCTATAATCGCTTCCCATCAACGGCTGCTCCGACCTGGAATTCCGCCCCGAAAGCGCACCACCGAAACAGCTCTGATACTCGACCCGACGTGGGCGCAGTATGTCGGAGGCGATGAAGAGATTGCTTACAAACTCCTTGCATCGCTTTTTGAGGATCAGTTGAGAGCGCTGCATAGTTTAGGCGCGCCTATCGAAGTCCATATTATGAGCGATCTGTTTCATTCCAAATTTCCCGAATATAGTGTTCACTTCTTTTTGAACAGTCTCTATCTCTCCGAAGCCGAACGCAGACAGGTGGATGCCCGCATTAAACGCAGTGGTAAAGTGGGTATATGGTTCTGGGGTGCCGGAGTAGTAGGGGAAGACAGCATTACTGGTGACCTGGGAAAACAAGTGTGTGGCCAAAAACTTCGGTTAGAGACCGGCCCGATCAGCCTGAATACCCGCACTGCGGATACCAAAGATGCCATCACCCGCGGCATGCATATGGGCAGTAAGTTTGGTTCGGAGAGACAGATATCGCCTATACTGACTATTTCTGATAAGAGCTGTACTCGCTTGGCCGCGAATACTAACAACAAAACTGTCAGTTCGGTTATTCGGCACAAGGAGTGGACAAGCATTGTACTGGGTACACTGCCAGTGCCGGCTCGCATACTACAGAATATTCTTCGCGATGCTGGAAGTCATCTAACTGTCGAGAACGAAGCCGAAAAGCTGGAGATATCTGCGGATAGCGCTGTTCTCGCTTGTCGTGCTCGAAATCAAATCGCGGCCACACTGTCACTTCCTGGCTCTTCGGACGTTGTAGATGGTAATACAGGAGAGCGAGTGGCTTCGGGGCTCACTCAGATTGCGGTTAATATAAATGCGGAAGATGCAGCTCTCTTTTTGCTGAAACCCGCCAGGAAAAACGAGCAGACAGTCTGAAACAACTGACTAATCCCCCTCGTATACACAACCAGAAGTACAAGTTTCCCGAATGACAATTCTTGATAGTTCGGGGAGTTTCGGCTGAAGTTTCTGCCATATCCAGCGAGCGATATTTTCGCTCGTAGGATTTTCAAGACCCGGAATATCATTGAGGTAGAAGTGATCGAGCTGTCGATAAATTGATTCGAATGCGGACTTCAGTTCAGCAAAATCCATCACCCATCCAGTTGATTCATGTACTTTCCCTTTTACGTGGAGTTCAACTCGAAAAGAGTGCCCATGAAGTCGAGCACACTTATGCCCAGCCGGAACATTGGGAAGACGATGCGCTGCCTCGAAAGTGAACTCACGAAATATCTCCATACAGTAAATGAAACCTCTCAATTTGATGTAAATGCAATCTGAGCTATATTCCGGTAAAATTGCAGATGAAGCTTTTATCGCCGTGCTCTATAATTATCAATGTATAAAACCTAGAATGAACTACTGGCAAATGATTTTCATTTTTGTTAAATTTAAGTACTGTGAAATAGTTTACCTTGTATTTAAGGGGGCGTTCTCAATGACAGCACCATCAGTCAGCAGCGCCGGGCTGCTCCCTAAAAAGATATGTACATTTCGTATACTACTCTTAGCACTTTTGCTGAGCAGTTCGCGACATGCTCTTGCGAAAAATACGGGTATTACGCGTACTACAGCATGTGGAATCCCTCTGCTTATATTAAAAGTAGATTTGCAGGATCCCGATGTTAAAGTCACAGGCATGATGGCGCAAGGTGGAAACGGCCACTCCGAATCATTTGAATCCATGATTCATCGCACGCATCCAACGGCTGCTTTCACGGGAACCTTCTTCTGTCCACACTCCTTGATACCCGTGGGAGACCTTGTAGTAGATGGCCATTTACAGCATCGTGGCGGTGTAGGAACAGGTTTCTGTCTCACGGATGATAATCAGTGCGATTTTATTCAGCCTGGTCATCGCTATCAACGGGTGGACTGGAGCGCCTACGATTTTGTTGTTTGTGCCGGACCTCGACTGGTGCATGATGGCGATGCCAGTATACATCCGGCTTCAGAAGGATTTCACGATTCACATCTTCTGGGAACAGCTATCCGTTTGGCAGTAGGTCTGACAGCAAATAATAAACTTCTGTTTGTAGCCACGCGGCAGCCGGTTCAGCTTGGTCGGCTTGCGAAAGCCATGAAAAAACTCGGATGTACAGATGCGATAAATCTCGATGCGGGCAGCTCACTGGGGTTTTATGACAATGCAAAAACTTACATGCATCCTCAGAGAAAGCTAACCAACCTAATCCTGATTTACGACGATAAGTCCCGCTATGAAAAATTTAAATATCGATTGACCCCTGAAACCCATGTCGCAAAAAAGTAAAATCAGTCGGGTTTAAAATTTTACGAAGCGAAATTTTATGAGCGCCCATATCGCGGCAACTCCATCCGTCCATCGAATTTTCTTGCCTTCCGCCATACTTCGCGCTTCGTAACGAATAGGAACTTCAGTTATGCGATGTCCTCGTCGGATAACTTTTGCTGTTACTTCCGGGCAGAAATCGAATCTATTACAGGTTAGCGGAATACCTTGAAGGACTGATGTCCGAAAGGCTTTGTAGCAGGTAGCCTCATCCGTCATAGGATTGCCATATAGTATTCGAACCATCCATGCTAGCAGTTTATTTACAATCTTGTTTGGCAGTTTCATTGCAGGCCAGGTTTTCATAAATCGCGATCCGTAGACTACATCTGCTTTCTCATTCTCAAATGCATCTAATATTGTGATGTAATCTTCTGGGTGATACTCTAAATCGCCATCCTGAACGATACAGAAATCACCAATCGCATGTGGAATTGCCGTGCGAATTGCCGCGCCTTTGCCTCGGTTTTCAGGATGATAAAAAACATGAATGTCCGCGTATTGACCGTCGATCTCGTTTTGCAGCAGCTCACGTGTGCCGTCAGTAGAACAGTCATCCACGAGAAGGATCTCTTTGTCGATAGGTACGGCTCGAATGCGTCCCAGAAGTGCACAAAGAGAAACTCGCTCATTAAAAACAGGCATTATAACACTTAACAACGGATGAGTTTGAAAGTTCGAATGCTTTTCTGTCAGTTCGGAATTCAAATCCTGATTATCTTGTAATGGTTCGATAGGGCTCACTTAATGCGGCGAAACCTGCACATCACTGTACAGATGCCTCTCCTTTCCACCTTCCAGGCCAAACTAAGGTTCAGCATTTGGAAATTATGATAAGCTATAGTCTATTATACGGTGGAGAGAAGGGAAGAGGCAAGGAGAAGGCAATAAACAGGCAAAAAAAACCGCTGCTAATCTGCATATCAGTGATATGCACTAGCAGCGGGTTGCCATTAAATTACAGAAAGGAGATCACACATCTGTTCGACGACCTATTTGTAAAAGGTGTTCCCGGATTTAGTGAAATAATTTATTTATTTTTTCAAAGCATTAAATAATCTGTTCACCAGGATGATTAGCTCGAAAATCCGAGCTATCCAACGCGATTTCAAGTCGGCGCTGCGCAGTCGTGAGTGTCAGATCTGCACGAGTACGTTCAAGTACGGCGCGCAAGGCATCCGTGGTTCTGCGGAGTCCACCTGTAATGGCATCCGGGAAATCGAAAGTGATTAATTCATCGTATATATAGTCCATTATTTTTAGTGAGGGGTCGGCCATGGCGTAGTTGTCAGCCTTAAGGAGATCAAGAACATATCGGCGGGTCTCGCTTGCCGCTTCTGCAATCCCATTCAAGTAGGCGGATGGATGAACTTCCAGCTGCTTAAATATCGGCAAATCCGTCTGCGTTATGATCGAATACATCACTTCGGCTTCCACATACTCCTTCTGTGCATCGTGGATATATCCCGCGTATAAGACTTCAGGATTACCTTGAAGACTCTCAGAAGTCATTCGGACTCGTTCTCTGGCTTCGTCGATGAGTAGGCGTGCCTTCCCGATCTCCTCGCGATGCAATGCACGAATAGATTTTGAGGAGAGCTGAATAACTTCCCGACAGCTCTTCAAAGCCGTTTCCCGCGCCTGGTGAGTAGCTACGAACAGTTCCCTGATCTCCATGAATGAATTGTTCTTCTCTTCCATTGTCATAACAGTTCTCCTAAAATATATCAAGATACATAAGTTAATAATTTCTTCCTACCAGTGAAACTACCCTTCTGACCCTTTACGCGGATGCGATAAGGTTTATCATCAATTTGAGATCATCTTGCTCTCTTTAAGCGTATGAATATCTGAGACGGCAGGATTTTGAGCTTTTCTGAAAGAACACTCATATGTATTTAGATTTGAGTATTGAATGCGAATTAGTAAGTTAAGGAGGTATGGTGCCAATGAGATTTAACCGGATCGCAAGCGTTTTTACAGTGATGATGGCTGCTGTAGCAATCTGCCCGCAGTTTGCAGGTGCTCAGTTTGCGTCAAAGAAAATTCTGTCAGCCTCAGCATCTGCATCTGGACCTGTCGTTCCTGGAAAGTCGTTTTCTGTGGTCATCTCCGTGTCCATAGATGCTCCTTATCACATACAGGCCAATAAGCCGAAAGAGGGTTTTATTCCTACTGTTGTAACCATTGGAGCGGTCAGCGGGCTTAAGGTGACGAGTATAGCCTACCCGAAACCAGTCACTGCAAAAATCGGGAGTGATTCGCTCCCAGTTTATGAGGGAAACATACAGATCAAAGTAGCCCTCAGTTCATCCAAAATACTCAAACATGGCAAAATAAATTTGCCATACACTCTGAAATATCAGGGCTGTAATGCTAATTCATGTTTTCCGCCGGGCAGTGTAAAAGGGCAAGTTTTTCTTACAGTGAACCCCGCAGTTTCAAAACATGCATCCTCAAGAATCGATGGCAGCCTGATATTAGTTCAGTCTGTTAATACACCACAAACAGGAACCGAGAATAGCGCTGCTATCTCGGTTCCTGGTTTTAATGCCACCAAAATTACGCAGTTCATGGAGCCAAAACCATTTGTAGAGTGGCTAAAAAAAGGTGGCTCGCAGGCAGGGAAAGCGGATGTCGTCTCCGATCTGCTGACACGAGGAGGAGCAGGTAATTTTTCTGTTGCACTAGGTCTTATTTATCTTCTTGGACTCGCTTTAAATCTCACGCCGTGTGTCTATCCATTAATCCCTATCACAATCGGTTATTTTGGCAGGCAGGCAGCCAGTGGAGCAAAGACCGGAGCACTCTCCTGTTTTTATGCGCTTGGAATGGCTCTTATGTATTCGGTACTTGGAGTAATATCTGCACTTTTCGGAAAAGTATTTGGGGCACAGCTTCAGAATCCAGTGGTTCTTATTATTTTTGCAATCATAATGTTTGCTCTCGGACTATCAAATTTTGACCGCCCGGATGGACGTCCCATCTGGGAGCTGCAGCTTCCTCAAAGCCTCACCAGTCAGGCAAAATCTCGTGCCGGCTATTTAGGCGCGCTGCTGATGGGGTTAATGGTCGGCCTGGTTGCCGCTCCATGTATTGGGCCTGTGGTAGTGGCGCTTATCCAAGTAGTGGGCGCCAAACAGAATGTATTACTCGGCCTGGTCACTTTTTTTACGCTTGGTATTGGTTTAGCGACGCCGTACTTGCTGATGGGATTCGGACTGATCAAGGCGCTTCCTCGTGCTGGGGAGTGGATGATCGCTGTTAAACATATTTTTGGTCTACTGCTTTTTGGGATGGGGATTTACTATCTGCGCGACCTGCTAGGGCCTGTTCCGTACCATCGCACGCTTACCATATTTGTCATCGGGGCGGGCATCTATCTCAGTTTCTTTGATAAAGCAGGCAAGTCGGCAGTTAAATTTCAGCTATTTAAACGTATTGTGGGAGCCGCAGCAATATTAGTGGGTTTTATGCTTCTGGCTCAAAGAACAACTCCACCTCAGACTGCATCAATATCCAATGGGAAAACAGTTGTTTTTCAGACTCCGAAAGACTATGCGGAGTTACAAAAGATTCTTACTCAAGCCAAACTCGATAAAAAAGAGGTGCTGATCGACTTTTGGGCGACATGGTGCGCTGCCTGCAAAGAGCTGGAAGAGAAAACATTTCATGATCCGGAAGTGGCAAAAGCTTCGAGCAGCATGGTAGTACTGCGGCTTCAGCTTCAGTTGGATGAAGCAAATGCCACGCACGATAAACCTTTCGTGGATACATTTGGGATAGTTGGACTTCCAACAGTCGTTCATCTCGTCCCGAGTGAAGATAAGACAGCCTTAGTGAACAAAGTGTTGCAAGTCGAATAGTGCAGGAGATATAGATGTCCGTAATGGATAGTTTTAAATTGGACGGGCGTATTGCCTTAGTAACTGGGGGCAGCAAAGGGCTTGGCTATGAAATGGCGATAGCGCTTGCCGAGGCTGGGGCAGATGTGGCACTATGCAGTCGAAATGAAGAAGAGGCACACTCTGCAGCCACGGATATTGCGCTTAAGACCGGGCGAAAAGTAGTTGGGTATTCAGCGGACGTGATCGTTCGAGACTCTGTACAGACACTTCTCGCACGAGTGGAGAAAGACCTTGGCCCTATCGATATTCTGATTAACAACGCTGGTATCAATATTCGAAAACCTACCGCAAAACTTACCGAAGACGACTGGGATGCGGTGATCGACATCAGCCTAAAAGGCTCATTTCTCTGTTCTCAGGCGATCATGCCAGGCATGATGGAGCGAGGATGGGGCCGGATAGTCATGCTGGGTTCGATGCTTTCGCACATATCAATTCCTAATCGTGCTCCCTACGCCTCCGCGAAGGCCGGACTGCTTGGTCTTACGCGAACACTTGCACTCGAATCCGCTGCACATGGAGTGACCGTGAACTGCCTCTGCCCAGGGCCATTCGAAACGCCGATGAATAGTTCTTTGAAGAATGACCCAGTTGCTTTTCAGGCATTTCTTTCGAAAATTCCAATTGGAAGATGGGCTCAACCTGAAGAGATTGGGCCGCCTGTGCTATTTCTCTGTTCATCGTCATCCTCGTTTATGACTGGTGCGACATTGAATTTCGACGGCGGCTGGACTGTTCAGTAAGCCTTAACTCCTAGAAGAAATTTGTGTAATATTTAGCCAATATTATTATCTTGTATCTTTTTCGTATTTCTGAGTTAGAATTGTCTCCCCCTCTCCTGTTTTTGGGAGAGGGGGTCGGGGGGCGAGGGCAAATACATGCTGCAGCGCATCAATCTATTCGTGGTTATCTTGATTACGGCAATATCTTTAGTTGCCATTCGTTGCGATGCCGATTCCACATTTCCCTTTGTTATTCCTTGGGACGACGCGTCGGCTTCCATAACCGATGTCAGCGCTCTCAACCCAACTCCCGCTGGTGTTAATGGCTCGATTACAGCTAGAAACGGCCATTTCTTCGACAACAAAGGAAACCGCATTCGGTTCCTTGGTGTGAACATGACTTTCAGCGCATGTTTCCCAGATAAAATGGATGCGGAGAAAGTGGCTGCACACCTCCATAAATGCGGCGTGAATCTTATCCGATTCCACCATATGGACAATGGATTCGCTCCGAACGGCATATTCGATCCGAAGTTCACGGATCATCAGCATCTCGACGTCGATCAGCTAGATCGGCTGGACTATTTCATCTATCAGCTCAAACTTCATGGCATCTACAGTAATCTTAATCTTCATGTCAGCCGTAAGTTTGATATGGGGGATGGATTCTCAGATGCTCAACTGCTGCCCGAGGCTGATAAAGGGGTGGACTATTTCGATGCACGAATGATCGCGCTCCAGAAAAAGTACGCTTCTGATCTGCTTATGCATACTAATCCATACACCAAATCGAAGTATACCGAAGAACCAGCCATTGCAATCGTTGAGATCACCAATGAAGATTCCTTAGTGGATCAGTACTGGAATGGATCGAGCAGTAAGCTGCCGCAGCTGTATTCGGCCATGCTCCAGGCTAAATGGAACTCCTGGCTGAAGAAGAAATATGAGACAACGGAAGGGCTAAAACGCAGCTGGAGCGCTTCAGATAAGCCCTATGGCCCGAATATCCTGCTCAATGGGAATTTTGCCCGCGGAGCCGAACGCTGGAATCTGGAGTTGAATCGTGCGCCAGCTTCCGCACGCATGGAACTTCCTGAAAATCTTGTACTGCCAGCAGGAGTTGATGGCCATCCTTTGCAGCTTAATATTCAGCAGCTTGGCAGTGAAGACTGGCATATTCAACTGCATCAGGGCAGTATCGATCTGACGGAAGATGAGCCTTACACAGCCACTTTCTGGGCGAAGGCAGCCCATCCTCGAACCCTGGGAGTCTACACCTGCGTGGATCGGGATGACTATCATCACATTGGTCTGGATTCTAAAGTTGAATTAGGAACCGATTGGAAATTGTACTCTCTTGCATTTACTGCTTCAAAAGTTTTGAAGGATCACTGCCGACTCACTTTTGTACTCGGTGGATCGAAAGAGTCCCTCGATTTAGCAGGGATCACTCTGCGGCCTGGGACACAAACTGACTTTTCTCCAGCGATAAATCTGGAAAAAGAGAGTACTTCACTTGCGAGTCCGTCCGCGACTCCTTCCGGAGTCGATTGGGTCAGTTTTCTACTTGACACCGAGCGAACATATATGCAGGAGATGCGAGACTACCTGAAAAAAGAAATTAAACTCCAGGCCTGCCTGACGGGTTCACAGGTGGGTTACGGAGGAATCGCTGGCGCCTGGCGCGAGCAAAATTCTGATTTTACCGACAGCCATGCCTACTGGCAGCATCCTGAATTTCCGAATAATCCCTGGGATCCAAAAGACTGGAAAATCAAGAATACATCCATGGTGCGCGATCCCGATGGAGGCACTCTGGCTGATCTGGCACGATACAGAATCGCAGGTAAACCATTCATAGTGTCCGAGTACAATCATCCCACGCCGAACGAATTTCAGGCGGAGTGCCTTCCGATGATCGCTTCCTTTGCAGCCCTGCAAGACTGGGATGGAATTGTACTTTTCGACTACAACAGTGACCGGAAAAACATGCATACTACCAGTATTGACTGGTTTTTCCTGACCAGTGCAAATCCAGCGAAGATGGCTTTTTTTCCAGCGGCAGCTATGCTCTTTCTTCGCAATGATATGCCCCTGGCGAACGGAGAACTGCGGCTCAGAATTCCGGATACTACGGTTACAGCGCTGATGGCAAAACAGGGGAGAGATATAGATTTTGCCTGGAGATCTGCGGGTTTTCAGAGAAGAGATGCGATCACCAAGCGGCTGAGTATCTCATTTGGCGAAGGAAAAAAACCACTTCCAGCTCCCGACCCGAACACGCCGGCGCCAAAACCCGATTCAGATATAATTAACACTTCCAGCTCGAAAGGGCCGATCGACTGGCAGGTTACCAATGTCGAGATGCCTGTATATACCGC
>JANXSG010000245.1 GCA_025352825.1 Chthonomonadaceae bacterium | reverse complement strand
AATAGCCGCTTCAAGAATCCAGTAGTGATCCGTATCACTGTCATCGTTAAGTGTTCCGTTGATACTGACAGCGATTTGGATACCCTTGCCGTTCCATTCTTCCTTAACGGGCACACCAGGGCCATCCGGCTGGAACTGATCCAGAAATATACCAAGTACGTTCATCTCAAAATTGAAATAGGCGTTCGGATTAGCAGAGTTCGGAGTCACAAAGAACTCCACACAGTCGTCTCTATACACGGCACTGTCTCTAGCCGTATGTTCCGCCCAAATATGCGCGTCTTCACAGATATAGGCGAGATATATATGCGTATCGTCGTAGAGGAGCTTTGCTACAGTCTGTTCCTTCTTCCCAGACTTCCACCAGGGAAATTGAAACGGCCCCACATCTGGAGCGGCGGTCCAGGCAGGTTCATCGAGCCTTCCATCGATGGTGATAGGCGTCCCAGCACGGTAGATAGTGTAGGTCGGAATTTTCGAATCCTTAATATCTGTCAATGGTTTCTCCTTATATATTTGACGAATTGATCATCATACCGTTATCGTCCATTTTAAAATTGTAACTATACAGCATACTCATTTTTCAGTCGTATACATGGATACTAATATCTAAACAGGTAATTATGATCAACAGCCGCAAAAAAGCACAAAATGCGCAACAAAGAATCTAGGTCTTTTCCGAGACTTCGCTCGAAAAAGATGGCTAAGTCTGGCGTAGCCAGAACCAAAAGATGGGCTCCTAACCTCACCCCCCGTCCCCTCTCCCAGATGCTCTTACCTCGCGGGAAAGGGGCAAAATGTACGGTCATATCACCCCCTCTCCCTTGCGAGCTATAGAGCAGCCTGGGAGAGGGGACGGGGGGTGAGGTTAAAATTTTCCAAACATCGTGAATCTTTTAACGATGTTGGCGCCATTAGTGCCTATATTTGTTTGGCATTCAATTATAATTAGAATTATGAGGTGATATTATTTGCGCATTTTGTGCTTTTTTGCGGCTAATAATTCGCCATGGCATTCGTTTCGATTCACGTTACTATACTCCCGTATCATTAACTAAATGCTTGCTATACTTTATATCCGTAAAGTATAGTAACGAGAGCGTAGAAGTTTGGAGTCGAAGGTGTTGCTCTTCATGTATGGCTTACTGAACCACATAGATGTGATAGTTAACCGTGAGGACGGTATTTAGCGAACGAGCCCGAAATATCTCTCATTCCACTCGCAAATATGCCTCCATCGGATCCAACTGCAATGAAAGTAAAACCATCTGATACCGTAAGCGCAAGTCGCTCACTGGAAGGAATCAGTATCCCTGCCGCTTTCCCTGCTTCATGACTGGCGGTAACGACTCGTTTTATGGCAGATCGGAAATCAGGATGATCTATCTGCTGCGGTATACCCATGCTCACACTCAGATCAAGCGGGCCGACAAAGAGCACATCTACGCCTTCCACTGCCGCGATCTTTTCCACATTCTCGACTGCCTGCACTGTTTCGATCTGTACAATGGTGAGCAGCTTATCATTCGCCTCCGCAAAGTACGTATCAAAGTCGATGCTGTATCCTGCCGCACGATGGAATTTTGCTGCTCCGCGCACACCTTGAGGAGGATAGCGCATGGCAGCGACAGCCATCCGAGCCTCCTCAGCAGTATTGACGTAGGGAATCATAATCCCAGACGGCCCCAGATCGAGCGCTCGCTTAAATTGAGGAGCTTCGTTCCATGCGATACGAACGATAGCTGCCGTTTGTGAAGCTTCTAAAGCCTGCAACTGATGAAGCAGTGTCTCTTGATCACCAATACCGTGCTCCTGATCTATCAGTACCCAGTCAAATCCTGCCCTTCCCGCCATCTCAGCAGTAACGCTTGATCCCAGATTGAGCCAGATACCTGCCAGTATTTCCCCGTTTATCACTCTCTTTTTCAGGGTTTTCATTTATGGATCCTTAGAAGTAATTGCAAAAAACGGGTGAATGTGCATATTTCAGCCTTCACCCCCCTACCCCCTCTCCCAAAAACAGGAGAGTGGGAGTTTATATCGTTTGTTACCTGTCTCCCAGTTTGTGGGATATGTGTTCACATTAAGATCAAATCCATAACTATTATTGAAAAACGAAGCCATAGTCACCCCCTCTCCTGTTTTTGGGAGAGGGGGTAGGGGGTGAGGGCGTCAAAAGCTTTTCAACTTCTTTGAGATTTATGCAAGATGTACCTTAAACTATTGAACTGCAGCTATCCGAAAAACACAGAATAACCTTTAACCACATCGCCAGACACACCGCCCACAAGTCCCCAAAATATACCTGAAACTGCAAAATGACCCAGTGCGAAACCAAGAAAAAATGGAATCGTCTGTCGATAAAAGCGCATTCCGCCATATCGAAGAGCCAGGCTTTTAAATACCCAAACTAAGAAAAACGACCCCCACAACAGATCACCGTAGCTGCACGCCATAGCATAACCAAGAGGGTGCAATGGAAACCCCGTGAACCCTAGATGCAGCATCGACATCAGGATCACTATAAACCCTCCACCTACAGTGGCCCAGATACGCTGAAGGTCCGGCTGGAGATGCTGAGTTACCATCGAAGTGGATAAGGAGTACTGCTGAACGGCTTGAGATGTACCCCAGATCCCGTCTTCCCGATGAAGCGCTCCTAGCTGATAGTACGATAAGAGATGGATCACCCAGCCAATCACGAACCCGGTTACTAAAGCCAGAGTGAGCGCAAGAACTATGCGGCGTAAATCCAATTTCGCTCTGCGAGCTATCTCCATGCTCTCGACTTGATAGCCCACCACGCTCGTATAGTAGCCTCTGGATAGAAATGAGAATAGCACCCACACAGGCATTGTTGTGGCACCACTCGCAATAAGACTCTGAGATCCCATAGCATATAGAAAGAGGCTTTTAGGCATGCCGAATGGAAACAGCCAGACAAGTGGAACCCCGGTTTGGCCGCGTATTCTGCCATATACCAGAGCTACCGCCAGAACCACGCCCATGTATTCCGCAGCCAGCCACCATGCCATGCCGGCACGTGTGGCGAACCAACAGACGTATAGAAATCCGCAGCACAGGCCGAAAAAAATTGATCGATGAGAAAGCCCATCTTTTCCATCGGATTTATGGCCGGAGATAGCGCTTCGCCATGCCATCCTGATGTGTCGGCGAGCCTGCCATACAAGCATTACTGCCAGCACCAGGTAAGCCCCGATTCCCTGCTCCTGATTATAGAGCCCATGCGGTTCATAACCCTGCTTCGCTGCGAAGACACTTCCCAATTTAATCAGGATGTGAGAGAGCCAAACAGTAAGGCTAATATTGGTTGAGACAAGATAGCCCAGCCCTATCAGCTCTGGGCGGAAGTTGAAATCAAACGGGCTTATCGCACTCCAGGGGAGATCGTGCAGTTGGTCAGTGAAGCTAACCGACTTCCCAATAGCCGGTATGGATGGATAGAAGGCGTGCAGAATATTGACAAAGTTATAGGCAGCAGCTATTCCAAATCCGCACCACATTAATCTGTTCTTGAAAAAAGGAATGGCGGATGTCTCACTCCCAGTCACCTCCATAGGAAGAAAGACCAGCGGAAAGGCTAGCTTTTCGTCTTCTGCCCATGCTCTGTAGAACAGCGACATCATACAGAACATCGTCCACCAGAGCGCAAAAAAGAATGTAAGCCAGAGTAAACCAGGTTTCCACCAAATTCCCCATGGTACACTCCCATCCAACGATCGTTCATACAGATGGCGAATAGCCACCATATCGTGCGGCATCAGCCATTTGGGCAGT
>JANXSG010000232.1 GCA_025352825.1 Chthonomonadaceae bacterium | reverse complement strand
GTAGCTCATGGCTTTGGAGCCGTTGTAAGTCGAAAGCATGCGTGTGATGGCCGCGGTCAGGGATGTCTTTCCATGATCGACGTGGCCAATCGTACCAATATTAACGTGCGGCTTATTCCGCTCAAAACGTGCTTTTCCCATTTTAGCTGCATCCTCTCCTGGATTCTAAAAGGCAGAGATAGTTGAAATATTTATTAGGGCACACAATGGCGCGTGCGAGAGAACTGCCGCGACGCGCCACTGTTCAAATCTATTCGAACATCTCCCCTTTTCTCACTACTGAGACGGTTGGAGTATTGAAGAATGTGAACGTTAACTGTACCGGTGTCCTGATGGACTGTCTTATCGAACTTTGTCTCTGAGGCTTAACTCAGACTATCAAACTTTGGCAGCCTGCTTGCCATTCACTTTAGCGAGCAGCTCTTCCGCCACATTACGAGGTACCTCTTCATAGTGAGAAGGTGTCATTGTAAATGAAGCGCGGCCTTGAGTAGCGCTGCGAAGATCGGTTGCATACCCGAACATCTCAGATAGCGGTACCTGTACATTAATGATCTGAATTCCACCAGGCGCGGGCTTCATCCCTTCAACTCGACCACGTCTACGGTTTATATCACCGATGACATCGCCCATGAAGTTTTCAGGAGTCTCTATCTCAACGGCCATGATCGGCTCTTTCAGGAAAGACTTACTTTTTCGTAAACCCTCTTTTGTAGTCTGGCTGGCGGCTACTTTAAAGGCTATTTCAGAAGAGTCAACATCGTGATAAGAACCGTCGACCAAAGTTACGCGAATGTCGACTACCGGGTAACCAGCGATCACTCCGGATTCGAGAGCTTCTTTAACTCCCTTTTCAATGGCAGGTACCCACTCTTTTGGAACTGATCCACCAACGCATTTATTCAGGAACTCGTAACCCTGCCCGCTTTCAAGAGGCTCGAATTCGAGTTCGCAGTCTCCGAATTGACCTTTACCACCCGTCTGCCGTTTGAAGACTTCTCTCGCAACAGATTTGTTGTGGATGCTTTCTCGGTAGGCAACTTGCGGTGCGCCGAAGTTGGCATCAATACCGTATTCACGCTTGAGAATGTCGACTTTGATGTCAAGATGGAGTTCACCCATACCACTGAGGATGGTCTGCGCAGTCTCCTGATCGGTATTCACACGGAATGTGGGATCTTCGTTCGCAAGTTTTTGGAGTGCGTTTGATAGTTTATCCTGGTCTTCCTTGGTTTTCGGTTCAATAGCGATGGATATAACCGGTTCAGCAAAGGTTATGTTTTCTAATAGTATGGATAATTTGTCGTCACAGAGTGTATCCCCTGTTTTGGTATCTTTGAGCCCTACTATTGCTGCAATATCTCCAGCATAGACCTTATCTACATCTTCGCGGCTATTGGCATGCATTCGAACTATACGTCCAATGCGTTCTTTTTTATCTCGGGTTGCGTTCAGAATAGTCTGCCCAGTACTTAAAGTCCCAGAATACACACGGAAGAATGTAAGCAGCCCGTACTTGTCTGTGGCTAGTTTAAAAGCAAGTGCACTAAAAGGAGCTTCATCTGTTGCCGGGCGAGTATCCGGTTCTAAGCTATCTGGATTGACACCTGGTGTATCCTCAACATCGTTAGGGGCTGGAAGATAGTTGATGACAGCATCGAGGAGCAGCTGTACGCCCTTGTTCTTATAAGCTGACCCGCATAGGACAGGTACGATCTTTCCGTCGATGGTTCCTTTTCGGAGAGCCTGCTTAATCTCGTCAACGGAGATAGGCTCACCTTCCAGAAATTTCTCGATCAGATCGTCATCTACGTCTGCGACTGCTTCCACTAATTTAGTGTGGAACTCATTCGCTTTTTCTGCAAGTTCCGCAGGAATAGGAATGATCTCAAACGTCTGACCTTCTTCATCAAGATATTTAACTGCGTTCATATTTACAAGATCAATAACTCCGGTAAATTCTGCTTCAGCACCGATAGGCAGTTGAATAGGTACCGCGTTCGCACCAAGACGCTCGCGCATTTTATCGACAACATTATAGAAGTTCGCTCCCATTCGATCCATCTTGTTGACGAACGCAATGCGTGGAACCTTATATTTATTTGCCTGACGCCAAACAGTTTCAGACTGAGGCTGCACTCCACCAACAGCACAAAAGATTGCACAAACTCCATCCAGTACACGAAGTGATCGCTCAACTTCTACCGTAAAATCGACATGACCTGGAGTATCAATAATATTGATGCGATGAGACTGTTCGCGCAACCCAGTAGCGGGGTCTGTATTCAAACCCCAGAAACAAGTGGTGGCGGCAGATGTAATGGTGATCCCACGCTCCTGCTCTTGGACCATCCAGTCCATCGTAGCAGCCCCTTCATGAACTTCCCCAATTTTGTGAGTGCGGCCCGTATAAAAAAGGATGCGCTCAGTGCAGGTAGTTTTCCCTGCGTCGATATGAGCAGCAATTCCAATATTTCGTGTTTTATCTATAGCGTGTAGTCGTGCCATTTTGTCTCTCGTTAACCTTTGGTGTGCCTTGAACTGTTGGAACAGAGCTCCACCAGATCGTGTGTTACCAGCGATAATGGGCGAACGCTTTATTAGCGTCAGCCATTCTATGGATATCTTCCTTCTTTTTGACGGAAATTCCAGTGTTGTTGGATGCATCAAGCAGTTCACCGGTGAGCTTTTCAGCCATCGTGCGGCCTGATCTTTTGCGTGCGTTCACAACCATCCATCTCAGCGCAAGTGCAACTTTACGATCCGGTCGGACTTCAACAGGTACCTGGTAAGTAGATCCCCCGACACGTCTTGGCCGTACTTCGATCACAGGCATCACATTGCGTATAGCCTGTTCAAACACTTCGAGCGCTGGCCTTTTTGCGCGGCTTTCAAGCTGCTCCATCGCGATATAAAAAATTCGCTCCGAAACACTCTTTTTTCCATCAAGCATCATACGATTAATAAAGCGCTGCGCCAGAATGCTTCCGTAAACAGGATCTGGTGTAATTGGGCGCGGCCGAATTGGGCCTTTTCTCGGCATTCTATGCTCCTTGGGTTTGAAGATTACATTGGGCGGCGAAAGCAATCATCTGTTTCATGCGCAAGCCCTCAATATCTTCCACGAATTACTTCGGTTTCTTTGTTCCGTATTTTGAACGACTTGATTTTCGATCTCTGGTACCCGCAGTGTCCAGGGTACCACGTACGATGTGGTAGCGTACACCAGGGAGATCTTTCACTCTTCCGCCACGAATCATAACAACGGAGTGCTCCTGCAGGTTATGCCCAATACCGGGGATATACGCAGTGACTTCCATTTTATTTGTAAGTCGCACACGAGCGATCTTGCGGAGTGCGGAATTCGGTTTTTTTGGCGTCTGTGTTTTAACGATCAGACAGACTCCCCGCAACTGTGGATTGCCCGCGAGCGCTGGCGCCTTAGTCTTTTTTATCAAACGTTTTCGGCCTTTTCGGACTAACTGATTGATTGTGGGCATGGTTTTGCCGATCCCCTTCAACGAATAATCTTAAATAGATACTAAAAAAAAGGTTCACTGGAAATCTGAGACAACAAAAATGCCCCTCATTCGACGCAAGGGCATGGCAGGATAGTAACGTAAAGCTCAGTGATACTCAGAGCAACACCTGATTGAAAGTCAACTACCTGTAGGGGCCGTCTCCTTGTTCGTGTTCTTTATTGGGATCCTGCCGCGCCGATTTCTCCCAGCGCAAACCTCGATATTGTACTTCATATAGCCCCATTTGTCAACATAAAACTTAATTAATTCCGATCTTTTTTCATCATATCCCACAATTCGCACAATGATATTACTTTGAAATATTGATTAAGTGTTAAAACTTGATTTCTCAATGTGATAGTATGTTGTACGATGCGCAACCGGTATCTGCAGATGAACGTCTATAGATAGAAGGAATATGAAACAGTGTTATCGAACTCTAAACCATTAATAATATCCTACTTTCGGAGGAATCATGAGTAAGCAGGACGATTTTAACAGCGGCCAAACTAAACTGGAACGGTTTCGCGATTCCGTTCAGCTTGAATTCGGCCATAATCTGGAAAAAGCAACTCCTGCAAATGTGCGTGAATTTCTTGATAAGTATCAGGACAATTCATTTCAGGAATCGATGCGAGGCCGTATTGAACTAAATGAACCAAAAACCTCCTACGAAGAAATTCTGAAAGACTTCTTTGCACGTGTGCTGGAGCGACCCACGGAAGACGCTGTTATTCTGCTCTGGACTCTTGCTTTCGAACTTTCATACTTTTTTACAGAGCAGCATGTTTCAGAACGCCTTCAGTCGTTATTCGGAGATTATGGAACTGATTCGAGCAGTGAATAATACAAGGGGATCACTGCGTTATGCCCCAACACCATATCCCTCATGCACCTCAATTTGGCTGGCTCTACTGGTGTGACACCTCTCGAAGTAACATTGGCACACACTTCAGCGGCAAAGGCCGTCGTCCTGTTCTTTTTGTGGGTAAAATTGGGGACTATGCAGCAGTCTATCCTTGCAGCACTGTACGCGGCAGTCCAGAATCCAGCGAATGTATTGGCGATGCTTTCGGTATAGAAAATACCTACATCATCTATACATGGGGGCTGTTTTATGTACCTGTAGCGGATCTCCACTCTCCCGGATATGCATGGAATGAATGGAAAACCTGGAGAGTGACGCATCGTAAATTTCTAGATTCTGATCTTACCGAGCTCAAAAAGCGCCATAAGGCTCGATTTGCCAATACCAGTGTGAAACGCAGCGGATCGAACGCAGATAGATTTGTAACTACACTGGAGAGCCGTTTAGATCCCTCACTCAGGGAAGCGCTTCAAGAGGCAGTGAAACCTCCTCCTGCACCACCTCCGCCTCCTCAACCCCTGCCTGTTGTAAAGTCACTATCTCCGAAAGAACAGTTTCTTCTAGCAATAGAATCTATTTTGCCCTATCAAATTCTCAGAGACGACGAAGATTATTAAAAGGGGAACGCCATATATTGAAATTCCCTACATCTTAATGAACATGCATCGCTCAGGCAAGATGCATTTATTCGAGGATATCATTATAATTCGCGGATAATTTAATTAGACTAACACATTACATCCCGGTTATTACTCAGAAACTACTTGAAAAAATGCTAGCATTGGCGTGGTGTTTTCATATTCCTGCTAACTCCGCTCATTTTAAGTCAAGATAACTCTACAGCGCCGAAGGGTAGTACTGCATGAACACCTCGTATACCGTTTACAATCTGAGTAATCCGCAAATCTACGACCAGACTCGCTAGTGCAAGAGCATCGGCACGGCTAAGCCCGTATTTCTCCTGCATCAGTAATATCATGTCATCGACGGCGATATTGGTGGCTTCCAACAAGTCCTCGTGAAAACCGAATGTGATCCAGCCTTCCACGGTTTCGGCGCGAGGGGTTTTCAAAGGCATTTCTGCGTGGAGTATAAACTTCATCTCTACCCGATCCATAGGGCATTCAATAGCGGTGATACTGCATTCGCCATCGCCTTGAGCGCCATGGCCGTCTCCGGTGGAAAATAATCCGCCCTCAATCGCAATAGGCAGAAACAGCCGTGTTCCTGAAATCAGTTCCTTGCAGTCGATATTCCCACCGGTTACTCGCGGTGGCGCTGTGGAAAGAATTCCCGGCTCGTTGGTCGGCATTCCCATCACTCCCATAAAAGGGCGCAGGCGGACAGTGTGGCCATGCTGATTCTTTGCCTTCTGATTAGCAATATCTAGTCCCCAGAGATGCATCACTTCCGTATCGAGAAGATCAAATCTTAGGTTCACATCATGCGGTCTGCCTCCGGCACTTGTCCAGCCCCATGCCGAGGGAACAATATCTACTATTTGAATCTCTAGAGTCATTCCTGGCTTCGAGCCTCTAATCGCCACTGGCCCGCATAGAGCATGACCACTATCTAATATCGGGTCACGCGGCTCAAATTCTGGTGGACGATCAGCCGGAACGGGAGATATTCTTGGCGCGATACTCCACCTGGCATCGAGAGTACGAAAGATGACTGTATCACCGGATTCGATAGTTAGGACCGGCGGCAGATCCAATGAGAAATGCCCATGGAGTGTCTTACGATCTGGTTCAATGT
>JANXSG010000221.1 GCA_025352825.1 Chthonomonadaceae bacterium | reverse complement strand
CTTTCTGAAATTTTCGATTGAAAAAAAACGCTCTACAATGCCCATACAAGCGACGAAGATTTTTTTGACGCTGATCTGCCATTGAAAAATAGCGACTTTTAGCCCATTTACAGTCCGAAAGAGACTTTTGACCCACCCTCTCGGGGGGTTAGGCAAAAATTGTGCTAATCCACAAAACTAAACTCATTCGTCATCAGCAGAGCCTGTACGTATCGTTCCCAAGCTGTGAGCGTCGCTGGAGCAGGAGGCTTTTTCTCGCCATCGAAAGCTGCCGTTCTCGATATCGATAAGCCTTCGGTGCGTTTTAAGAAGTCTTTACCTAGCTGCAGTTCGGACGGGTTCGTATTACGCTGGAACAGTATTCTATAGAGCAGATTTATTTTCACCGTTTCATCCGTACACGAAGCCAGTTCAGAGTGCTTTAAAAGTGCACGCGACTGTTCGACAACGAACGGGCTGTTCATCATATATAGCGCCTGCTGTGGAACGGTAGTCTGGAAACGCTGTGCGCTGCTGGTATCCGGGCTGGCAAAATCGAAGGTGCGGAAAAGGCCGGGCAGGTTCTGTCGTTCTATATATCCATAGACGGTTCTTCTATGGGAGAGCGGAGTCTGAAGTATATCGACGGATGGTCCGCCCATTTTAAGATCGATCTCTCCGGAGACTGCGAGAAGGGAGTCGCGCAAGGCTTCCAGATCGAGCCGCTGTCGGTTCTGATGGGATAGCAGCCGATTTTCAGGATCTTTCAGAAATGCTTTCGGATTCGTTTGGCTGCCCTGCTGATAGACGCTTGAAAGCAGTATCAACTTGTGGAGTTTCTTTATCGACCATCCACTCTCCATGAATTTGAATGCGAGATAGTCAAGAAGCACGGGATGGGTGGGCAGCTCCCCTCGGAATCCAAAATCACTGGGAGTGCGAACCAGACCTTTTCCGAAATGTGCGATCCACACCCGATTAACCAGCACACGTGCTGTAAGAGGGTTGTCTCTGCTGGATATCGCCTGTGCCAGCTCCATCCTGCCGCCGCCTAGAGTAAATGGTTTACGATCGGGTGCGGATAGAATCTGCAAAAATCGGCGCGGAACTGCATCTCCAGGATTGCCCGGATTGCCGCGGATAAACACGTGTGCCTCGAATGGAGTGGGATTGTCCTGCAGCGCCATGGCAAAATCAGGTTTGGCAGGCATCGTTCGATTCAGTTCTGCAAGGGATGAGTCGAGAGATTTAAGCTTGTGGTACTCCTCTTTTGGGAAGTAAGCATTGAGCTTTTTGAGCTGATCATCATTTGGAAGCTGATCTGGGCGAAGCTGCTGCAAGGCCGCTTTAGAATCCTTCACTAATGCGGTGGGTGTTTTCTCAACCAGTTTTCTGAGTTCAGCCATACGATTCAGCAGCAGATCGGTGCGCTGTTTTGTAAAATCTCGTATTTTTTTCTGCTGCGCTTCGTAAGGATCCGCAATTGCTCGTGGGGAGATCGCTGGTTCTGGGTCTGGCTCATTTGCGCTAGCGAATACTCCGTAGAGCGAGTAATAGTCCTTTGCAGGAATGGGGTCGAATTTGTGATTGTGGCACCGAGCGCAAGCAACTGTCAGCCCCATCAATCCACGGCAGGTCACATCGATTCTATCATCATTTATAAGCACGGGATCATTGAGAAAGCGACGGCCAATGTTCAGAAAAGCTAGCGCCGCCAGCGGGCGTTTATCCTCACCAAGAGGAATTTTATCCGCTGCCAATTGCTGGGTTATAAACTGGTCGTAAGGCAAATCTT
Organism: Chthonomonadaceae bacterium; assembly: GCA_025352825.1. Lineage (GTDB taxonomy): Bacteria > Armatimonadota > Chthonomonadetes > Chthonomonadales > Chthonomonadaceae > JANXSG01. The sequence goes on along the minus strand of JANXSG010000221.1, from coordinate 4,797 downwards.
CGTTGAACGCCCGGATCACATAATCACGATATGTATAGGCATTGTGGTAGACCGGATCATCGACAAACACATAGCCCTTGGTATCGGAGTAGCGTGCTACATCAAGCCAGTGCCGGCCCCATCGCTCCCCATATCGCGGCGAGGCAAGCAGGCGGTCTACTACTTTGTCAAATGCGGTTGGAGAGTGATCCCCCATAAAATCGGTGAGTTCCTGTTGTGTAGGAGGGAGTCCGATGAGGTCGAAAGTTACTCTGCGCAGCAGGGTACGACGATCTGCGGTGGACGCGGGTTTTAAACCTTTCGCTTCTAAACTAGCCAGGATAAATCTATCGATAGGTGATGTTGCCCATTTTAAGGTTCTTGTCTTTGGAATTATAGGAAGTTTAATTGTCCTGAATGACCAGAAGTTTTTCTGAGTATCCGATACCACATATTCCCCGCTCTTTGCCGCTTTTACCGCTTCTGCTGAGACTTTTGCTCCAGGCCATGGCGCGCCCATTTTTATCCAGTTCCGGATAGTTTCGATTTCATCGGGTTTCATTTTACCAGATGGAGGCATCTTGACGGCGCCATCGTAGTTGATGACCTGGCACATCAGGCTCTTATCCGGATCCCCTGGAATAAGGGCTGCCCCCCGATTTCCACCTTTAATACTTGCAGAAAGGGAATCCAGCCTCAAGCTTCCCTGTTGTGCTTTATCTCCATGGCACGGGGTGCACTTTGCTAGAAGTAACGGGCGGACTTTAGCTTCAAAATACTCCGTCTGCTGCGTTGTAATTTTTATCGCTGGGGTATCTTCGGCTGCCGACCGCGCAGCAAAACATAACAGATAAAGCGAGGACAGAAATAAGGAAAGGAATATTGTGTATTGTTGGGAGTATCTCTTCATGTTGCCTGTGGGAATTTAAATTCCTGTATAATTCAGCATCGTTATTTTGTCTAGCTATGCCTTGTAAGACAGTGGATGCGGATAGGATGTTACACACGAATACGTACAGGATGAGGCATCCATCGATGTATCATCCTGTGTTATAGATATTCGAAATGCCCTGTACCGCGCTAACTGATAAATTTGAATAGCTATTTGTGGCCGGTTCGTGGGATTCTAGAGATGCTACCACCGCCTTGTGCTCCACGCCCATTGAAACGAGCGTTCGCACCCGATTGATTAGAACTCTGGCCTGGCGTTTGACCTTTTTTACCTTTCAGCAGCGCGCGCCGCTGTTCTCGGTTTAGAGGCTCATCAGTGGTTAGTTCACTGTTTTGATCTGATGATCCTCCGGTGTCCTCTATAGGATCGGGAGACTGTTCTTCTGTAGTCATAGGTTCCTCCTCTAGCAAATCGTACTTTTCGACTACCAATATTATACCTTGCTCTATCGAAAGAGATGTGATAATAGCTTAATAGGTGGTTGAACATTATCACTTCAATAACATGTGGTCGTATTCGGCATGTGTGCCAATCCAGAACCATATGATTCCTTCAGGTTTTTCACGCCCTAATGCGCGATGGTTTGCTCCCACTCGCACTGACCAAAGTTGATTTGTACGACTAACCTTTTTGAAATGCAGAGTTGGATGCAGTGGATTTACCTTAAGAAGTTCATATTGTCTGTCTGCCAATGTTTGTATCTCGTAGGGCAGTTGCGCGTAATATTTCCAAAAACGAGGTAATGTCAGATGATTCATAGAGGACGCGCTAGTCCTGAGTCATACTCTTTGTCCACTTCTGCCAGTATAGAATCGAATCTTCCTGAATCGAGGTCCTCTTCAATTTGTGCATCCCAGAGTTTTGAATTGTATTCAGTAAGCCATGACAGTAAAGCTTTCACTTCGTTGGCAGGCAACTCTATAATAGCAGTCTCAATTTCACTTATGCTCATGGCCATTTTCCTCTAAAACTATTATATCACATCGTGCAGAGTGGACATAGATCATCCGCTGTGTTGTGGGCAGCAGAACAGCGGATACAGAGATGCCACCCATGCTCAAGCCGCCAATGACGGAGTTTCGCTTCTTGAATGAGCCGGCCAGAGATCACCTGCCGCACCAGATCGCCTGGAAGCTGTGCAGCTTTCTCAAGACTGTTCTGAAGAGATTCCTCTTCATGATCTTCCAGAACTACTGCTTCCAATTCGCTAAGAGAAGGCATCGCGGGCACAGGTTTCTCTTTAATATTCACTCCCATAGCCTTGAATTTTATATCGCTAATGACACGGCCTTCCAACATGCGATTCAGATTCTCAATAATTTTTACTTTGTGGAAGGTGAGCTCGTGTGACCATACCGAGTTTTTCGTTCGCACGATGAGCAACCCATCCCGCACAGACTCCGCTTGTGAAGCAGCAGCGGCCATATCTCCCACTGCCCTTGGCCAGTACGCCAGAGCCAAACTCTCACGCACTTTTGGGGCGCTCTCAAGCCGGCTTATGGTGTGAACCAGCAGATTACTCATGGGATTACGCCTCCCACGCATCGGGATATCCAGTTCACCCGGAGTGATGATGGGGTCGTATTTTATGCGCCGTTTCACCGCATTAGGAGGCTGTGGCAGAACTGTTTCCATTTTTCGTTCTTCACTTTTCATGGTTATAAACTATCTCCCCGGAGCTAATTTTGTAGACTGATGCTCCGGCCAGCATTTCCTCTGGAAAGGCACGAAGATTCGTGCAGGTGATAAAAGTCTGGCCGCGATTTGCAATCCATTTCAAGAGATGTTTACGCCTGGAATCGTCCAGATCACTCATCACATCATCGAGAAGCAGTACCGGCGGCTCTCCCACATAGTTCTCGATTAGTCGGTACTCCGCCAATTTCAGTGCAAGTGTGACGGTACGCTGCTGCCCCTGAGAACCGTACACACGCGCCTCATATCCATTAATTAAAAAAGAAAGATCGTCCCGCTGCGGCCCAAGGAGTGTTGTTCCTCTGCGCAGTTCATCCCCAGCTGCCCTGCACAACTGCTCACGAAATGCGTTTGCGATGGCCATCGTGCCATCAGTGGCTTGTGTTAGCGATTCTGTTATGATTCTCGACTCGCCTTCCGCGGCAGTTTTCGCCTCTGCAGTATAGATATCTTCAGCCGACTGCTCTCGCACCATATCTGCTTTAGAGACCTCCTCTTCATACGGCAGCCGAACACTGGGAAGATAACGAACCTCTAGTGTCTCTTTTCCATCTGTCAGCTCGCGATGAATTTGCGCGGCAAGGGGAGCTAACCTCTCGATGTAGAATTTACGTTTTTCGAATAGTGGAGCGCCGTAGTTCACCAGTTGTTCGTTCCAAGCTTCCAATCCAGTATCTGCTAGCGGACGCGGCCGTTCCCGCAGATCCTTTAACAGGCGATTGCGCTGTTCTAATATACGCTTATAGTGCCCTAGATCATAGACATACCTCGGGCTGATCTGTGATATTTCTATATTCAGGTAGTGGCGGCGGTCGGCTGGCTCGCCTGTGACTATCGACATCTCCGTTGCACCGAAGAAGACTGCGTTGAACTGGCCTAATAGATCGATAACTCGAGGCCGTTTCAAACCGTTCACTTTTACACTCTTCCGATCAGACTGAAAAATGGAAATATGAAGTTCTGCTTCGCCCTCACGCTCTCTGGCTATCTCTGCGATCACATGTGCCTCTTCGGCATCCCGAAGAATCATCTCCGATTCTCGGCCGGCTCGAAGCGACCTTGTGGTTGCCAGCAATGATATGGCTTCCAGAATATTTGTTTTGCCCTGGGCGTTTTCTCCATGAAATATATTGATCCCGTCTGCAGGACGAATATCCAGCTCCCGATAGTTTCGGAAACAGTTCATTATTAGCTGGAGAACGCGCATATTACAAATAAACTCCCTATGTATACTACATAAAATTGCCGACAATATGAGATACTGTACCGTATTTCACTCTGCTCTCTATATATATAGTTTCAAAGCATCTTTTGATTCTTCTAAACACCCTTATTATATATGTATTACGCTTACGCTTATTATTATAAGGTGTATTCTGGTGGATAACTCATTGGTTTAGGAAATACATAAATCGAAGATAGTGAGATTCTATTAATAGTTGCTAATTCTAACGGGTTAATACATTTGAAAATGAAATGATATCCCCCCGATTACTGTGATTTTATCTGCCTATTATTGGTGGATAACTCGTAGAAATACATGGTTAATTTCCACCAGAACTCACCACATTCGCATGTTCTCATACATTTTGCACACTTCCGCACCTTTATCCACCAATCTATTCACCAGCGCGGTGAATCCACGGAGTGCCTTGACAGAAACTCCGTAGGAGTGATACAATATTGTGATAGTGAGTTCAATCATGACAGCAATTGAACGATTTGCCTCTGTGGCGCAGTGGTAGCGCAACGGTTTTGTAAACCGTCGGTCCTCGGTTCGAATCCGAGCGGAGGCCTGATTATTTAAACTATATGGTCGGTACGCAAAAGCGTGCCGACTTTTTCGTTAATATCGTCCTCATCGAACGCAGGAATGATCTCTATTAGAAGCGAATCATCAGTATATATTTATTCCAGGAGTGATAAAATGCCGATACAAAATCAAGATTTTCCCGTTGGAGTGCTCAGGCTCAATCTTGGCGACAGAACTGGCGACGGTTCCGGAGGCCCTGCCATCCACGTATATGGCCCCCACGTCTCTGGCAGCGAACGCCAGCTTATCCGCTTCGACTGTTTTAAGATTGAGCCGCACTACCACTACGACCCATACGGAATTGATGATAAGATCGATCTATTGGGCGATGATGGCGCCGATTCGGTGGCATGGTCTC
>JANXSG010000223.1 GCA_025352825.1 Chthonomonadaceae bacterium | reverse complement strand
GCAGCCGTCAGCGAACAGTGCATCACTTCTGCGATCTCCTCTATAGAGAGATCACTGAAATATCGCAGCGCAAGAGCCTGACGATGCGGCAGTGGGCAGGACTGCAGGATATCACGTACCTGACTATTGGCCATATCGCGTTCCACAATCTGCGCCGGTTCTTTTCCCCTGTCAGCGGCTATGTTTCGGCTGCCAACGAGATCATCAAAATTGAAGAATCTTCTTCGTCGCGCAGAACGAGCATGATCGACAGCGCGGTTCGAGGCGATGCGATATAGCCAGGTTGAAAATCGTGAACTCTGCCGGAACCCGCTTAGAGATGTATGCACCTGCAGAAAAACTTCCTGCGTGATGTCCCTTGCTTCATCATGGTTACCAACAATGCCGAACACTATGCGGTACACGTAGTCCTGATATTTCAAAAAGAGGGTATCGAAAGCCTGAGATTCGCCACCCAGAAATCGGCGGACGAGGCGGCTATCCTCGTCAGTAGTTTCCAGCAGCTCTCTCTTCATGGTTGTTTCCCAGCGTAACGCATAGGTATCCTGGCTCACCATACGCCCTCCCGCACTCCATATCTTTCCTTAGACGAATAGGTGACGGAGAAGGTTACCGCACACATTATGAATACGAGGATTCTAGCATAGTTTAGGTTAATTGCGAGAAGAGATCATCGATTTAAATCTCTTCAATGTTTACAGCAGGTAGTATAGACTCGTACAGAGAATATGCCTGAAAGTCACATTTCGGTCTGGCTGCGTTATAAAAGACTATCAGCAATAATTATCCATCTACTTACAAAGCAGCCACATGTTACCTTAGCGATGCATGTTGCCCATGATATCATATGTATCCGTTCTCATTACCACAATGTCGTCATTCTAGAGATGAATATCAGCCTCATTTGGAAATAGGATTCGGCGCTTAAAACAAAGGATCATCGTTAAAAGAGAAATTTATCAATGATATTTCTTGGGCAGCAATATCAACTCATAACAGGCAATCGCTTGTTAGAAAGAAAAGGCAAAATGATGAACACGACATTAAAGAATATTTTTGTAGGTGTACTCGGATTAGGAATTGGGCTGTCATTAGGTGGGATACTACGCGTCCAAGCAGCTCCGCAAAATATGAAAATCCCGCAGGTTTTACGAGCTCAACGTTTTGAGTTGGTTGGCGCTGACGGAAAAATACAAGCTGAGTTAGGCACATCCCCTTCAGGAGTTCCGCGGTTGTCTATGAATGGCAATCAGAGTGGAGCTACAGGGGGCCCATTTATCGAGTTGGAAGACAATGATAAACGCAAAATAATCATCGGTGGTGGAGGCAATTATTGGCTTCAGTTTACTAATACGGATGGAACCCAATTTTTTAATCTAAGAGAGTCGACTTGGGGAGATAGGAAACCAATTTTAAGCTTGAGAGATAGAAATGGCGAATTCACAGAAATTAAATCATCGGGTTATCTTACATTTCCACCAGAGGTCTCGTCGAAACCGCGGTAGGTTTTTTTGAACATCATAATATTTCAAGCCCTCACCCCCGACCCCTCTCCCAAAAACAGGAGAGGGGAGAATCAATTCATTGATTTTCCCAATTTTGCTGCCTGGGGAGTGAGCTGATATAAATTAAAATCCTACACATTACAGTTAAACCCATAATCAAGTCACCCCCAGGTAATAAATACGAGGATTTCAGCATAGGTATGTCCAATTGCTGGGTAATGACTTTTCCAAAAAGGAAACTTACCTTGAACCTCATGAACCTCAAAATTTTAATCGCCTCAATTCTTACGCTGGCAATGCTCTACTTACCTAAAATTTCACAAGCAGATGGGGCAGGAGATAACTCGTTTGAAACTGTGCGGCGTGTCCCTGCGCTGGGAGTGCCTGTTCCTCCTGAAGATCGGACCGAACTGGAGACAGGAATCGAGTCGCTGCGCAGTCAGATCGAAGACCTAAAAACCATTCTAAAAAAACAGCCTGCTCTCCTTGAGCTTCTGCCGGATGTTCAGATTTACTACAACGCCGCCCGTTATGCGCTAACCTATGATGAGTTTTTCAGCGTGAACGAGATAGTCGGGGCAAAAAATCTGCTGAAAGAGGGAGCCGAGCGCGCTGCTTCCCTGCGTGATGGCAAAGCGCCGTGGACAACCCAGACCGGATTAGTAGCGCGTGGATATATTTCAAAAATAGATGGCTCTATTCAGCCATACGGACTGGTAGTTCCTGCTTCGTACCATCACGATTCGCCGTTTCATCATCGGCTGGATATCTGGTTTCATGGCCGGGGTGAAAATCTGAGTGAACTCAATTTTATCCGAGATCGCGAACGCAATCCAGGCGAGTTTACT
>JANXSG010000177.1 GCA_025352825.1 Chthonomonadaceae bacterium | reverse complement strand
CTCTTTCACGGTCAATACGCGAACCGCAGGACGCTTCATCTCCTTCTCCGCAGCATCTTTCGCCTTCTTCGCATCCACTGCTTTCCACTGCGCAGGAGACAGGCACTGGGTGAGACCGGGCTTCAGCTCAGACTTCGGCTTCGGCGTCCTCACCGCCAGATACTCCTTCAACTGAACCGCCTGTGCAGGCGCCGCCAGCAGCACATTCCCAAACATCACCAAACTAATCGCCCAGCACACCATCCGCACCCACATCGGCCTCCCCACAGCACGATGCATCCGCCGGTCACTCCCCTCTCCTCCGAGCTTGCGAGGGAATAGGAAGGAGAGGGGCTGGGGGTGAGGTAGCCGCCCCTCTCCCCGCGAGGAACGAGCATCTGGGAGAGGGGTTGGGGTGAGGTGAAACGCAAAGAACGTGCGCGCCAATCGACGCCGTACGGAATCCCCGTCCGCAGGACGGCTGGCCGCAGGCCTCCCAGACAGGTCGTTCACGGCCTGGGAACCCGCGAGTAAACGCAGACCCAACATCGCCAATAATTGGTCAGTACACTGCAGTATTAGTGACAATTCAGGCACAGATCGGAGTAACCGGTGCAAAGGGTACAACCTTCAAAAAGGCGACCCTGACAATTACACCGTAGCATGGAATCCATCACAGACTATCCATAAGCAGGGTAGCTATTCACCCATTCTCCCACAGCAATTACGCTATACAGTGGGAGAATGGGGTTAATACGATTTCAGACTAAATTCAGAAGGAAGATAACAATGAAAAATCGATTTCTTACGATATTTATTCTAGCGCTTATAGTGAGCTTTTCGAGTATCATGAGCGCACAGCAGAGCCGGGCTGTGAAAGGATTGGCACAGAATCCAGGCACGGGCTTTCCATTGTTACGACTACCAAATGTTCAGAAAGAGCTTAAGCTATCTGCAGACCAGAAGCAGAAAATAGAAATAAAGGCTCAGGAAGTTAATGATTTGATTCCAGAGAGTGCGCCTGATTCGACTGCTCCCGTCAGCGAAGAGGAGCAGCGCAAACTGCAAGCAAAACAGGAAGATTTACAGGTTCGGGCAGTCGTAACAATCCTAGCGGATTCTCAGCTAAAACAACTTCAGCAACTCATGCTGCAGCTCCGCGGGCCAGCATTGCTTCTACATAAAGAGATAGCAGCCGAGTTAGAATTGACCGAAGCGCAGCAGAAAACCATCCGAGATATAGTTCGTAAGTCCGCAGAAGAGAGAAGTGCTCTGCTGAAAAGCTCCACTATTTCCGAAATGACAGCGGAACACCGTAGGAAATTGAAGATCAGCGCCCAGGCTCATCGTAAAATCACAGAAGTGAACATTCTGGCAGTTTTCAATGAGGCGCAAAAGAAGCAATGGAAGGAGATTCTCGGAGACCCATTTCAGTTCTAGCTCCATTTGCCGGAAATGATAATGGGGAATGAACATACATATCTGCGAATGATCGAACTCGTATCGGAACTGTTACAGAAGGGGAAGCCAGAAATCATCACCTGCACTTCCTTCTCTCAAATATATACTTGAGGGGGTGAGGGCTGTTCGATGGTATAATAAAATTACCAGTTTCAGGGAGCAATGCAATGCCAGAATTTCAACTTATATCCGACTATACTCCCGGCGGAGATCAGCCCAAAGCAATCAAGCAGCTTATCGCAGGACTGACTGCGGGCGAACGATATCAGGCACTGCTAGGTGCGACTGGCACGGGTAAAACCTACACCATCGCCAACGTAATCCAGCAAGTTCAGCGGCCTACTCTCGTTCTAGCGCACAATAAAACGCTTGTGGCACAGCTATGTTCCGAGTTCCGAGATTTCTTCCCCAATAACGCCGTCGAGTACTTCGTAAGCTATTACGACTACTATCAGCCGGAAGCATACATCCCTCAAACCGATACCTATATCGAAAAAGACAGCCAGATAAATGATGAGATAGACCGCCTCCGCCACTCGGCGACACAGGCCGTCCTGGAACGGCGCGATGTGATTATAGTTGCTTCAGTTTCTTGTATTTATGGACTAGGTTCTCCGGATGAGTATCGTCGAATCGTGTGCACTTTCAAGCGCGGTGAACCCTATAATCGTGAAGAGGCACTCCATCGACTCATCGATATGCAGTTCACGCGAAACAGCCTTGAACTGCAGCGTGGAACTTTCCGCGTGCGCGGAGATGTGCTGGAGATTGAACCAGCGGACGAAGAAGTGATCATCCGTGTGGAGTTCTTTGGCGACGAGATCGAGAAGATCACTCTGGCTGACCCGCTCACCGGCGAAATCATCGGAGTTCGCGATGAAATCACGGTATTCCCGGCAAGCCACTTCGTCACCTCCGAAGAGACCCTCAAAACATCTATCGTCGAAATCGAAGCGGAGATGATCGAGCGAGTTGCCTATTTCAAGAGCCGAAATGAACTCATAGAGGCTCAGCGTATCGAGCAGCGTACCCGTTTCGATATCGAAATGATGAAGGAACTTGGCTACTGCTCCGGTATTGAGAACTACAGCCGTTTCATGGATCGGCGTGCGCCAGGAAGCCCTCCGAACAGCCTGCTCGACTACTTCCCGAAAGATTTTCTGGTGGTTATAGATGAAAGCCATCAGTCGCTGCCGCAGTTACGCGCAATGTACGCCGGCGATATGGCACGAAAAACTACCCTGATCAACTACGGATTCCGCTTGCCATCCGCTGCCGACAACCGTCCGCTTAAATTCACCGAGTTCGAGGAGCGAATCGGGCAGACCATCTTTGTATCCGCCACACCCGGCCCTTTCGAAAAAGAGCACTGCCCGAAACCGGTGGAACAGATTATTCGACCAACCGGCCTCATCGATCCAGAGGTGATTATTAAACCCACCAAAGGCCAGATCGACGATCTTATCGGAGTAATCCGCGAACGCACGGCTAGAGGAGAGCGGGTGCTGGTTACTACGCTGACGAAAAAAATGGCGGAGGATCTTACCGAATATCTGGAAGATTTGAAGATAAAAGTCAACTACATCCATTCCGATGTGAAGACTATGGAACGCAGCGCAATTCTTCGTGATCTGCGACTCGGGGTTTACGATGTAATTGTAGGAATCAATCTGCTTCGAGAAGGGCTGGATCTACCTGAGGTGTCTCTAGTTGCTATCCTGAATGCAGATTCCGAAGGATTTTTACGTTCCGAGACTTCCCTTATTCAGACAATAGGCCGCGCCGCCCGAAACGTAGGTGGGCAGGTGATTCTCTACGCGGACAATATTACTGGAAGCATGGAGCGCGCGATCCGGGAGACCGATCGGCGGCGTGCCATACAAGTGGATTATAACGAGAAACACGGTATCACTCCGTTCACCGTAAAAAAGGCGGTTCGGGCGCTGATACAGGCCGAGAGAATAGCCGAAGAGAAATCTTCCTACAGCACACAGAACGCTCTTTCCCGGCTGAAGGCAGATCCTGCCACGATGTCGCTGGATCAGATAAGTGAAGTGGTTCTTGAACTGGAAAAAGAGATGAAGGAGGCGGCTAAAAGCCTTAACTTCGAATATGCTGCCGAACTCCGAGACGAAGTAAACGAGCTTAAAAAAATGGCTCCAAAAGGTTCCGAACAGTCAAAAGAGGTGGTTCCATCTCAAGAAGAAAAGGATGCTTTCCTATACAGTACTCGCCGCCCTCGTGGTAAAAAATAGCTTCAACCAAATGAAAAAGGTAACGAAACAATCCAGACTTCACTTCGCTGCATTCTTCTCCGTCTCCATTGCGGACTCTAGGCGGGCAAAGTCCTCATCAGATGCTAATTCGAGCGCGTTGAAGTCAGCTAACAACACTTCCGGGATCGGTGGAAAGTGTGCTCGAAGAGCATACAGAAGTAGTTTATCCGTTGTCTGACCTGAACGGGATGCGATTTCCCGAACGGTTTCCGCTATCTCTTCGGGCACCGTTAATGGTAAACTCATGATCGTTCTCTCCTGCTCAATATTTCGTTCATATAGAATCTAATGTATATCCTCTAATTCAAAACGATTGTAAATAAATGGGTTGCAATTGATTACAATGCTAAATGCAGGAACTCACTTATCACCCAATGAAGCCCTCAGAAGCTCATCCGAAGCATTATCTTTAGAGTTGATCGCGGGACGAAGAAGAGTTTTTCCACAAGCCTCTGAAACCGAGGATGGACGCAGAAGAGTCTCCGATACATTCAATCGTGCTACTCTCGCCTCTAAAGCAGGCAGACATGCTTGAGCCGCCTTTGCGATACTTTGATTTCCATCCAGGCTTCTGCTATTTGCAAGGTGGCGCACCACTGCAAGCGCTTGATTATTTCCAATGAATGGCATCGTTCTGAGAATGGATAAACTGAGAATAGATCGATTGTGCTTAAGTGCATCTGCGAGGCAAGCGAGATCAAATTCTGTAAGTTCCAAATCTTCCTCGCTACGAATAAGTGACAATGAATTAACCAGCGCTTTACCACATTCTGTGTGCCAGATGTACTTGCTAGTTTTAACGCGATTATCGAACCACAGAGATTGAGCCATTGGGCTAATAATGCGAAGATCACTATATTTCGATGGTGCAATTGAGAGAAGTCTATGATACTTTGATCTGTTGTTGTGTTGTAATATTGACCTATCTATGAGACAAAGAAAAAAAAGGTAAACAAAAAATGAAATATTTGGGATTATTCCAAATATTAATAGCGTAAGGAAAATCCAACGGATAACTAAAACCGATAAACTTGAAAGTATGCTTGTGAATTTCGTGGTTTTTGATTTATGACGATCTTTTTCTGCTTCATTTTCTAGTAAGACTAGTAGTGGCTCAAGAAATTCCTCGGATCGATCATTAGTTCTTTCTCAGCAGCTTTTCTCACCCATGGAATAATACTGCCTTTTTTAGATACAAGCAGCCGTACCTCATTTTCTAACAGCTTTGGTTTAAATCCTTTTCCATGTACAGATTATTGTAATCCTATTTGGACTTTTATAGCCTGTTCGACCAGCCGCATATCTACAGGTGATAGGCTGCCTGCCAAGTTACTTAAACGTTGCTTACTTACCGTCGTCAACTGATCGGCCATCGCCTTATGCTGTTGACCATTTAGAGTAATATAGGCTTCACTTGGATAAAGTTTGCCGGTATTGCTCGTAATCGGAACAACCTGCACGCGGTTAAGGGAATTATTAGCAGCATCGTTGCTAATAATAATTGCTGGTCGTTCCTTCTGTATTTCGCCTCCGATGGCCGGACCGAAGCGCACCCACCATACATCACCGCGCTGCATCAGTTACATCCTCCAAAGTTAACTCAGACCATTCTAAAGCTTCGGCTTCACGAATTTCGTCTTCAGCCATTTCCCGATATGACGCCGATAAGTCAGACGGAATAACATGGGGACGAACGGATGCCTCAATAAACTGGCTTATTCGACCACGACCAATGATTTTATGAAGACCTGCATAAACCTGTTCATCTATTGTGATAGTCAGCTTCTTCTGCATAATTCCCCCTATACGTATACAATACGTATAGTATGGCATGCCCTGCAGAATCAGTCAAGCCTCTCGCGATAAGTGAATTTCTAAGTTTTGATGATGTGTTCTATATTTCAGATGATTTGCTTACCAACACTTAATAATGCGTTGCTGTCACGCCTGGGATAATCATGCGTTCTCTCTAGATATCAGGTAAGAGCGGTTCAGTGAAACACACGCTCAGCTCTCTACCCGAAGTACGAACGTTCTAGCAAGGAGAACAAAATCATGAAACGCGAACAATCTATCCGATTGACAGCTCTTACACTCTCTGGACTGATGGGGATTAGTATCCTGAGCGCTCCTATTGCTGCAAGAGCCAGCGAAGAAGGCAGACGCAACACAGCTTATGCGTTGGGAGCGGTAGCATTCGGGCTGCTGTTGAGCCAGCACCATAGCGATCACCATAATCGCCGCCGCTACGAACAGGACAACTGTGGTTATATTCAACATGACTACATGCGTTATGATGAAGACCAATTCCGCTGTAACCATGATGATGTAAACTGCAGCCAGGATAACTACAATAATTTCGAGGATAATAGAAGGGATTTCCAAGATAACAACCGGAGCCGTTATCGAGGAAATGGTCGGAATAGGGACAATCGCTATTCACGCCGGGATTAATGAGGATTCTGCGAAGGGCTAAAGGGATTTTGTAAGTATTCTCATACGACTATTCCGGGAGTTGAAAACTCCCGGCATAAAAAAACAGGCGTCTTTCAGACGCGATTCCCGCTCGCAGAGCGGTTGGCCACTCGCCTCCCAGACGGATACTTCAGTGCCCGGCAATATGCGGGAGCTTCTTTTGGTTACTTTCACAACCCCTGAAACCCCGCGCTGGATTTGCAAAGCCCATCTCCGGTCGCTTAGGCTCCCTGCATGGGCTGAGATTTCTAGTGTTATGATTGCTTAATACCCTTATACTAGGTATAATGATTCCATCCTGCTTTGGAGGTTGTCATCATGCCACGTAAGGCTTCTCTGATTGAGCTATCGCCCATCGAAATTTCTGAACTTACCACTATGGCACGCT
>JANXSG010000150.1 GCA_025352825.1 Chthonomonadaceae bacterium | reverse complement strand
ACTTCAAATGAGAAAGGTGGATTTCCGTGATAGTTGAAGTCGACGGTCGCTTTCGGGTTAATCGATTTGATATGGGCGTAAAGCTTCTTTTCGAACTGCTCTGAAGTGCGATATCGGAACGTCAACATATCATCCCAAGAGCTGTCCCAATTGACAGTTTTCGGCATGGTGTGGCCAAAATCGGCGAGGAACTTCTTCTGGCAGTGGTCGCACCAGCAGCCGTATGGAGGGCCAAAACCTTGATCGACCATATCGATATGGAAGCCAGCAATTCCGTAAGCTAGCTGCTCGGCAACGATCTGTTTCATGGCCTCTAAATAGCCGGAGTTGAAGCAGAAACGCCCCAAAGGTTTGCCATCTATAGCTCTCATTTCGAATTCTGGGTGGGCTCTCAGATAGTGGCCATCCTGCTGTACCACACAGTACGCCAGCACAGGCAGATGATGCTTTTTGGCTTCTTCAATAGCTTCGCGAAGCGGATCTCTGCTGCCAAGCCCAGGAGCTTTCGGAAGCAGTTTTGAACTATAGTACGCATAGTCCCCATCACGAACCCACAGCACTAGATATTCCGAGTTTGCCTTCAGGCAGCGCTGTACGATCTCACGCCCATTGAAATCTGCACAGTATCTCATATCCGCAGGATCACTATGTCCGGATTGGGCGCCTGTTGGCCCAATCTCCATCCCGACTAGCGATTGCTCATACCAGATTTTTTGAGATGGCTCCTGTGCATTACCTGTTCGTGCAGTGCACAATACAGCCGCAAATAGAAACCCCGTGAGCAACACACTCCATTGATATGTAAGCATGATATGACCCCTCATATTTTCGTTTGATGACCTTCTTCAAAAGCAAGAAATAAGATGAAATACCCGTCCTTTTATCCAGCGTGTAGATATACCAGATTAATCAGTTTGACATCTTTTTTGTGCATAGTGGCATGTTTCCTGCACAGTAGCAAGGTGTCTGAGCAGTATAACATTAGATTTGAAATCAGTAAGCTCCTCCTGCGATGAGCTTGCTGGTTAATTGACAACAGAGCTTACGTTGATTATGCAGTATGCTCTGCAGTCCGAAATTTAATAGATTGAGCTCGATCCAAATAATATTCATCTAGCTCAGTTCTATTCAACCGATGTGTTTTGAACATGTCAATTATCACTAAGCTGTAGTTGTAAACGCTATATGCCATTTGAACAAAGGGAGTAAATCTATAATGAAACGTATTGTAATGTCTGTGATTGCGGCTGCTGCCTTGGCTGGATTAAGTAACACCAGCAATGCTGCCGTTATCGCGTCTTTCGGAACAGCAGAAAATTTCACTTATACAACGGGATCATCCTTTAACCTGAATGACACCCACCTACTAAGTTTTGGATACGATTCAGGTTCGGCATTCTATTCTTCACTGCCAGTGGAACTTCAGGCTCTCAGCATTTCTGCGAAACTGGTATTCTGGAATGCAGACGCTGACTTTGGTGCCGCTGCAGTATCGCCGCCAGCTACGGTTCTCCAGCCTTTGCTAAACATTGCTTTCGAATTTGTCAACGCGAACGCAATGATGATAGGAGCAAGCAACTACGCAGCGGGCAGCATCAATTTACTTAGCGGTACCGCAGACAGCGGAATACTCTCTGTAGTTGTTAATACTAGCGGCAATGGTGGCGCGGTAACCTATGCAGCAAATTCATTCGACAACCTGATTTTCACAGCCGACTTCGTTCCGGGCCTGGAAAACTATATCGATACTGCTTATTCAATCACTGGGAATGCAAAGAACAAATCCATTGTAAAAAATATGTTCCTGTACAATAGCTTGAATAGCCAGGGCAACCTGAGCGTAAAATTAAACGGCAACTTCTCCGCAGACCCCATTGTTCCGGAGCCTGGCGCAGTTGCACTGATGTTGGGCGCGGGGATCACGGGCGGCGGGCTGCTGGTTCGCCGACGAAATAAGTAGATTCTTCAAAGCCTAAGTTCTAAATTACCGAAGGATATCACTCTGGAGCAGAAAAGCAACGACGCTTATCTGCTTCACATTTTTCAACCTCGTAATTATCATTTTTAGCAGTACTTCCTCACTAAAATATCAGCTAAAACTCTTGTCAGTTAGTTGATTCACTGGTTTTTGAGTATCATGCTCGTACTCATGCGCAACCCCGTACAACTTCTGCTAACGCTTCCAATTTCAATACGGCACAAACAATTTGCACGTAGCTCACATTCATCGCAGCGATTTGATATCGCTGGAAATGTTTGGTGTAAAGGCGCCGGAGCAACTGCAGTACTGGTTGGTAAAATTCTGATCAGCAATGATCATTAAATATCCGGAAAGAAACAAAATCAATGTTCAACAAAAAAACAACACTCTTCTCAATGGCCGCGGCAGTCTGTTTGCTGGCAGCAGTTGCACAGTCAAGCAAGGCTGATCAGTCCACAATTAATGCCCATGCCTGGACAAAGCCGAATTCATCCACTACCAGCTATTTCTGGATCAGATGCATCAACGATTCAAACTGGGGCATCAGTGGATTCATGTACATTAACTCAGGGAAAAGTACCTACTATGTACAACCCACTCAAATTGTATGGCCGACATCAGGCCATGTCATCCTGACATCGCCTATCCAGTTTGGCACGAAGAAAACTCCAGCCATTCTTACGACGGATTTGTGGGTTACCGACACGGTAAACTATGCAAGTTACTTCGTGACATCTGCAGCCAATCCTGGTCTGGTGCTCGATTCATCTGTTCCTAATAAAACCACTTCGGGATATATCAAGTTAGCAGTTCCAAAAACTCAGTTAATGGCACCAGGTAAACTGTAAATTCTGTCACTTAAAATGCTCCCCCTCTCAATTTGATGAGGGGGATTTTTTGTGCAAACTTGATTCACTCGAGGTAGTTACAAAAGTATGCGTCGAAATGAATTTTTCGTGTAAATTCGCGCAATTCACGGTTAAAAATAAAAAAACTGCATTTAGTCTTATATCGATTAAACGAACCGATTAGAATAGATGCATAACTCTTGCAGCTCATATTCCCCACCCATCACGATTCAATGCACAATGTTGATGTGTTAGCACTTATACGGATATTTTTGATCTACACCATTCCAAAACATCCATAAATCGGTGGGACTCAAGTATTCCGAACAGTGAATGCTTCCCCAGGCGGGCGCGGGATACAGCAGGGCTGCTTATTCCGCATAGAAATCGTGCAAGTTGGCGGGTAGAACCTAGCGCCTCAGATTTTTCCCGACTGACGGCAATAACATCTGAACTATCGACTACCGAGTTGATAGATGGGGGATCCACAGGATCAGGAAGCGCCTGCTGCTTCCCGGTGATACAGAAAGAGCAATGGCCACAGGGCTCTGGGCGAATTTCTCCAAAGTATCCCACAAGTGAGTTCGTTTGACAGGCGTCGTGAGTCACCAGAGAAATCACCTGAGCTAATCGTTTGATCTCTTGTTTTTCCCGATGTTCGAATCGCTGCATCAACTCAGCAGTAAGGAGCTCCACATCTCCCTTTTCGCGCAGCCGGGAATATCTCTGACGAACATCGGAAGCTCTCACTTCAACCATTTCACGCTCTTCCATCACTTCCACTGCGCGCACAATACGCCGCCTGGTCTGGCTCAATCGTTCCGATAACTTCGCAGGTTCTATGCCATACCAGATTTTCCCTTTTTTAGAACTTTCAAAAATGTCCCGCACCAAATGCCCTGGTTCACCCGGGAAAGACCGAATGATCTTCTCTACGGGAGCCAACGGCCGGATATCATATCCAGCGTAGAATGGAGTTCCCTGTTTGATAGCACCTAAAAGTTCCAGATAGGTGAGAGCAGTTCTTAATACCAGCATTCTAATATCGAGCCGATTAGATATATCGTATAAGCTGACATCGAAATCGACACCAGGAATTCCCTCATTCATGGTACTATTGTGGGTGCCGTCCAGCATCTCCTGCACCAGTCTGCGAATGGAAGTCTCAGTAGGTGTATCCCCAAAAAAGAAATTTTCAAGCACGGGCAGATCATCGCCGCAGGCAAGCATCTCAACCGTCGATTTCAGGTAATCCCGCCCTGCGCGCCCAATTTCCTGACTGTAGCTCTCCAAACTTTTTGGCAGATTATAGTGGTAGATATACCGCACATCGGATTTATCTATTCCCATCCCAAATGCGATGGTCGCTACCACAATGGAGTTCGGTTCCCGCATCCACCACTCCTGAACCGAAGTTCTCGCTTCTGAGTCCATGCCTGCATGGTATGCCTGAGCAGGCAGTCCGGTAGATCGAATCATATCAGCAACTCGTTCTGCTGTTTTTTGCAGTGTGACGTAGATAATAGAGGCGCCTGGTTTACGCGACTTTAGACGTTTTAATAGAAATGCATCCCGTGTGTCCGCGGTCACCGGAGTGAAGCAGAGATTAAGGTTAGAGCGATAGAAACCTGTTAGAATGGCTGCCGAACTGGGAATCCCTATTGCATTACAGATGTCCTCAACCACTTCGGGAGTTGCTGTTGCCGTGAGGGCTAATACTCTTTCTGCCCTGACTGCCTTTATAGTTTCGGCGAGTTTCAGATAGTCTGGCCGGAAATTGTGCCCCCATTCGGAAATACAGTGCGCCTCGTCGATAGTAAAAAGAGAGATACATACACGTTTCAGCATATCCAGAAATCGTTCGTTATTGAATCGTTCTGGTGCAACATAGAGCAGTTTAAGTTTGTTTTCACGAATAGAGTTGTTTACGGACATCTGTTCGGAGAGTGTGAGAGAGGAATCCAGCCGGGCGGCTGGAATTCCTTTGCTTTTTAGATAGTCGATCTGATCTTTCATGAGCGCAATAAGTGGTGAGACGACCACTGTCAATCCGTGGAAACTCAGTGCAGGAAGCTGATAACATATCGACTTACCACCACCTGTAGGGAAGACAGCAAGTGCGGCATTCTGTGTCCGAAGCGCTTCAATTACTTCTCTCTGCCCGGCACGGAAATCATCGAATCCAAAATACTGTTTTAGTAGCGCTAGCGGATCGAAGTTCTCTGGAGAGTATGCTGTTGGTGATTCGGCAGCATAAAGTAGCGATGAAACATCCTCGTCTTCTTCGCGCGGCGTATATTCTTGTTCATGCGGAACTGCATTTGGAAAAGGAGGCGATTCTTCTGGCGATTCTGCCGAGATTGACTCATCAACTGATAATACCTGCTCGGATTTGGTTTTAGAAGGCATGATTTATAATATCTCCACAATTTGACGCTAACATCTATTTCAATTTAATCTACACTTTTGTTCGTGAAATCCGGAAAATAAAGAAAAAATTCTACTCAATTAATATCTCTCAATAGCAGGTAAAAGTTACAGGACAGTAAAACTTGAAATAATAGCCGATAATAGTATATAGTAGAATATCGTGCTTAGATAAATTTGATTGTATGTCGACTGAGAATGGCAGTAACAGAAATAGCACTTTATCAACTTCACATATTTTACAATTATTACTGAGGAAATAGGTAGTTTCATGGCGCAAACAGAACAACAAATAGTACCTGAAAATGATTCAGATACTCAGCCTCTCTCACACGACGAAAAGGAAGCCCTGAAGAAATCCTTTGCTGAAAATGGATACTTCGTGATTAAAAACGTGGTCTCTGCAGAGAAGCTTACCGAACTTCATAAACGCATCGTGACTGAGTTCGACACTGCAAAAGAGTCTGGCACTCTATTTTCTGGCGGCGGGCTTATGAGCGGGCACCTTAACTGTTTCCCCGGTGAAGGGTCGCGTTTTGTCTATGACACTTTGGTTGCCCGTGGAATTATCGATCTCATTAAGGAATTAGATCCTAACGTTAAAAGGCTTCCGAATGTAGGCTGCAACTTCAACATGCCGCACAGCGTGATGCAACACTGGCACACGGATCGGGATTTCACCAAGCATTTCATGATTGCAAACGTAGCGGTCGTGGATACTGTGATCGAAAACGGCGCGATGGAGTTGATACCAGGTACCCACAAGAAGTTCTATAAGTTCTGGCGTTTTGCAATTGAAAAGCCAGCAAAAGATGCGATACGGTTGCCTATGAAACGAGGCGATGTCGTGGTGAGAACTTCAAACGTCTGGCACAAGGGAATGCCGAATGTAACTTCGGTCGCACGGCCGATGGTGGCACTCACCTGGGAAGACGGCGGAAGTGTTCACGAAGATCCTTTCAAGGTCGAAGAAGGTAAAATCAAGTTTCGCCCGAACTGGTTTAAACCTACGAGACTGGGTCGGATTCGTGAACTATTCTTCGTCAAAATCCCGATCACATATTCGGCTTATCGCTTTGTTACATCGATGTATGGCGGTAAGGGATATTAAATATATTTAGCCCGCACCCCCTGCCCCCTCTCCCAAAAACAGGAGAGGGGGTGACTACGCCATCTATTTTTCAATATTATATAAGACTTTGATCTGAATATAAGCGCATATTCCAAGAAGTGGGCGACAGGAAATCAACGATCTTTAGCTCCCCCTCTCCTAATTTGGGAGAGGGGGTCGAGGGGGAGAGGGCTGAATTGTCTTCTCAGAGGGATCTTATATCTGTGCTGAACGAAAACAGTATGCGCAGACTTTCCGGTAGTGCCTATCTTTTAAACAGGGGTATACTCAATCTCTCCTTTGCCCTTTATGCTTTGGTAAGATATGTGGAATAAGTCTTTAAGCTCATTATTTAAAACATTCCACAATTCTCTTCCTTCCTTTTCGAACATATCTGACTCGAGTTCAGTTCCAAATCCAGATGATGCTGGATCATCTTGATTCAAAGTTGAATCGTATTTAACCGCCCAACTTTTCAGCCTATCTATAGTTTCTTGTTTCAGGGGTAAATTAGATGGGTCAGTATTGTCCGATCCATCGATTTGTTGCAACCAAAGAGGCCAACATTGATAATCAGCCATGAGCTTAATTTCCATGAATTCTATCTTAATTTTGCAGGATTAGCTCCTACAATGAAACCATTCTTTGAAAATGTAATGGCGATTCTTTGTTTCGTTCCTGTAAACCCAACATTGGAAATTGTGGGGGTGGAACAGGCTATCCAGTTTTCTACCCACACAAATGTGCTGAATAATCGGTTATGTTTTATCACGGTGTAATAAATAATATAAAACCCCTATGATGTTCTTATTTTCTACACGGTATCAGAACATGATTCTGACTCAGCTATATAGTGGCACATAGGAGGTTCATACAAATTCTCAGCTAAATAATGAGAATCTGATAAAAATATTTCGTATATCAGGCTCTCACTTCTCTTCCACAAACTAGACAACCAAATAAAACATTAATTGCTCAGTCAACCATTGCAGAGCTTGATTCTCGGTAGCACGCTCTATAATACCAACATTAATGAGATATGTTTGTAAAAGGTTCCTTAGTTCTTCTACTTTTTTAAGAGATTCCGTATCCTCTTGAAGAGATATTTTTCCTTCTTGAACTACTCCGTGCAACTGTTGTCCTTCGGAATCATATATAGTGTATGCTCCTTGGATTATATCGATTATTTCAATATAGTCTTTGACCTCAGCGATATTTCTATATACGGTCACATCACCGTGATCATTGAAAATGAAAGGAGGTTTCATGACTAAAACCTATCCCTAAATGACTTATCCTTCGGACTAATCTGGTAGGGGCGATGTCTTCCAATGCCTTGCCCTTCATATGTTTCTCCTGTTTTAAGGTTAACTTTTCTCAGATGATAATGAGGAATTGTTTTCCCTGCAAGATTTGGACTAATATATGTGCCTTTGATTGGTAGCTTGCCAATATCAATTCTAAATTGATTTGCTCCTTTCCAATCGAAAGCTAGCAATGTGAAGCTGTCCATGCTACTACCAAATAAGCCGTTCAATCCAAGAGGGGTAGGATTTGGAATACGCTTGATAAGAGGCGCTGCAATCAAGAGATCGGTCATAAAAGATTCACCTGCTTGTGTCGGATCGGTTTTATTCCAAAAATCTAGATTATTAATAAAAGATGAGCCCAGATCTTTAAATGGTTGAGTCGATGCCCCATTCTCCATAAAACTATCTGTTACATACTCAACAGATTTATATAATCCTTTTGCCCAATTGATCGGATTGGCAGCACGAACTTCTCCCTTTAAGAAGTTCCTACTTATGGAGAGCCAATTCATATCATCTTTGGGATCTAACCCACTCGGATCAGCATAATTTACCGGGTTATTACCGCAGAAGGTATATAGGTTTATACCGCCTTCGTAACCGACCGGGTCTCTGGTGAGGAAGCGGCCTACGGATGGATCGTAGTAGCGCAGGCCATTCAGCGTCCAGGTGAGGCGCCCCTGTGGAACTACACCCGTGACCTGGTCAAGTTCATTATCAGTGTAATAACCCCATTGCCCTCCGAAACCCACGCTTTCTATGTTTAGCTGGTTCGACTGCTGCTGGCCGTTTACCTCTATCGCACCATGGGAAGCGCCGAACGCATCGTAGAGCGTAGTCCAGTCAGACGGATTTACAGTCGTAGAATACTGGTGGCGCTCGACCACGTTGCCAGCTGGGTCGAAGGTGTAGGAGCCGTTTGAGCGACGTTGCCTTATTCCTTTACAAGCCTGATAGCCTCTTGCTTAAACTCTTATGTACGATTTTCTGGTTGTCATTGGGTTCCTAGATTATGG
>JANXSG010000141.1 GCA_025352825.1 Chthonomonadaceae bacterium | reverse complement strand
CTCTTTCGGACTGTAAATGGGCTAAAAGTCGCTATTTTTCAATGGCAGATCAGCGTCAAAAAAATCTTCGTCGCTTGTATGGGCATTGTAGAGCGTTTTTTTTCAATCGAAAATTTCAGAAAGACTTTTGACCCGCCCTCTAACCCCCTTCCCTGATTCCCTCGTACCTCGGAGGGAAGGGGGCCGGGGGGTTAGGCAAAAGAAGTCTCGATTCTGTTGGATTCATGACTTTTGCAATTACCTATCCAGTCCTGTAATATTCACGGCTTGTAATATCGGCATATTTCGGATAGGATGCAGTATAGAATGTGAATCTCATTCGTAAGCTATATTTCGAATGCTGCATAAGGACAGATTGATTTGAAAAATGCGGCTTTTACTCTGATTGAGTTGTTAGTGGTTATCGCTATTACAGCGGTGCTGGCAGCCATCTTGTTCCCTGTTTTTGCACAGGCTCGGGAAAAATCTCGACAAACTCAGTGTGCCAGCAACACCAAACAGATCAGTATAGGCGTGCTTTTGTATATTCAGGATTACGATGAAACACTGACACCGACCGCCATCGTTTCCGCTAACACTGGCGGTGTACTCTGGCCTGATCTGATCTTGCCCTACATTAAAAACGATCAAGTGAGACTCTGCCCCAGCGATGCGAATGGTAAAAAGGACTCCTACGGCCTGAACGAGATAGCCTTTCCAGACCTGACCGATCCTGCGAATTTGCAGACATCTATTATTACACTGGGGGCTTTTCAGCATCCATCAGAGACAGTCATGACAGTTGAGCTCGGAACGGCAGATGACTATTTTACAGATCGGCCAAACGCCTATAAATCCCCGCCTCCAAGTTTCCCGCTTAACGATGACGCCGATGCACGCCCTGCTGCCCGACACTTTCACCAGATGAATATAGGATTTATGGATGGGCATCAGAAACTGTTTCGGTTCGAACAGTTCTATTTTAATCAGACCCCAACAGACAAGTGGTATACTCCTTAGTAAATATTTTATGAGGAGAGCGTAGATACTATGGCTGAAGAGGTCGTTTTGATACTGCACGGATGGGGAGGAAATAAGCCTGTTCACTGGCAGGAGATACTTGCTGGCAAACTGCGGGAAAATGGGTCGATTGTGTTTTATCCCATTATGCCAGACCCGACGGCGCCTGAACTGAATGCCTGGCAGGAACGCCTAAGAATAGAGCTGGCGGCAATAGAGCAGGCACATCCTGGTGCACGCATCAGCGTATTGGCACACAGCCTGGGCGGTATTAACTGGCTGCATTTTGCGGCCGCAAACTCTTCTTCAGGGAAGCAATTGGCAGATCGTGTACTTCTGGTGGCTCCGCCATACGTGATGCCGGAAGCCCCCCCGGTGGATGCCCCTCCCTCGGTGACGGGCTTCTTCCCGCCTCCTTTTAACCCTACCTCGCTCTCCATTGCTGCCAAAGAGACCGTACTTATTGCTTCCGATACTGATGACTATGCGACTTTCGATCAATCCACCGGATACGCTGCAAAACTTGATATTCCAATCCATTTGCTAAAAGGTGCGGGGCATATAAGCCCTTACTATGGATATGGTGAGTGGCCATGGGCACTGGAATGGGCGCTCCGGCGTGCCGATCTGCCACCAGTCCCTCGAGAGGGGTAATTTTACCCTCAGCCTCTGCCCGATAAACTTTAAGAAAATGAATATGTGGATTCAAATTTGAACCGCAAAGAACGCAGAGAGCGCAAAGAAATGCAGAGAAAAAGCAAAAACCGATGCGTTGAATAAATATCTTACTAATTTTTCTTGTTTCTCCGTAGTATTTCTTTGCGCTCTCTGCGTTCTTTGCGGTTCAAAAATAAAGAGAACAGATTTGTTGTGAATATTTGTTAGCTTAATGCCTACTGGGGCTCGGTGATATAAACGAAAGGATATCCTATGAATGAAATAAATGGCGTAAAGCTGCTTTCTTGTGCTGAGGTAGAAGCGAGGAGAGCCACTGGGACAGAGCATATCCTGCTGGATGTGCGCACAGCAGAAGAGTGGGGCGAGCGGCATATCCCTGGCGCGCTCCATGTACCGATGCAGGCGCTGACCTCA
Source organism: Chthonomonadaceae bacterium (assembly GCA_025352825.1). Taxonomy (GTDB): domain Bacteria; phylum Armatimonadota; class Chthonomonadetes; order Chthonomonadales; family Chthonomonadaceae; genus JANXSG01. The sequence goes on along the minus strand of JANXSG010000141.1, from coordinate 1,901 downwards.
AAATATCAGGAACAAGATGCATCGAAAGAGGTTATCTGTATGTGTGAGCATGGCATTCGAAGTCTACATGCAGCTACCTTTTTACTAACTCAGTGCGGATTTACAGATGTGGCTAGCATGGAGGGCGGTATGAGTGAGTGGACTGGCGAAGTTGAGAGCAGTTTTGCATAGGCTGAAATATTAGTAAGGAGATTGAGAGCGCTAAATGGCATTCGTGAAAGTGGCAGAGGTGGGGGAAATATCGCCTGGTGGCAGCAAGATATTCCTGCATAATCGACGTGAACTGGCTATTTTTAACTGTGAAGATGGTTTCTACTGCATTGACAACTCCTGCCCACACCAGGCTGGGCCACTCAATGAAGGGATACTGCAGGGGGAGATTGTGATGTGCCCGTGGCATGCATGGCAGGTAAATATTCGCACTGGAGAGGTTCTCTACTTTCCCAATATGTGCGTTAAAACATTCCAATGTAAGGAAGAGGAAGATGGAATTTATGTTGAGGGATGATTTAACCTCACCCCCTCTCCCTTGCGAGGAACGAGCAGTCTGGGAGAGGGGGCCGGGGGGTGAGGTAAAAATTATTTTATTTATTTTTAAACAATGTCAAAACATCGCTTGACAAATAAGCGATATGGTATTATAATGCCAATACATGTACTTGCCCAATGGTGTTCACAGTGAAATTGGATTCGCGAGCAGTTTCTTATTGATGAATATACCTGGTTAAAGTACATCTTACCTTCCCATATCGAGGCTGGGCAGCCGAGGCTCCCAGTTGATACCTTTGTTCTTGGAGAGGTGTATTGGCTCCATAAGTATTATAAAGGTGTCCTCATTTACTATCTACACGTATCTACAGGAGGAGCACAAAATGAATTTTAAGGTGAACGCAAAGTATTGGCTAGCATCAGCAGGTGTTGCAACACTGCTGGGATTTGCATCTACTCGGGCAATTGCAGATACATTTCCGGGTAGCCTAACTACTTATACTAAAACTGCAGCAGATCTCTTTACTATTTCAGGAAATACGATCACTGTTCAAGGCGATACATCTTCAAACTCTCCTACAAACCAGTGGAGTCTTGGTGGAGATCGTCTCATTGGTATCAGTAAATTATATCTTGTTACGCCAACTAATCCTGTCTCGCCAGGACCGGCTACAGTTGCCGACGTAGCAGGTCTATCTTGGGGAGGATATGTAGCTACTACATCTGCAGCTGCCGCTACCTTTACAAATCAGGTAGGATGGCTGCATAGTGTAGACAATGGCTATTATATATATCCTGACAATAGTAATGGTGGTGGTTTCAATGGTAGCGATCCATGGATCAGAGTTGGAAATCAGACAGTTGTTAGCAAAACAGGTACGAATTATACATTTGGGAAATTTACATTTGCTTCACCTCTATTGGACATTCACAATTTGATGAAGTATGATATTGGCGTAGATTATATTCTTGCTAATGGAAATACAGGACGACACTACTTCGAGTATAAACCTAGCAGTGGAGGTGGCAGTGGTGCAAGTGTTCCAGAACCAGCTTATGTACAGTTGGGTATGTTCATTGTTCTTGGTGGCGCAGGTACTCTACTACGACGAAAATCAAAAATATCTCAATCCTAATCTGAGATATTTTGTTGGTATTAAATGCGAGAGCTACTCAGTAATTATGGATAGCTCCCGTTTTTTAATTCATGATTATAATTATCACACGCATTTTCTGAAAGTCAACTCAAGATTGTCATGACGCTTCTACTAGAGCAATATTAATGAACTTCAAAATGAACAAATTGTTATTAAGCGCTACTGCTGCCATTACGCTGTTGGGTATAGGCGCTGGATCATTGCAAGCCAGCCCATTCACATTCGATTGGGGCGAAACTACCAAAAAGCTCTATT
>JANXSG010000128.1 GCA_025352825.1 Chthonomonadaceae bacterium | reverse complement strand
TTAACATATCGTAAACACATGTAATAAATTCCATCGAGTTTTTATTACTCGTTACGAAACGAATAAAGTGACGTAATCACTTACAAAAAATAGTATCACCGCGTGCCGAAAGTTTGTAAAGAGTACTCCACTTAGGAAAGCTCCGAGTATTTCCCCTGGAGCCAAAATACCCTCCATTGCATTCTCAGCAAACGGAGGGTATTTTTATTTATCCTGGAACACATTCAAGAAATATGTTCTGTATCAAAGGCCTATTCTTGACATCACCAGGTCAACTGCAGAGAAGGAGGGAAATTAATAGATTCCCTGCTTCTAAGCACCAGCAGGATTCCTTCAGGCAGTTCGTCGATCAGCTGCAACGTCACCACCTGTCCTAAATGCGAGGCAATAAAGGATGATACGTCGAAATTTTGTGGGCCGGCACTGATCAGTACATTTTGGCTGGAAGCGAATATGCCAGTACTTGTTACGTTTATTCTATCAAGGCCAGGAGAGTTATTATAGGTTATTGTACTCTCACCCCAGGCTGCACCAGGCAGTCCATAACAAGAAATGTGGGCTGTGCTGTTGAGTGGTACAGAAGACTGATCTACATAGAGCTTGAGCACTGCTGAAGTAGGCGCTGAAGTAATATTTGTGAGATCGAACTGTAAGTAACTTACTTTATTCATATATGGAAGTTTGGAAGACGTAGCTTTCGCTACATTTAGCAGCCCTTTTCCAAAATTACCAATTGCATAAGTGCCTCCACGTACAAATGCATCCGCAACGGCAGGTAAGCTGAGTATGGATCCGGTTTTATATACAGACGCTGCCACCATACTCGCATCGTAACCAGGGAGAAAAGCACGTGCTTTAACTGTCGTTGAACTGGTTATAGTTATGGGAGACGTATACTGAGGTGAAGCAAGCGTAGGGTTTGAACCATCCAGAGTGTAATGGAGTTCAGCATCACCTTGATCATCTGAAATTGAAACTTGCAAGGAAGGATTGAACTGTGTAGACCCTGGATTGATAACAGGCGTGTGTGCGAGGAGTGTCGGGCCAAATACGTGCAGGGCATTTGAGAAACTTGACATGTACACTCGGCCATTCGCTACCGTAGGCGAAACAAACTTCGCAAAAAGTCCGGTTCGATCACGTTCAGGATACATTTCGCTGTTCCATAACTCTTTAAGAGTTCTTGCATCGAATGCACGCATCACGCCATACGCAGGAGTTTTGCCATCAATTCGTATATTTGCCCAAACAACGCCAGTAGTCGCATCACTGCTATTCGACGAGATAGAAAGGAATCCACCCGGCATTCCTGGTGGCGCATAGATACTGTTGACAGAGTATCGAGTAAACTGATCTTGAGAGTACTTGTAAGAGTTTAAATTACCCACCTCATTCCAGACATAAATGAGATTCCCCAAAGTTGACTGCCACCTAATCGGAGTGCCATGTATATGAGCTCCAGGTACAAGGAAATTTTGGATAGTGTGATTCTCAATACTGCTGAACTGCCCTAAGTTTGCCGTGTCCAAAACATAAATTCTATGATCTTTGCCTCCACCAAGAACACGGTCTGAGCCCGGCAGGGTAAGAAGTCCGGAGGAACCTAGATCGAAATCCTTCGCAGATAAACTGAGCGCATTGTACGGCATAAAGTAATCAGTAATTTGCAAAGAGGGAGTTAGCTTAAGAATTGCCATCGAATAGTCAAGATTGGAGTAGTCTACACTTCCGTTACCAGACATAACGTACACATTGCCATCATCATCCGCAGTTGGTCCCTGGCCTGCTTGCCATATTGCTCCGCCCCACCCATTGGGTGTGGTACACATGATGGAAGTCTGCTGCAGAGTATCCGCATCGTATCCCATTACCCAGATGTGGTACGGGCGTGAATCAGCGTGTGATCCAAATGCTATGTAGACGATACCGTTAAGAAGAAGAAGTGCAGGACGCTGCAGATGCTGCACTGCTGAAAATACAATGTTACCATGTCCGTCGTTTCCGTCGCCTATGCCTGGCACAGCTCCCTGTATAACTACAGGGCCGCCGAATTTTTCGGATCCGTCGGTGACACTGAAAGCATGAAGGCGAAACACACGAGTTTGAGAAACCTTGGTGATTTCACGTGTCCAGGTAACCACGTAAATGGTCCGGGATATGGGGTCGATAACTGGTGTGCTGAGAATTCCCACTTCCACCGTAAAATCTGGTGTATAGAATGAGGATACGGGAACACTTGTGATACCTAGTGTAGAGTGTAGAGAGTGGCGTGCCAAAGGGGATCGGCATTTATCCCGGTATTGTCATCAGCATCGAAAGCATAAACAGAGTTGTGCATTGTTGCCACAAAGACAACGTTATGCACGCCTTTACCAGGGATATCTACTCCTGAAAGCACAAGAGGCTGCGCATAAATCTGTCCATCCACCTGTCGTGAATACAACTTGCCAAATTGATCTAGATTAACATTACTTGGATTAAGTATACTCTCGTTGGTATTCGCACCTGTTCTCCGTACATCATTGTGCTGAGTCAGTACATTTACATAGCCGTCTGCTGCGGCGGTAGAGAAGGCATCGAATGTGAGAACAGATATCATCCCGATAAATACAAAAAACAAACCTCTGTTTAAAAATGCTTTCTGAAATGGAAGTCCAGATAATTTGGAGATCAACTTGTGCATGTGTACAACACTCCTACAACGAATAAATCTATTTGTAGTAGAAGCACAATCTGTGCCAATATGAGTAAGTTCTCAGCTCAATATCAATCTTTTTTTAGCATTTTTCCAATTTTGCGCATCTTATTCTCAACCGCTTGTATTTTTTCAGTTTTTTGTTTCTCTATAATTTCTGTGTCTGGCAGCTGCGACAACGCATGTTTGCGTATAATTTCATCCCACTTTCGAGTTCGGTTTTCAGGCATCATTCCCATTTCTTTTCTCCTATTCAAACAATTATAAACTCATTGACGCAAAGATGTTTGTCGAAGTTTCAAATTGTTACCCTGTATTTAATCCAGTAAAATACCGATAATAGCATAAGCCTCTCCTTACGATTTACCACGCCTTTTGGAGTGAGCTTCGCTGAAATTCTTCACCTTCCCTTCATAGATGCTAGGAGTTCGCTTCGATGTCCCTGGTTCCGCCAAAGCCCCCTGAGGCACGCAACATATTCAGCCGGATTGCTAAGAGCAGTGATTTAATTCTGGCTGCCCTTCTGATGATGATCATTGGGATGCTGATTATTCCGATGCCTACCTGGCTTCTGGATACGATGCTGGTGATCAATATTGCCGGTGCAGCAAATATTCTTCTGGTGGCGCTGAATACCACAGAGCCACTTCAGTTTAGCATTTTCCCTTCACTGCTTCTGGTGTCCACTCTTTTTCGGCTTTCACTCAATGTGGCAGCTACCAAACTAATTCTGGGATCAGGAACTGGCGGGGCTGTCATCGGGGCATTCGGGCAGTATGTTGTAGGTGGAAGCTATATTGTTGGAGTGATAGCATTTCTAATTCTAGTCGTGGTGCAGTTCGTTGTTATTACGAATGGCGCTGGCCGAGTTGCTGAAGTCGCTGCCCGCTTCACATTGGACGCAATGCCTGGTAAGCAGATGTCGATCGATGCCGACATGAATGCCGGGCTTATCTCAGAAGCGGACGCCAGAATTCGCAGGTCAAATATTGAACGTGAGGCTGACTTCTACGGAGCGATGGATGGAGCGAGTAAATTCGTTCGTGGTGATGCAATCGCGGCTGTTCTGATTATTGTCATCAACATCGTAGGTGGATTTGCCCTTGGGCTATCCAAGGGCGGCGATGTGATGTCGGTGCTCCAGAAGTATACCCTGCTGACCATAGGTGAGGGGCTGGTAAGCCAGATTCCCGCGCTGCTCATCTCAACTGCTACTGGACTTATAGTGACGCGCGCCTCCTCGGAAAAACCGATGGGTCAGGATTTTTCATCTCAGCTATTCAATCGTCCCAAGCCTCTGATGATGGTGACTGGAATGCTTTTACTGCTTACGATACTTCCTGGTTTTCCTAAAATCCAACTCATCATAATCGCCTCTGGCCTTGGTCTCTTCACCTTCAAACTGAATGTGCGTGATAAAGAAGAGAGAATACAAGCTGAGGCACAGAAAGATAGAGATGCGCAGGGATTGCTGGACGCTCCGAAAGGCCCGGAGAGTGTCATGCCGTTATTGGGAGTGGAGACGATAGAAGTTGAGCTTGGCAGTAATCTGGTTCCATTAGCGCTGCCCGAAGAGGGTGGGGATCTTGCGGAGAGAGTGGGCGGCGTTCGCAAACAGATCGCTATGGAGTTGGGCATTGTGCTGCCCACAGTACGTATTAGGGATAACCTGCAGCTGCGTGCAAACACCTACCAGATTAAACTTAAAGGGGCGGTGATTGCATCGTACGAACTGTTCCCAAACTGTGTACTCGCACTCGATTCGGGAATGGTCTATCAGCGTTTCGATGGGATGGAGACGATAGAACCTGCGCTTGGAACACCTGCATTGTGGATAGCGAAGAATTTGAAAGAACGGGCGGAAATGGCGGGGTATATTACGGTCGATCCTTCGACGGTGCTGATCACACACCTTACCGAACTGATAAAGACCTATTCGAGCGAACTGCTGACGCGCCAGGAGACTCAGAAGCTGATTGACCATGTGAAATCTACGGACGAGGCGGCAGTCAATGAGCTGATTCCGAATATGCTAACGCTTGGAGAAGTTCAGAAAGTGATGCAGGGACTTCTCAGAGAGCGCATCGGTGTGCGCGATCTATCCAGTATTCTGGAGTCCCTGGCGGACTACGCATCTCGAACCAAAGATCTGGATCAACTGACGGAGTATGCGCGTGCTGCCCTGGCTCGCCAGATATGCAAGCAGTATCAGGATGAGGAGGGAATCATTCGAGTGCTTACCCTCGCGCCTTCCCTGGAACAGACTCTTCGTGAAGCTGTACAGCCGACACCCACGGGAAATATGCTGGCTATCGACCCTAATCTTGCCCAGGAGATGATTAAATCGCTCACTGCCCAGATGGAACGTGCTATAGAACTTGGGCATAATCCCGTGCTGCTGTGTTCCGGACAGATTCGCCTTCCTCTCAAACGTATGATCGACCGCTCTCTTCCCACGCTGCCTCTAATGGCGTACACTGAAATCGTCCCCAAGATTGAAGTGGAGGCAGTTGGAACGGTTGAAGTCGAGTTGACATTGGCTGCCTAGATTGACCTCATCCCCCGGCCCCCTCTCCTTAGCATTCCCTCGCAAGCTCGGAGGAGAGGGGGAGCATTGACCTCACCCCCCTGACCCCCTCTCCTTAGCATTCCCTCGCAAGCTCGGAGGAGAGGGGGTGACGAAAGCGAAAGTATTGCGATCAACATTCAATCTAACGTATTCGAGAATTTGCCCTCATCCCCCAACCCCTTCTCCCAAAAACAGGAGAAGGGGAGTCACGAATTGGCAGTCTTTCGGTTAAGAATTAATGTTATCAATGCGAGCATTAGCCCCTCTCCCAACGAGGAACGAGTGATCCGGGAGAGGGGTTGGGGTGATGTGTATTCGCTCCCCCTCTCCTGTTTTTGGGAGAGGGGTTGGGGGTGAGGGCGCATAAGTATTGCTGTGATATATTATAGACAAGAGTGAGTTGAGTGCGGATAGATAAGGAGTATAGCTATGGTTCTCGTAACGCTGGAAGAGGCGTCCGGCCGACTATCAAACCTTATTGAGAATATGAATTCTGGAGAAGAGGTCATTATCACACAAGATAGTCTCCCAATAGCTAAATTGGTAGCTTATCCGAAAGATACGGTACTCCCGCCACGACAGCCTGGTACAGCAAAGCACCTAATCCTCTTCATGGCAGACGATTTTGATGATACTCCAGAAGGTTTTGAGGAGTATATGCAGTGAACCAGATAGTCGATTCACATAATTTCCTCTGGTTTGTGTTGGATGCACCTCAGCTCAGTAAGAGTGTGAAAGATTTGATTTCTAATCCTGCAAATAAGGTCTCTCAGTATGGCGAGTGTATGGGAGATCGCAACGATCCCTTCGACCGTCTGATAATCGCTCAGAGTTTAGTGGAAACAATGCCGATTATAAGCGAAGATACCATGTTCGATCGTTACGGCGTGCAGCGATTGGAGTAATACTATGGTTAAAGCTCCGCAGCATTGCGGCAGCTTCTAAAATGTTTACATCACTTAATATGATCATTATAAAATATGAGTGAAGAGGGATCGCTCCCCTCTCCCAAATACTGGAGAGGGGCGAATTCAATTGGCGGTGTAATTAAATTAAACTAGATCGAAGCGGTCGAGATTCATCACTTTATTCCACGCAAAAACAAAGTCTCTCACAAACTTATCCTGGGAGTCCTCGCATCCATACACTTCGGCGATGGCGCGGAGCTCAGAGTTTGAACCGAAGATGAGATCGACACGTGTGCCAGTCCATTTTACTGCGCCTGATGTGCGATCTCGCCCCTCAAAGACATCTTTGGCATCCGCACTCACATGCCATGCCGTACCCATATCGAGCAGGTTCACGAAGAAGTCGTTTGTTAGTACCTCAGGGTGTTTCGTAAATGCACCATGGTTCGACTGTGCGAAGTTAGCATTCAAAACACGCATGCCACCAACGAGAACCGTCATCTCAGGGGCGGTGAGAGTTAGCAGCTGTGCCTTGTTTACAAGCAGATCCTCAGCTAACGCGGCGTTGTGAGCCTTCGCATAGTTGCGGAAACCATCTGCTGCAGGTTCAAGAACTGCAAACGATGATGCGTCTGTCTGTTCCTGTAAGGCATCGACTCGTCCAGGTGTGAATGGAACCTTCACACTATGACCAGCATGCTTCGCCGCCTTCTCAATACCAGCGCATCCGCCGAGTACAATCAAGTCTGCAAGTGATACCTTCTTTTCGTCGGATTGAGCCCGGTTGAACACTTCCTGGATACCTTCGAGGGTATGCAGCACTTTCGCCAACTGATCTGGATGGTTGACTTCCCAATCTTTCTGTGGCGCCAGACGAATACGTGCGCCGTTTGCTCCCCCTCGTTTATCAGAGCCACGGAAAGTGACCGCTGAAGCCCAGGCGGTTGATACTAATTGCGATACCGTCAGTCCTGAATTCAGAATATTAGTCTTGAGTGATGCGATGTCGTCATTATCAATCAGTTTATGGTTTGCGGCAGGAAGAGGATCTTGCCAGATCAAATCTTCCTTTGGCACTTCAGGGCCATGATAGCGAGTTTTCGGCCCCATGTCGCGGTGCGTAAGTTTGAACCATGCCCGTGCAAACGCATCTGCGAACGCCTCAGGATTTTTGTGAAAATGTCGCGAGATTTTCTCGTAAGCGGGATCTAACCTTAAGGCAAGGTCTGTCGTAAACATCATTGGCGCGTGACGCTTTGCCGGGTCGTGGGCATCTGGCACCATGTCCGCACCGGCGTTGCCTTTCGGTTTCCACTGATTGGCACCTGCCGGACTCTTCGTCAGCTCCCATTCGAAGCCGAATAGGTTCTCGAAGTAGTTATTGCTCCACTTTGTGGGCGTCGTCGTCCAGGCTCCTTCTAGGCCACTCGTGATGGTGTCACCTGCATTCCCTTTGCCATAAGTGTTTTTCCAGCCAAATCCTTGGTCTTCAATGCACGCCGCTGCAGGTTCCCTGCCTATATATTTGTCCGGATTGGCAGCCCCGTGGGCTTTGCCCAGTGTATGGCCGCCCGCAATCAGCGCAACCGTTTCTTCATCGTTCATAGCCATGCGGCCAAATGTCTCACGGATATCGCGAGCTGATGCCAGCGGGTCCGGGTTACCGTTAGGGCCTTGTGGATTGACGTAGATAAGACCCATCTGAACCGCACCAAGAGGATTCTCCAACTGCCGATCACCTGTGTAACGTTTATCCCCTAACCACTCGGTCTCAACACCCCAATAGATGTCTTCGGCGGGCTCCCAAACATCTTCTCGACCACCTGCGAAACCAAAAGTCTTGAGCCCCATCGATTCCAGTGCGCAGTTACCAGCAAGAATCATGAGGTCGGCCCACGATATTTTGCTGCCGTATTTCTTTTTAACTGGCGCCAACAGCATCCGAGCCTTGTCGAGATTTGCATTGTCAGGCCAGCTATTGAGCGGAGCAAATCGCTGCGTACCGGAGCCAGCGCCTCCACGGCCATCCGCAATGCGGTAAGTGCCGGCGCTGTGCCATGCCATCCGAATGAAGAACGGTCCGTAGTGGCCGAAGTCGGCTGGCCACCAGTCCTGTGACTTGGTCATCAATTCGAATATATCTTTTTTGACGGCCTTCAAATCAAGCGAATTGAAGGCTTTTGAATAGCTGAAAGTCTTATCCATAGGATTGGAAAGTGAAGAGTGCTGGCGCAGAATGTTCAGCCTCAACTGATTAGGCCACCAATCCTGGTTTCTGGGGCCACTGCCCGCAGTCTGTTTCATTACTCCACTGTTGAATGGGCATTCAATAGCGCCTTTGTCAGCAGCATTCTCCGACGGATGCAAACTGCTTGGAATACCTGTAGCTCCGACTGCCCCGGAGGCGAGAGCACCGCCTATTCCGATCAATAATGCTCGTCGGCTGAGCAGAGAGGTGGCTAGTTCAGAGTCGTTTTGCTGTTCATCAGGCTGAGCAGCAAATTCAGGGTCGTAGTTCGTTTCATTCATTACTGTAGTTCCTCTGGTTCTTTCGTGTGAATTTTGTTTCTGGTAATATCTTGAGCAAGAGTCAAGCGTGTATATATTTTCAACAACTTATATATTATGATCATCTATCTGGAATAAGTCAATAGTACGATAAAGTAATCTTAATAAAATACGAACTCATTTTATTACTCAAACCGTCATAGTCGTATATAACGATATTTGGTAACTATTCAGAATAATCTATATTGGCACTTCAGATGTTTGATCTTTTGAATACCAGCAAAGCATACTTACAGAGGTAATTGCAAAAGTCGAGTATTTTTTGGTTAGATGCGACGAAATGAATTTCTTCGCTAGGTAGCCTTCCGCTGTTCGTCCTTCGGACGGGCTAATGAGATAATTTGTGCGAAGCACGTACGGCGGAACGCCACAAGCGAAGAAATTCATTTCGTCGGATATTTTTGCAACTACCTCTATAGTAATAGATTTCGAGTCCAGACAGTGATCACATTACGTTTTATCCTTGTTGATACGTATACTATAAGAACAAATTCAGTGTTCACCAAACAACGTGAGGAAGTTTATCAAATATCTATGCTGAAAAGTTATCATATTTGCCAGTAAATACGCTTAATTGGTTAGTTATATGCCCGTGAATTATGCTGACTGTCTCGCTTTATCCATTTTTACTTTTTAGCTTACTATTATGAGGAGCCCCCTATGAACACTCGATCACAGCTAATTTGCTGCCTAGCACTATTCTCTGTCGCCGTGCCTGCTCAGACGAACACTTCCAACTCTGTAGTTTCACCTACGCAGCAGGCTAAATTCGCCTCAGGATATGGGCGACTGCCCATGCAGTTCGAACCGAACATGGGGCAGACCGACAGGCGTGTCCGTTTCACCGCAAAAGCCGGCGGCGGCACTCTCTTTCTCACTGATACCGAGGCTGTGCTTACGCTGCCGCAGCACAGTTCTGTGAAAAGTGATCCTTTCAAGAGATTCGCCCCGACACACATTCGAGACATCAACAAGCCGATACCCATCAAATACTCCGTGTTGCGAATGAAATTGACTGGAGCCAGAACGCCAGTTCAGAGTACAGGAATGGAGAAGCTTCCCGGTACCGTCAACTATTTCCGAGGCAATGACCCCAAGAAATGGCACACTAATATTCCCACATATAGGAAGGCAATGTTTACAGATATCTATAAAGGTGTGGATATGGTCTACTATGGCGCTCAGGACGGGAAGCTGGAATACGACTTCGTGGTAAAACCCGGAGCCGACCCGAAACAGATTAAGCTGGCTTTCTCTGGTGCATCCAGCTCCATCGTAACCGCCGAGGGTGATCTGGCTTTAAAGACAGAGGCGGGAGTGGTCTGCTGGCACAAACCAGTGACGTATCAGTCCATCAACGGAAAGCGTCAGCCGGTGGCATGTGCGTATAAACTGGAGCGCGAAGGCGGGGTTTCTGCTGTACAGTTCACAGTCGCCCTATACGATTCGAACAGACCACTCATAATAGATCCCGTACTTCAGTATAGTACCTATCTTAGCGGCTCGGGTTTACAAGGGGGCGCGGGTATAGCTGTGGACAGCTCGGGAAATGCTTACATAACTGGGCAGACTGTATCACTAAACTTCCCTACCACCACAGGAGCATATCGAACGATACATGGCGCTGGAACCGATTATGATTCTTTTGTGACCAAGCTGAGTGCTAATGGTTCTTCGCTAATCTATTCTACGTATCTTGGAGGATCAGCCAATGATCAAAGCCATCATATCGCGGTAGACAGCGCCGGAAATGCTTATGTGACCGGGCGAACTGCCTCCTCGGATTTCCCTACCACCACAGGAGCAATACAAACTAAATACGGGATCCAGAACGAGTGCAATCCGTTTGTTACCAAACTGAGTGCGAATGGTTCCTCTCTAGTCTATTCTACCTATCTTCAGGGCACCTTTGATTATACTGGAGGCTACAGTGTAGGCAATGGTATTGCGTTAGACAATGCAGGAAATGCATATGTGACAGGGTACACAGCCACGTTTGGATTTACAGGCGCTTTTGTTATGAAAATGAATGCATTCGGCACACTTCTCTATTCTTCCCGTCTTGCAGGAGCAGATGAATGCAATGGAATCGCGGTAGACAGCGCTGGAAATGCCTACGTGACTGGTCGAACCTCCTCATCGAACTTCCCCACCACCAAAGGAGCATTTCAAACTAGTTACGGTGGTAATTACGATACGTTTGTTACCAAGCTGAGTGCAAATGGCTCGCTTATCTATTCGACTTACATGGGAGGATCATATTCTGACGAAGCCTCGGGTATTGCGGTAGACAGTGCTGGAAATGCTTATGTAACCGGACAAACTTCATCTTCGAACTTTCCAACCACCAAAGGAGCATTTCAATCTATTTACGGTGGTTATGAAAATGTATTCGTTAGCAAGCTGAGCGGGGATGGTTCTTCTCTAGTCTATTCTACTTATCTGGGTGCTGAGTATAGCTGGGGCATCGCGGTAGACAATGAAGGAAATGCTTATGTGACCGGAGTCGCTTTGTCAACGAATTTCCCTACCACATCCGGAGCATTTCAAACAACCTGTGGCGGTAATATAGATGCGTTCGTTACTAAGCTGAGTGAAAATGGTTCTTCTCTTGTCTATTCGACCTATCTTGGCGGCTCGGATATTGAAAATGATTTTGGTGTAGGCAGCAGTGGTGCTGGCATAGCTCTGGACAGCAATGGAAATGTTTATGTTACTGGACAAACTAACTCGAAGAACTTTCCCACCACAATTGGGGCTTTTCAATCTACTTACGGAGATGGCCAGTCCAATGTGTTTGTTACAAAGTTTACCTTTCCGCTAATTAATGATGCTATCGGTTTAGGCCCTCTAACCGGTAAAGGCGGTAAGATTTTATATGCGGGAGCGAGGCTGATAACCTATAATGGAACCCCAATTGTGGGAAGAAAAATGGATTTCTCAATTGATGGCTTGAAGATAGCAACCGTTGTAACCGATATCAATGGCGCCGCACGCCTGTACTATCTGCTTCCGCAGGAGACTCCGGCAGGCGAGCATACTCTGACGGCTTCGTTCGCTGGCGACAATACTTACAAGGCGGTATCGAGGACAGTGCCGCTCACGGTTCAGCTTTCGAATACCACCATGTCGGTATATGCGCAGACCGGTGCTCCGGGCCAGGTTAAAAATCTCGTTTGCAGATTGTACAATGAAGTTGGCCGTGTCGCTGCGAACAGAACCGTCAGCTATAGTTTAGGTGGAACATCCATCGGAACGGCAGTTACCAATTCGCTTGGATATGGCAACCTTGCCTATACCGTTCCCGACACACTCGGCGCTGGCGCGCAGACATTCAAAGTAACATTTGCCGGAGATACTGTCTACAGCGGCAGCGCTGGAAGCGCCATACTTACCATAATACCTGCCAACACTAGCCTATA
>JANXSG010000215.1 GCA_025352825.1 Chthonomonadaceae bacterium | reverse complement strand
GGATTTTCACTTTGGCTGAGTATTCCTTTTTTTGGAGTAATCGGGCTGTTTGTGCTGGTGTATGCTAGGATGCGGGCAGAGACTGGGCTGCCATTCAGTTTTATCTATCCCGAAGGAATGCCAAAAGAGTTGGTTATGAATGTGATATCTTCCCCAACCGCCCTGAGTTTAGGTGGGACACACTCTTATGTGCTGTTCTCCTCGTTTGGCTGGCTCTCCCGTTTCCATCATCCTTTGGAGCAAGCTGCGTATCAGATAGACAGCCGCAAACTCGCCGAAGAAGGGCGCATTCCCCGGCGAACACTTTTCATTGCACTGTTTCTGGCTTTCTGTGTTGGCTTGGTTTGCGCCTACTGGACTCATCTTAGCGCCTACTACGCGCAGGGATCCAATCTGATTGCGTCGGCAGGTGGAACCGGTGAGTACCGCGAAACCATTGCAAGACAAGAGTATGTGCAGATGACTGGCCGACTGGCGGCGCCACCGCATCGAGACTATCCACGGTTGTTTGCTACCGGAGGAGGTTTTGGGTTTGTATTTCTACTGACTTTAATCCGGCGAAGTTTTATCGGATGCCAGCTTCATCCCCTCGGTTTTCTCATGGCAAATGCCTATGGAGATGCTGCCTCCTGCTGGTTTCCGATGCTCATCGCATGGACATTAAAAGCTTCTATATTGCGTGCTGGCGGTCTCAAGCTATACCGGGCAGCGATGCCGTTGTTTCTTGGTTTGGCAATCGGCCATTTTTTAATCGGGGGTATTCTGTGGCCAATAGGAAGCCTTGGCGTTTCACGTACAGTCGCGAACGGTTATCATCTGGTTTTCGGAGAGTGAATTCAGCCCTCACCCCCAGCCCCTCTCCCGAAAACAGGAGTAGGGGGGCTAAAATTGGGGGTATCCTCAATTGTACAACACGGGTTTAAGCTGACAGTAATTTCGAAACTTTATGTTATATTGGAAAATTTATGCCCAGTCTCCCCTCTCCTGTTTTTGGGAGAGGGCTGGGGGAGAGGGCAGGTTATCAGACTCTATATCATTCAAATTTAGAATTTTGAAGGAGATTATTTATGACAACAACATTATCATCGATAAAATCACCACTGGCGATTCTGGGTGGAGATACCGCAGTGAAAACCGAAGCTGGGGATATGTTCACCTGGCCTATCATCACGAAAGAGGATGAAGAAGCAGCGCTGGAAGTGCTCCGTGCCGGCAATATGTCCGGAACTGATGTTACGATAAAGTTTGAAGAGGAGTATGCTGCCTGGCAAGGTTCGAAATATGCCTTGGGATTTAATAACGGAACGGCAGCTTTACTCGCAGCGATGTTCGCCTGCAAAGTGGGCGTAGGCGATGAGATCATCTGTCCGAGTGTCACCTATTGGGCCAGCGCTCTTCCCTGTTTCTCCCTGGGAGCGAGCGTTGTCTTTGCCGAAATTGACCCAGTCACGCTCTGTATCGACCCAAAAGATATAGAGTCTCGAATCACGGACAGAACAAAAGCGATTGTTGTGGTGCACTATTTGGGGCATCCAGCCGATATGGACGAAATTATGGAGATTGCGCACAGGCGCGGTATCAAAGTTATTGAGGATGTCTCCCATGCGCAAGGCGGACTCTACAAAGGTCGACGCCTGGGAACTATTGGTGATGTGGGGGCTGCCTCTCTGATGGCAGGTAAATCGTTCGCTGTGGGCGAAGCGGGTATGTTAACAACGGACAGCCGCGAAATTCTGGAGCGAGCCATTGCTTTCGGCCATTACGAACGATACGGCTATGGAAATCATAAGATAGAGACACCGGACCTACAGCCTTTTCAGGGGCTGCCACTGGGTGGAACAAAAAGCCGGGTTCATCAGATCAGTTCTGCAGTAGGACGTGTTCAGCTTAAGTACTACGATGTCCGCTGCGCAGAAATCCGAAAGGCAATGAACTACTTCTGGGATCTCCTGGATGGTGTTCCCGGACTTCGTGCCCATCGCCCTGAGGCAGATTCTGGAAGTAATATGGCTGGA
>JANXSG010000100.1 GCA_025352825.1 Chthonomonadaceae bacterium | reverse complement strand
GAGATGGGGGTAACCACCTTCGCACTCTCCATCCATGCGGCGGGCAGACCTCGGCGCAGTATTTTCATAATGCAGAATGGCTCGATTTTAATATGTGGCAGAGTGGACATGGGCGCAATACACACAACTATGAGTTTATTGCAGCGGATTATGATATGAATCCACCTAAACCCACCATGGATGCTGAGCCTGGCTATGAGGACCATACGGCAAGTTTCAATATTGAAAATGGTTATCTGGATGATTACGATTGCCGGAAATCTGCGTACTGGTCTGTATTTGCGGGTGCGTGTGGGCATACTTACGGATGCCATCCCATCTGGCAGTTTTTGGAACCGGGCAGGTCTCCTTTCACATGGGCCAGGCGTAACTGGCAGGAGGCTCTTCATTTGCCAGGTTCCAGTCAGATGCGCCACGTGCGGTCACTAATAGAATCTCGTCCTTATCTATCCCGCATCCCAGACCAATCACTCATCTCCTCTGAAATTGCAACAAGCGTTCATCATGTACAGGCAACCAGAGACCGCGATGGCAGCTGGGCATTTATATACCTTCCATCAGGCAATCCTGTTGAGATAGATTTATCGAAAATGACAGGGAGTAAAATTGCTGTCCACTGGTTCGATCCCAGAACGGGGAATACCTTCGCTGCTGGAGATGCTGCAGGCGGTAAAAAACACGATTTCAAGCCTCCCACTTCTGGAGTAGACTGGGTGCTCGTTCTGGATGATGCCAGTAAAAACTATCGCATACCAGGAACATCGCACTGATAATCCTTTGATGAGAAGGGATCGAAAATGAAGGTTCTTATGATTGGCGGTACGGGGCTGATCAGCACAGGGATAACCAGGATTCTACTGGATCGTGGAGACGAAGTTTGGCACTACAACCGAGGGCAGCGATCCCAGGAATTTGCTGGTAAGCTAGAGACAATCGTCGGAGACCGCTATGATCATAGCGCTTTCGAAAACCAGATGAAAGAACTGCCAGCTTTTGACTGCGTCATCGATATGATCGGCTACGCCCCTGCCGATGTGGAGAGTCTTCTTCGGGCATTTGGAGGCAAGTGCGGGCACCTCATCTTCTGCAGTACAGTAGATGTCTACGCCCATCCTGCCTCTAGCTACCCCATACTGGAGAGTGAACCGTTCAATCCAACTGCATGGGACTACTCGCAGAATAAAGCTCTCTGCGAAAATATCTTATGGGACTGGTATCGTAAGGAGAAGCATCCTTTTACGGTCATTCGCCCGGTGCATACTTATGGAGAGCAGGGTGCAGTATTGCATACTTTTGGCGGTTCATCCTATCATCTAGACAGACTGTTGAAAGGGAAGGCAATTGTGGTGCATGGCGATGGAAGCTCTCTCTGGTCGGCTGTTCATCGAGATGATGCTGCACTTGCGTTTACCAACGCAGTCTGCAATCGGGCGACATATGGTAACAGCTATCATCTGCCCGGAGATGAGTGTATCACCTGGCTTCAGTATCACGAGCGAGTGGCGGAGGGGATCGGCGCTCCCTCTCCGAAATTTGTATGTATCCCCACGAATATCCTCTATCCCTGGGATAAACGTGCCTACATCACTTCGATAAACTTTAGATACAACAATTGTTTCGACCCCACGGCAGCCAAACGAGACCTTGGTTATCGTTATACAATATCAATCAGCCAGGGTGCGAAAATGATCTACGATTGGCATGTCGCGAATAGGCGCCTTGAAGACAGTGATAATGTACTTGAGGATGACAAGATAATTGCGGAGTGGACACGAAGAACCGCATCTATAAAGTTGTGATAAAATGTTTGTTTCGACGAATATTTATAACAGCCAACGATGATAGTTGACTTTTGAAACCCCATCCTGCTATAATCTATCATAAGAAGAGCAGTGTTGCCCTCCACACTTTTGTATTCCTCAGTTTCTAGGTCAGGCACAATGATGTAGCTAGGCCCACAGTGGCGTTCTTTGCCCGGATACTAGTATATCCTAAAGGCAAAGGCGTTTTTTATTGTCTGTTAAGGTGATTGCAAAATCTATGGAAATACAATTTTTTGCCTAACCCCCTAAGAGGGTGGGTCAAAAGTCTCTTTTGGACTGTAAATGGGCTAAAAGTCGCTATTTTTCAATGGCAGATCAGCGTCATATAAATCTTCGTCGCTTGTATGGGCATTGTAGAGCGATTTTTTTTCAATCGAAAATTTCAGAAAGACTTTTGACCCGCCCTCCTAACCCCCTTCCCTGATTCCTTCGTACCTCGGAGGGAAGGGGGAATCTTTATCAATGAATCTCCCCCTTCCCTAACACAAACAGCTTTATCGTTTGTGTGTGCAGGGAAGGGGGCCGGGGGTTAGGCAGAGCAGTAATCAAATATGTAAAAATTTTGAGTTTTGCAATTACCTCTATAGATACCCATTAACGTTTGTTAAGGAGATGAATTCCGATGTCCCAAAAGACAACTCTTAAACCCAAAGACGTAATCGATCTTGTAAAAGAGACCGAGGCCAAAGTCGTCGATATCCGCTTCACCGACCTCATCGGCCAGGTGCAGCATTTCTCGATTCCAGCCGCCAATCTGGATATGGACAAGTTCGAGGATGGCCTCGCTTTCGATGGTTCCTCTATCAGAGGTTTCAAAGCAATCAACGAATCCGATATGCTCCTCATTCCAGATCCTAATACAGCCTATATCGACCCGTTTACGGATGTAACAACTCTCAATATCACATGCGATATCGAAGACCCTATCACCCGTGAAGTCTACAACCGTGATCCTCGCCAGGTAGCCAAAAAAGCCGAAGCTTATCTTAAAAGCACCGGAATCGCAGACGTGGCGTATTTTGGCCCGGAAGCAGAGTTCTACATCTTCAACGATATCCGTTTCGATACCACCCCCCACTCCAGCTACTACTATGTAGATAGTGATGAAGGTATCTGGAACTCCGGCCGTGATGAAAAGCCAAATCTGGGTTACAAAATCGGTTACAAGCGTGGTTACTATCCCACACCTCCTACCGACAGCCTGCAGGACCTCCGTACGGAGATGATGCTGAACTTGATCGATGTGGGTATCGATGTAGAGATGCAGCACCATGAGGTTGGTACGGCAGGCCAGTCTGAGATCGATTTTAAATTTGGTCCGCTGCTTCAAAGCGCCGATGATATTCAGAAGTTCAAATATGTTATTAAGAATACTGCTGTGCAGAATGGCTACACGGTAACCTTTATGCCCAAACCGCTTTTCCAGGACAACGGTTCCGGTATGCACGTCCACCAGTCTCTATGGAAGGGTGGAGAACCGCTTTTTTACGATGAAAAAGGCTATGCTGGACTTTCCGAAATGGCGGTTCACTACATCGGCGGCATCCTGAAGCATGCGCCCGCGCTGCTTGCCCTCTGCGCACCAACTACCAACTCCTACCGACGTCTGGTGCCGGGTTACGAAGCGCCGATCAACCTGATCTACTCTGCTCGCAACCGATCGGCCTGCGTCCGTATTCCGATGGTGAGCAAATCCCCGAAGGCCAAACGTATCGAGTTCCGCGCTCCAGATCCATCCGCAAATCCATATCTTGCCTTCTCCGCACTGCTATTGGCCGGCCTGGATGGTATCCAGAATCGTATCCAGCCGCCCGCTCCGATCGACAAAGACCTCTACGAGATGGAGCCTGCCGAACGCAAAGGCATTCAGCAGACTCCGGGCAGCCTGGAAGAAGCGCTGGCTGCGCTTCAGGGAGATCATGAGTTCCTGCTTAAAGGCGGTGT
>JANXSG010000086.1 GCA_025352825.1 Chthonomonadaceae bacterium | reverse complement strand
ATGGAATACGATGACGACGAAACTTCTGTTTCGACGCCCGTTCACGGCTTCCGGGCGATGCCGACCAGTAAGCGGCTGTTGACATTACTTGCAGGGCCGATAACCTGTTTTCTCTTGGCTATTGCCTGCGGAGGCGTAGTTCTGGCTCAACAGAGGGTCTTGACGGGATTCTTCCAGATTATTCACGGAAGTTTAGCGCCCATTGCCTACGGACAACATGCCGTAGCGAGATTTTTAGAGCACGTGCGAAATGACAATTTTATTGTTCTGCTTGGATTTCTTGCTGCAAAGAACAGCGCTGGAAACCTCTTGCCGTTGCCGATTCTCAACGGCGGACAGGCAATAATGACCCTATTCCCGAACATGTCGTCTCGCCAGTTTTATCAGATGCAAATCTTGGGGCTCACAGCATTAGCGTTACTTTGGTTTGGATGGGCATGCGCAGTATTCGCTTATATATACCGCGAATTACGCTAATTCCGCGAATAAAATTATCACGATTACGCACTGAGACTGCTTAAGTGAACTTGTAAATGTCACGAAATTCTTGCATCTATTCGCGCAATTAGCGTAATTCGCGGTTAATAAAAAAAGTGCATATTATCCACAGATTTCGCAGATTTCCGCAGATTTTGATTGTGGAGCAAGTATCATTATTCCAGCAATAGATCAGTAATTCGATCATGACCATCCATAAAGCCCGAATTGTAAATATAGAATGCATGTTCAGACGAATTACTAAAAGTGCTCTCCATGAATGAGCCAGCATAATAACTATCTATTCGAATGCTTCATTCGCTACAATCAGCTAACGTAGTATCAGAAATACTTCCCATCAGATTGACTTTTGCTGTAATCTGTGCTAAAATATGGCGTATCGGTTGCAAAGGAGGATTGCCCCGCAGTGCCGCTTAAGACAGAACTTAAAAAGAACGTCATCACCGAGAATGCCACCCACGATGGAGATACAGGATCTCCTGAAGTGCAGGTCGCCCTCCTGACGGCTCGTATCAGCCAACTGACGGATCATCTTCGTGAGCACAAGAAAGATTTCCACTCTCGTCGAGGTCTTATGATGATGGTTGGTCAACGAAAACGTATGCTCACCTACCTTAGCAATAAGGATATCGAGCGCTATCGCTCACTGGTCGGTAAACTGGGAATCCGCAGCAAGTTATAATAGCGCGGATTTTTTCTGTTTTCTGACTAGTGGCCATCTGTCGGCGGTGATTACAATTGCCGCCAACCGCAGTCGGTATTTTCCGAAAGTTGGAACGATCTATTTATGGTCCGCAGGGTTCAGGGTAAGCGGATGCCCGGATGACTGTAAGAACGATACACGTTTTTTTCAGCGATTGATATCGTCCGTTTTCCCTGACCCCTTACTAACCAGGATATTCCTCCTGACTCTCCCTCGGGACAGCCGACTGCGTTTCAACCCCCCAACCGGATGAATCCGGCACCCAATAAGGCGTGAAGGGCGTAACATAACCCCTCAACTTGCCCACATGTGCTGTCTTCTCCCGGCTGGTATTTTTTCCAGGAGAATAATTTGTCTCAATCAGTAGAACGCGAACTGGCTGGTCGTACTTTGCGCATCGAAACCGGCAAAATAGCGAAACAGTCCGGTGGCGCGGTATGGCTGTATCAAGGTGATACGGTCGTCATGGCGAACGCCACCATGAGCTCAGACCCTCGTTCCGGTATCGATTTTTTCCCTCTCACCTGCGACTACGAAGAACGAAAATATACAGTAGGCAAAATCCCCGGCGGTTTTGTAAAACGAGGTGGGAGGCCATCAGAAAAAGCAATCCTCACTTCACGTTTGATGGACAGGCCAATCCGTCCTCTCTTCCCTGATGGCATGAGAAACGACGTTCAAATCATCGTGATGCCACTCTCAGTTGACCTCGACTGTCTTCCAGATACCCATTCTATCGTAGCAGCTTCCGCGGCGCTAATGGTTTCTAATATTCCCTGGGACGGGCCAATAGGCGCGGTTCGAGTGGGACGAATTGATGGTGAGTTCATCATTAACCCAACTCAGAGCCAGATAGCCGAATCCTCGCTCGATTTAGTGGTTGCAGGTACTAAATTGGCGATCATTATGGTGGAAGCAGGCGCAAAGTTCATCTCTGAAGCAGATATTCTGCTGGCAATGGATACTGCTCACGAAGTGATAAAAGGTCAGTGTGCACTTCAGGAAGAACTGGCTCAGCTCGTGGGCAAGAAGAAGAGTGAAATTGTAAGTTTCCTGCCAAATGCTGAGATATTGAAAGCAATTCAGGAGAAGATGGGGGCGGAGATTAAAGCTGCCATCCAGAATCCAGATAAGGCCGCTCGTGAAAGCGCCATCGGTGACCTTAAAAAAGAGATCGTTGAGCGCATGGCCGCCAATTTCCCAGAACAGGTTGGCGAGATAGGTGAAGCTGCCGAAAAAGCGGTCAAGAAGGCAATTCGAGCGCTCATAGTGGATGACAAAATTCGACCGGATGGCAGGAAACTCGACGAAGTGCGCGAGATCACCTGTGAAGTCTCGCTTCTTCCACGAGTTCATGGTACGGGGCTGTTCACTCGCGGTCAGACACAGGTTCTAACATGTCTTACATTGGGAGCCATGTCCGAAGCCCAGGTAGTTGACAATCTGGAGGTGGATGAGAAGAAGCAGTATATGCACTACTACAACTTCCCGCCATACTCCGTAGGGGAAACCAAGCCGCTCCGCGGCCCAGGACGAAGAGAGATCGGACATGGAGCACTAGCGGAACGCGCACTCGTCCCGGTGCTTCCCCCCATCGACGAGTTCCCATACGCAATGCTCCTTCAAAGTGAAGTTCTGGAGTCGAATGGATCGACTTCTATGGCTTCTGTCTGTGGTTCTACTCTGGCGCTAATGGATGCCGGAGTCAAAATCTCTGCACCGGTTGCTGGGGTTGCTATGGGACTGATGACCATCGGTGATAAGTATGCAGTGCTTACGGATATTCAGGGGCTGGAAGACTTCTCTGGAGACATGGATTTCAAAGTGGCCGGAACGAAGGATGGCATCACGGCTATCCAGATGGACACGAAGATTCAGGGAATTCCGCGCGAAGTGATGGTACAGGCATTGGAGCAGGCACTCCAAGGACGGCTTCATATTCTTGGCAAGATTGCTGAGACGATGACAGAACCACGAACTCACCTCAGCGCATTCGCGCCGTCTATTTTCTCCATCGAGATTAATCCGGAACGGATTGGTGAGGTCATCGGCCCGGGCGGCAAGATGATCAAGAAGATCACCGCAGAGACTGGCGCTCAGATCGATATTCAGCAGGATGGAAAGATCTACATCGCTGCAGTCGATCAGGCAGCTGGCCGGCGAGCAGCGGACATCATTCTCGGCATGGTGGGGGAGATCGAACTTGGCTCCATCCATACCGGCAAGGTCACTCGCCTAATTGGCATGGGAGCTTTTGTAGAGATATCACCTGGCCGTGAGGGGCTAGTGCACGTTAGTCACCTCAAGAATCCAGCGGTACGGCGACCTGAAGAGGCTGTCAGCGTAGGCGATGAGATTCAGGTGCGAGTTATCGAAGTGGACGGCCAGGGCAGAGTTAATCTCTCTGCGATTAATCTGGATCAGCCTTTCGATGCCAGCATGAACAAACGCCCAGATGATGGCCGAGGCGCAGGCGGCGGCGGTCGATTTGGTGATCGAGACCGTGATCGCGGCGGCCGTGGAGGTCCAGGCGGCAATCGTGGCGGCGGGCGGCCTCCGTTCAACGATAGAGATCGTGCACCGCGTACGGATGCAGCTCCTACAGCAACTCCCGAGCCTGATGAAGACGATGTCGCTCCAAAAGCGCGTTTCCGCCCTCAGCGCTAATCTGAAAAAATCGTAAGTTAAAATCCCCTCCATCGAATTTCGATAGAGGGGATTTTTTATGATCATTCAGGCAGATCACAGAATTTTATAATATAATTATTATATGGAACAGACACAATTAAAATCTTTAATGCTGGATCGTGAAGTAAGCCTACTTGTAACGCAGTGTATCAGTCTGATTCCTTCACAACGAAAAGCAGCAAGGGAGAAGCTCTTCGCATCATCCCCAGAACATCTGGAACCATTGCTTCGTCTGTTTGAAACGCAGAGGAATAACTACTACAAGAATCGCGGATCCTTGGAATTTACATGCGAAATATTGCTATGGTCGATCATATTTACAATTGCGATTTTGTTTGGACTGTCTCTTGCTCATTTGCCAATAGTACCATTAGTGTGCTTGACCGTATTCACACAAATATTTATGGGTAAGACTTCAAGAAGTATTCTAAAAAAATTCAAGTATCCCTACACCATCGCATCTGCACTTTCAAAATATAATGATTCACGAATAATCGGCCCTCTGGCAGAAGCGCTTATGGTTGATAGATACAGGCTTAATCGATCAATCACAGATAGGAATTATGGATATGTAGAATCCGTGACCGAACAGCTAGAGAAGATTAAGTCTGAACAGGATTTGGATTTAACCGTGAATCAAATAGAAAGTCTGAACCTAGCTCTTGGAGGTGGATCTGCAAGTCTGATCACAGCCATCCTCCACGCATTACCATTTATCGGAAATCAAAAATCAATCAAAGCTGTTAAACAGTTGCAAAATCGGTTTATACAGACTAGTAAACTGGAGATATTGAGCGCTGCGAATGCGTGTCTGCCGGCATTGGAGGCAAGAGTTGCGAAATTAAATGTCTCCGGAACGTTACTGCGATCTTCTTCATTTTCATCAGACGATGCAGACTCACTCCTCCGCCCAAATATAACCTCACTGCATAATCATCCTGATGAACTTCTTAGAGCATCCAACGGCGATGAGTAAATATTCCTGTAATAGAGGAAATACTCAGATTACGTTGAAATAGTGAGTATATCTCCACTTCGCCCAATATTCTCGAACATAATGCTTCAAGGCTCATTCCGCCGTTGAAAGGAATCTTTCATTGTCAGTCGTTCCAAATAAAGATAGTTCAAGCCGGTCTGCTTTCGATCCAACAACAGCTAATTTAGGTGTTGTGGAAGGCATCGAAAAAACAGATGCGAATCTTGTACCACAGCGAAGTGTTACGTTTCGTATTATGTTCTTGAGCACAATACTGATCTTCATAAACTGCTACTGGATTATTGAAGTCGAAGGTATCTGGCACACCAATCATGCGACTGCGATGTCTCTCTTCTGGAATACCATTTTTTTCCTGCTTATTCTTGTACTCATAAATATTTTTATACTAAAACCCCATTTCCCTAAGAAAGCCTTCAGTCAGGGTGAGCTGATCACTTGCTATGTGATGATGACAATAGCTTCGGCGCTTGCCGGGCACGATAGTCTCCAACTAGGCATACCTGCGGTTGAGGGCTTCCCAATCTGGTTTCAAGATCAGCAGCCGTCACTAGGCTGGGATAAATTCAACCATTTCTACCCGGATTGGGCTATGGTGAAAGACCCTAAAATACTCCGTCCCTTGTACGAAGGGCTGGGCTCAAGCATACTTTACACAAAGCCTCATCTGCTTGCATGGGCTGCTCCTGTAATGATTTGGTGCTGTTTCATTCTCGCGCTAGGCAGTGTAATGATCTGTATCAATGTCATTCTCCGCAAGCAGTGGATGGAGAATGAAAAGCTTTCTTATCCTATTATTCAGCTGCCAATGGCGATGACGGCAGAAGGAGGATCGCTGAGTTTTTTCCAGAATAAGACATTATGGATAGGACTATTGCTTGGAGGTGGACTCGATATCTGGAACGGACTCGCAACACTCTATCCCAGCATTCCATTGATACCCGTTCGGCACGACTATCTTGGACACGATTTGGGGCAATACATCACAGCGTATCCATGGAATGCGATTGGCGAACTACCATTACCACTCTATCCATTCATCATTGCACTTGGCTATTTCCTGCCTCTGGATCTCTCCTTCTCACTCTGGTTCTTTTTCCTGTTCAAAAAAGGTCTACTGGTAATGGCGGCAGTTATTGGGGTCGAACCAGGGCAAACTACAGCATTTCCGTATTTAAATCAGCAGTCATTCGGTGCATGGTTTGCAGTAATTGGCATGGCGCTATGGACAGCAAGGGGACATTTCAAGCTAGTATGGGAGAAAGTGAAAAATCCCCGTTCCAAAGTACTGGACGATTCGCAGGAGCCGATGACATACCGCTCTGCTGTGATAGGTATCCTCCTGGGAATGACATTCCTGACACTCTTTTGTTTGCGGGCAGGAATGAGTTTGACGGTGATACTGATCTATTTTGGATTTTTCTTTCTGCTGTCTATTGGGCTTACACGCATCCGCGCAGAACTTGGCCCGCCTGCCCACGAGATGGCCGGTAATTTAAACGGGCCATTTCTTCTAACACTTTTTGCGGGGACACAGGCAGTTGGTATGCCGAATCTCACAATGATGAGTATGTTCTGGTGGTTCTCAGGCCGTGGCTATCGCACAAATGCAATGCCGTGTACGCTGGAAGCAATGAAGATGGGCCAGCAAAGTAAATCGAATATGAAGGGAATGGGTTTTGCTATGATGTTTGCTATGTTTGTGGGGGGATTAGCAAGCTTCTGGGCTGCGCTCCATCTGCAGTACGGCGCAGGGATTAATATGATGACCGCACATAACTGGGGTGAATTCCAGCAGGTCAAGACCTGGTCTGATAATCCCGTTCAGCCAAATTTTTGGGGACAGATATGGGTGGGAGTAGGGGCTATTGCAGCATTGGGAATGATGTGGATGCGAACCAGATTTCTCTGGTGGCCGTTCCATCCTGCCGGATATGCGATTGCACTGAATTTCGGAGCGGAGTACTATTGGTCGTGTCTTTTAATAAGTTCTTTTCTCAAGTTTAGCATACTCCGTTATGGCGGATATAAACTGAACAGGCAAGTGATGCCGTTTATGTTTGGAATTATTTTGGGCGAATATGGAATTGGTGCTTTCTGGAGTTTGTTATCACTATTCCTGAACCATGGACGCATGATCAATATTAAGACCTATGATTTCTGTCCGGGGTAAAAGATTTGACCCCTAACTCCCCCTTGCCAGCCCTCATCCCCCTAACCTCCTTCTCCCAAAAACAGGAGAAGGGGGAATCTTGATCGTTCATTCTCCCCTTCCCTAACGCAAACTGCTTTATCGTTTGCGTGAGCAGGGAAGGGGGTTGGGAGGGCGGGTCAAAAGTCATTCTGAAATTTTCGATTGAAAAAAAATCGCTCTACAATGCCCATACAAGCGACGAAGATTTTTTTGACGCTGATCTGCCATTGAAAAATAGCTACTTTTAGCCCATTTACAGTCCGAAAGAGACTTTTGAACCACCCTCTTGGGGGGTTAGGCAAAGAAATGTGCAATTTTGAGAGATTGACGACATTTGGAATTCAACGCTATGGAACCAACCGGATTAAATTCAAATCAGCTCGATCTTGAAGTTCGTCCGCTGCTAGATCAATCCGCAAGCCTTTTTCCCTCTAAAAGGAAAGCTGCAGTTGAAAAGCTATTGTCTGGCAAACCCGAATATTTCGAGTCATTATTGAGGCTATTCAATACTGAGCGAAAAGTCAAATCAAAAAAATCGACTAGAGTGCACTACTCTATTGATTTATTGCTAATGTCTGCTGCATGTTGGGCAGCTTTCCATTTTGATGGAACAAAGACTATCCTATCGATAATTGGAACCACATTAATTTTTTACTCAATGTTGTGTATGATTATTCGCGTTATCATTCGTTTCATTTTGTTGGATTTTGAAAAACATCACACACTAGCCAAAGCGCTCTCTATGTATGATGATATACGAATAATCGGCCCCATGGCGGAAGCCTTTCATTTCGACAATCACAAACTCAGCCGCCAATGGAAACAGTCAGAATATCAATATGCTCAAGTTTTAGTTAAGCTGCTTCCACGAATCACATCGGAAAATGATATTGAATTAACATCACATCAGGTAGATTGTCCGAATAGAGCGCTTTCGGACAACTACGCTGATCTCTCAATAGCCATTTTAAACGCACTTCCATATATTGGAAACAATGATTCACTCAGAGCGGTAAATAAACTTTTTAGGCGAGTTATACTTGGTCAGAGAAGGGATGTACTGTCAGCTGTAACAGCCTGTATCCCTGTTTTGGAGGCTAGATAACAGAAGAACAAAGGATTCGAGACACTGCTCAGACCGGCTTCCTCCATAGAGTGTAAAGATAATGAGCTGCTTCGTGCTTCGCTGGTTGAGCAAGAGGTTTCACAACAAAGCCTATTGAGAGCATCAACTGAACTGGAGCACATTGAGGGTAGAAGAGAGAATTAGTCATGGTGATTCTGTAACTGGATGCATGGAATAGGGGCGGGAAGATAACTTCCCGCCCCATAAGGTTCCTAGTCAGGAACTGCGTTTTCAAATACGCTTAGGATATATTTTATGGCACAGATACAGTGTGAGAGTAACTGAATGTACCGCCTGTAAACGATCCGTTTGCTGCCAGTGTCGCAATACCTGCGGGAACTCCCGCAACGCGGAATGTAACCCATCCACCAGTTTTTCCTGGCAAAGAAGATATTGCTGATACTTCTGATCCAAAAATTCCTTTCAGTTTGAGTGAAGTGATATTCAGACTATATGCATTCGCCACCCCGGTGTTTGTCAGATGCAGTTGAACTTGTACGATGCTGCTGTTAAGCCTTGATACGGAAGTGCTGTCCACTACGACGTGTGCAGTGTTTGTTTGGTAGGGGCCCATATCAATGAGTCCGTTAATCACTCTAGGCTTGCCATCTTTGTCGGCTGCTGGCAGTGTGTATCTGGTTGTGCCGATACCGATACATGGCGAAGTTGGCTTAAGATGCAGTTTCGTGTCGCTGAACTGTGGGTCTAGATTGATATTCCCTGTACCGGTAAATCCATACTGAATATCACTATATCGGATCAGGCCGTTTGCATTGTTGACAAATTCGCCGTTGAAATCACTCCAGAGGATGGTGTTCCAGATAAAGGTGTAGTTTGAGTGCCCTGCAAGGGTACCCAGATAGATACCACCAGTATTGTAAGCTATATTCTTTGTAAAGGAGCAGTTTTCAATGTACATGGTACCAAAAGACATCACACCCCCGCCGTAGTACTGATCTGCTTTATTACTCACAAACGTTGAGTTTTTTACCCATGGGCTACCGTACACGTTATACAGTCCACCGCCGAAATAGTCAGTCTCGTTAGAGAGGAATGCACAGTCATCGATATTTGGTGCACCTGTGTAGACACCAATGGCTCCGCCTGATGCGTTGTAGTATTGTGGGTGGGCTGCAAGGTTATTCGTGAATGAGTCGTTTGAAATATCAGGAGAGCTGTCCGTCATATCGATAGCGCCGCCTCTGGTATAAGCGCGATTCTCAGCAAAGGTAGATTTGTTGACGATACCGTTTGAGGAGATAAAATTGATTGCTCCGCCATCTCGTTTGGCTGTGTTAGAAGTGAAAGTAGATTTTTCAATATCTGACCCTGTCGATGAGTACCACACTTCGATGGCTCCGCCATCGAAGGCAGCAGCGTTACTTGAGAAGACGCAGCTAGTAATGTCGGGATCGCTTCCATCAATATTCATCGCTCCACCATTTTGAGCATAGTTTGAGTTAAACGTGTCTGTCGTATAAGAGGAGCTCGATCCACCCAGGACAGAAACGCCTCCGCCCGAACCATCCGATCCGTTGCTGGTAAAACTGCAGTTTTTGATTGTGTCATGACTTCCCGCTTCACATAGGCCACCGCCAGAAGTTGATCCATTATATTTGAAGATGCACTTGGAAACCGTTGCTGACGTGGCCTGGAGAAAAAGTCCGCCACCCCATATATTGGAGTTGTTGTTACTGAAAGTGCAGGAGGTTATCTTGGGGTTACCTATCCAGCAGTATAGCCCTCCCCCCCAGCCTCTGTTGCTTGAACCGGCAAAGTTGCTATCGAATACTGTGTTTGTAATAACCGGGCTGCCATTATACACATACATGCCGCCACCGTTATCAGTTACGACGCTGGTTTCAATATAACAGTTCAAGATAGATGGACTGCTGTTGATTACTTCGATCGCTCCACCCTGATCTGCATGTCCCTGATACATTAGAAAGCCGTTTATCACAGTAGAATTTTTCTCACCACGAGTGATGGCAAATAGTCGACTGGTGGTGCCTCCATTGAGATAGGTACGCTGCCAGCCATTTACTGATTTGATTGTGATCGCTTTTCCCAGCGTATCGAGGGTTACGTTACCTGTGCCCGAATAGCTGCCATCCGCAACGAGTACAGTATCGCCGTTACTAGAGGCATTGATTCCTGCTTGAATGGTGGGGTATGTACTGGGCACATTTCTGGTGGCAGCATGTGCTGCAGAGGTTGCGATCAGCAATCCCAGTGCGAATGAAATCAGGTTGAATGTCTTGATAGAATGATCTTTCATAGTGTCTTCTCCTTTGAGGTTTCTTTTCCTGTTGTTTGATAGTGTGCCGGCGTTTCCGGCGGCAAAGTCTAGAGTGTTGATGGGTGGTACAGGATTGGTTTTCACAGTTTCTACTCCTTTATAGATTGTGTCTGAGTGGGATGATTGTGCCTCGGTTTTTCCGGTGGCTTGATTGGGCGAGCTGGATATTCCAGGTTCTTTGCAGCCAATTGCGTGATCTGTGTTGTCGTTCGGTATACTCTTCATATCAATCTCCTCTTTTCAAAATAATTCGACCACCGGACTTTCCAGGGGCTAGACGCCAATTCCGGTTGGCGTCACGAGGATAGAATAGCAACCCACTCCGAACCTACTCCGAACAGAATCAAACGTAAAAAATATTTTTTTCAAATAAATTAATTTCCTAATGTGGTCGTCTGGAATGAGTAACACAATAGCACGGGAAAAGTGGAGAGGATATAATCTATGCCTGATTGGTCAGCGATAAAAAGAAAAGCATATACTCTTCACAAGCAGTTTAATTCCGCTTCATTCGCTGATGGGGATAACGAACTTCTTTCAGCCGAAAAGCTCATTCAAGATGCTATAGAATCCACTGGCCTTTCGCTGCTCATCTTGAAGCCTACAGATCCGCTGCTATCGGGTGCTTTTGCCCTACTCGACAGGGAGATGTCGTACATATTGTGCCGAGAGTCTGAACATCAAAACGATAGAAGAGCGAATTTTGCAATTGCTCATGAGCTGGCACATTTTTGGCTGCATCCGGAAGTTCAAACAGACATTTGTACAGATTCTGAGATGGAGATGCTGGATAGCCAGGAAGAGATAAATTTTGGTTCGGTGGAGATAGGCTATTCGCCGGAAGAGAGGCGTGAGAAAGAGGCGAATATTTTCGCAGCAGAGTTTCTGCTGCCTTCCAAAATGCTCGCCAAAGTATTTTTAGAAGACCGATGGAGCTCTCAGGAGATTGCTGCAAAAATTGGCATCTCGAAAATATTTGTACTGAACCAGCTATCAAACGCTGTACTGCTTCCTACAGATACCTCTGATGGAACTTCTGACCATGATATCGCAAGTCCGGAAATCATGGAACCACTGGAGTTGATCAAAAATCTGGACGAGAGCCAGCATCTCGCAGCCTGTATTGAAAAAGGTCCGGTGTTGGTGGATGCTGGACCTGGAACAGGAAAAACGCGTACTCTGATTGCCCGCATAGTTCATCTAGTTCTGGAAAAAGGAGTTCCCCCAGAGCGCATACTCGCTCTTACCTACTCCAATAAGGCGTCGGAAGAGATGCGGACGAGACTGCAGAAGTCGATGGGAGATTCGGCAAATCTTGTGTGGATTGGAACCTTTCACGCGTTCGGCCTGGAGATACTCAGAAAATATTCAGGCCAAGATTTTGCACCTTCCCTGCTCGACAAGGCAGATGCTGTCTCGCTACTGGTAAAAAATCTTAACCGGCTCTCTCTCCATCACTACGAGTACCTTAATATGCCGGCCATTCCTTTTCCATCGCTGATCTCCTGTTTTCAGCGGGCAAAAGATGAACTTAAAACGCCCCTCGACTATCTCGATGCTGCAGAAAAGATGCTCTCAACTGCAACAAATGCCGTTGAAAAAACAACTGCAGAAAAAGCGCTAGAAGCAGCACAAGTTTTTGAAGTCTATGAGGAGCTGCTCGCGGATGGGAGCAGGCTGGACTACGGAGACCTCCTCAATCGCGCCATTACACTGATCGATGAAGATGATGCTGTGAGATTGCGTCTGCAAAATCAGTATCCGTATATTCTTGCAGATGAATATCAAGATATTAATCGTGCTAGTGCAAAACTGCTGCAGAGGTTGGCGGGCGACGGGTCTGGATTCTGGGCCGTTGGTGATTTACGGCAGGCTATCTATCGATTCAGAGGGGCATCGCCTGCAAATGTGGAGCAGTTTGAAACGGATTTTCCTGGCGGTTTCAGGCTAAATCTTGGCGTAAATTATCGATCCAAACCGCCTTTAGTCTCGCTATTCAACGCAATGGCTAAGGACATGCGCTCAAGCTCAGAAATTAACCTTCATGAAGGGAAATCGTGGGTACCTTTTCGGGATGACGATGGTTATCAGAGCCTGTATGCTCTAGAGGCTGATTCTGAGATTCATCAGGCGAAGTGGATTGCTTCGGGAATTCGCGAACAAGAGAAAATAGGCGTCTCACTAAATGAACAGGCAGTACTGTGTCGTACGAACGCACAAGCTTCTGAGCTTGCAGACAGACTCGCCAGAGAAGGTATTCCCACGCTGCACACAGGAAGTATTCTGCAGATTGATGAAATAAAAGATCTTTTGGCGCTGCTATCTCTTGTTATGGATGGTGATAGTTCGGCTCTGTTGCGAGTAGGGCAGTTTCCTGAATATTCGATATCACAATTAGATATGCAAACGCTTATCAGCACTGCCTCGGAGAATCACGAAGACATTATCGAAGCCATGAAACGATCTGATGAAATGATAAATATTTCTGATACGAGCAGGCCGGGCATTTCGATTCTTTCCAAGCACCTGGAGCAGTTATGCCTGAAAACAAATCCTGCAAGAATACTTCTGGACTACCTTTTCACACTGAGCGCCTATCTGCGCACACTCTTCCCTTTCAATTCCCACGAAAAAAAGCAGAAGACTGTCGCCATACATCAACTTATTACCGCAGCCCAAAAATATACAAGCAGCCGGAAACAAGATACGGATCCTGTGGATACATCCTTTCTGAGCTACATTCGCATGCTGAAACTGTGCGGTGACGAGCGTTCGCTCGGTGCAGTTAGTATCAATGAGGGTTCAGAAGCAGTGCGAGTAATGACAGTTCACTCTTCAAAAGGATTGGAGTTCCACACCGTTTTTGTTCCGAATTTAAATGAAAATCAGTTTCCGGTGAGGAAACAGGGGAGCATGTCGACAGTGCCGGCAGGGCTGCTTACGGAGGACAGTCTGCCGGAATTAGAATCGGAAGCAGCGAACGAAAGCCGTCTCTTTTTTGTAGCGCTTACAAGAGCTAAGGATATGCTTTTTATCTCACGTTCGAAACATCGAAATGGAAAAGCTGTCAAACCATCATCTCTGCTGCAAGAGATCAGAACTTATTTAAATAGATCAAATTCATGGGCAAACACGAGTTCATTTCAAGATAGTGAAATCCTCAGCACCTTCGTTGAAACAGAGTATACCCAGAGTGTTAGCCAGCATGTTGTGAGGAATAGCTTCACGGAGTCGGAACTTCGAACTTATATAGACTGCCCGCGTAGATACTACTATCAGCATTTTTTGTCGCTTTCCGATTCGGGGCGCAAATCTACATACTATATTTTTTCCGGCAGTCTTATGAGATCCATGGAGTGGATGAAGCAGAGGATACAGTTGGGTGAGGCTCCTGCACTCGAACAGCTCACACAGTATTTTATGGACGATTGGCAAACTTTAAATCTGGATTCAGCATCGCAGCACAGTGAGCTTTTGAGGAAACGAGGAATTGAGATGCTTTGCCACTACTGGACAGAGTATTCAGAATCTGGTGCACTTAGCCAGCAGGATTCGATAGAGGTACGTAAAGAGGGAGCGCGTATATCTTTCCATGCAGAAAAACTCGAAACACTACCAAATGGAACAACCAGAGTTACACGTTTCATAAAGACGCGGCCAAAGCCTGACGATAAGAATGATATACGTCTTGCTCTGGTTCGTGAAGGGTTAAAACAGAAGTTTCCAGATGCATCTGTAGATATTCAGATCAAATATATATCGGATGGAAGCAGAATTTCAGTTCCACCATCTCCAGCCTACGAACCCAATCGTGTCAAGAAGTATTTCGATGCTATTGAAAATATAAAGCTGGGTAACTTTGATCCAAGTCCGAGTGATTTGAAATGCTGTCAATGCCCGTTCTATTTTATCTGTACGGTATAATCTGTCTGCTGGAATACTTAAGGTAGTACATCATTGTCCACATCCCTAAAACGATGTGTTAACAAATACCATAATAAAATAATTGAACCGCAAAGACGCAGAGAGCGCAGAGAAATTCAGAAGAAAAATAAAGATCCGATAAAATACTAAAACTATCATAATTTTTTATGATCTCAGTAAAATTTCTCTGTGCCCTTTGCGTCTTTGTGGTAAATAATAGAAATTTAAGGTTGTTTGATAAGTTAATAAATTGAGGAACTAGATGACTTCAGAA
The DNA here is from genome assembly GCA_025352825.1 of Chthonomonadaceae bacterium. GTDB lineage: Bacteria > Armatimonadota > Chthonomonadetes > Chthonomonadales > Chthonomonadaceae > JANXSG01. The sequence continues at coordinate 5,340 of JANXSG010000086.1, read as the reverse complement.
GTAATTCTAAATCGTGATGTAGTAGTTTTTGAAAATGCAGCCTCTTTGAGCCTCGATGCCGCCTACAGATTTGTGGCTTATTACCATCAAGCGAAAGCCAAGGGGAAGCCTTTCCGAGTAGCTCTTACAGGTGGCACTGGAGCGGTCGGACTATACGCTTTGCTTGCTGAAGAGCCTTTTTCCAGCTTGATCGACTGGAGCATGGTTCATCTCTTTTTTGGGGATGAACGATACGTACCTGCCGACTCAGAGCACAGCAACTATCTTCTTGCAAAAAAAAGTCTAATATCTCTAATTCCTATACCAGAGAATAATGTGCATCGCATACCATCCGAGATTAACTCTGTCTCTTCAGCCGCATCCCTATACGAAGAAGAACTAAGATTAGAATTTAGAATAAAAGATATTGCAATGCCACAATTCGATCTTATCCTGCTGGGCATGGGGCCAGACGGCCATTGTGCTTCCCTGTTTCCTAACATGCCGTCACTAAAAGAAATAGACAGTCTGGTGGTGGCATCTGCACCTGGGTTAGCGCCTTTTGTGGAGAGGATTACACTCACACTTCCGGTACTGAATACCGCGAAGCAGGTGCTTTTCTTAGTTCATGGAGGGCAGAAAGCGGAGATGGTAAAAAATGTATTGGAGGGAGAAAGAGACCCGGATAGGTATCCCAGCCAATCTGTGGTTCCCGTGAATGGGCGCGTGACCTGGCTGATAGATCGGCCAGCCGCAGGCAGACTCGCTATATCTTAGGGTTTTGGCGCGCTAATAGCTTGTACATCGTTCGCCATGGTAGTGGTATAGACTGTGGAGCCATCAACCATTGGAGACGAGAAGATATTTCCTGGCCCGAGTTCATAACCCCAGAGTCTTTTACCTGTGGCACAGCTTAGAACCGATACTCGCCCGCGAACTCCCATGATTGCCATCGACAACCCATCTGGGGAGACGCTAGGCGAAGAGTCGGCAATCATCTGTCCTGTCGAGCTGCGCCAGAGAAGATGGCCTTCGCGTGGGTCGAAACAGTAGACATCCCCGTGTTCTCCCGTACCAGCTATTAAGAGCTTATCATCTCGCAGCGTTGGAGACGAATACCCCAGTTGATCTCCACCTTTCGGAGCTGTAGTATGCCAGATATCCGAACCATCATCACTGTTCAGAGCATGAAACACTCCATCCGTGGTAGAGACATAGACTCGGCCTGCCATCACTGCGGGAGATGCTGCCCCTGGGGAAATAGGTACAGGATGAGATTCGGAAATAGTACCAAAAATTTTCGTCCAGACAACCGAACCGTTCTTAGCGTTGACTGCATATAAGGCTCCATCCCACCCACCGAGATATGCAGTGGCGCCGTCTGAAGCTGCTCGCGACTGAAAGAATCCGTGCGCGGGTACTGTCCAGAGCAGGCGTCCAGACTCCGCATCGATACCCTGAATCTTTTCATCACTACCTAATACTACTACTCCGTTTACTTCCGCTGGTGTAGAGTATATTGGTGAACCAACATCGAAACGCCACTTCTGATGGCCAGTGGCAGAATCGATAGCATATAGCCCATGATCGGTGGAGGCAGCCAGGATACTGTTTCCACTGAGTATTGGAGAACCAACAAACGCACCTTTTGCCGTAAACGCCCAGCGTCGCTTACCTTTGAAAGTATCTAGCGCCGTAAGTTTTCCATCTAAAGAGGATGTATAGAGCGTATCTTTGTCCAGCAGTGGAGACGATTGCACTGGACCTTCCAGGTTGACTGCCCATCTTCGAGTAGCTTCCTTCTCATCTCGTTCCACCTCGAAAATAAGTTCATCCATAAATATTTGCCGATTACTTGTGGTAAGTTGAACACCAACAATATGCTCGCCGATTGATATTCCCTTGGTCTGAAACACATCCCGCCATACGTCGCGAGCATCCCGCGCCATGGGATTCCAGATACCCTCATCAATTCGATATTCGGCAAGCTCTTTATCCGGATTATCCATTATCGCGCGTGGGTCGAGAGTGACTGCCGGCCGGCGGCGCTCTAAAAACGCCACGGCCGGATCGTCCCATCCGGCACGCAGTACGGATGGTTTCAACTTTTCATTAAGAGCGATGGATGCAGCCTGCAAGGGCAATCCTTTTTTTTCTTTAGTAAAAAGGTCAACAGTCAGAAGGAGAGGAGAGTAGGAAATCTTGTAATACGAACCTTTTCTGAGCCCTCTGCTGCTGAATATGGGGATGCCATTTATGCGTGTATTCGTATCCGAGAGTTGGCTGCTGTTGAAGATAGCAGCAATATGCCTGCCTTTGAGCATTGGCCAGAAATCATACTCGTTATCGATGGGGCGAGTGAAAGGACTCTCAATTCCGATGCTATGATGCAGAAAAAGTATAACGGGAGTATCGGCTTTTTGACGTTTTAGATCTTTGCTCAGCCAATCTAGTTCCACTTTATCGAAGTGCCCCCACTTTTGCAGCATGACTGTTGAATCTAGCAATACAAAATGGATACCTCCTCGATCAAACGACTGATACTGCTTCCCAAACAAAGCACCCAAAGCCTCTTTACCCTGGGCGCACCATCGTACATCTCGGCTTCCAGGAACCGCATAGAGATGAGTGCCGATCTTTTCCAGATTAGCAGTAGTATCCTTAAGTCTTTCGTACTCAGTAGGCCGCCCCGTATCAGTTTGATCGCCCACACTAATGATAAAAGTCGGTTTGACAGCCATATTAGTACAGATATCTAGAAGTTCATGCGCAGTATCGGAATTGGAATGAGCTGAGATATGTAGATCACTTATGGCGAGGAAAGTGGTGCTGTCGGATTTTGAGTTATCCTGTAAAGTTGATGAAGCGGCTATTGTAGAAGCATTTGAGAAGGCAAAGAGTATGCTGGCTAAATATCTATATTGTATCATTAATGAAAATTTCATAAACTCTCTTCCGTGATTGAGATCATTCGGACTTAGTACGAAGATCGTTGATCAGTCTATCACAAGAGTTTACCTCATCATAGTAGTGCCAGGTTGTCCAACCATTGCAGGAAGCCTGTTTTAGTAAGATAGTTCCAACTTTGTGAATAGAACCACGAACACCTTGCGATTCGATAGAACCATCTTCGTGTATGGTCGCAACGAAATTGGTGTTTTTTATTTTAAGCTGCTGGCCAGCTTTTAGCAGTCCGCTCTCTACCACAGAAGCGAATGATATTCGAGGCGGAGGAGCGTCTGCCCATTCTGCCTCGGATACTATACGGGTAGGCACGATCTGTTCGACTCGGGAACGAGCGATATTAATATACCTCTCTTCACGATCTATGGTTATAAAGTTTCTGCCCAGTTTTGTTGCGACAGCGACGGTAGTTCCCGATCCACAGAAGGGATCGAGTATCAGATCACCGTGTTTTGATGTGGTCGAAATTACGCGATGCAGCAGGGCTTCGGGTTTCTGGGTGGAGTGCGCCTTTTTCCCATCCACCATGATGCGTTCTCCACCCTGGCAGATTCCAAAATACCAGTCGGATCGCATCTGCAGGTCTTCATTTCCCGTTTTGGCACCTCGATAGTTAAATGTGTATCCGGAAGATTGTTGAGATTTCTTCGCCCAGAGCATCGTCTCCTGCGCATTGCAGAATCGAACTCCCTTCATCTGTGGCATGGGATTATTTTTGATCCAGACAACATCGTTTAGAATCCAGTAACCGATGTCCTGCAGAATTGAACCTACTCGATAGATGTTATGGTAGCTGCCTATGACCCAGAGTGTACCGGAATCCTTCAAAACTCTCCGGGCGGCGAGCAGCCAGGATTTTGTGAATTCATCATATTCGGCGAGTGAGGTAAACTGATCCCAATGGTCGTCAACTGAATCGACTTCGGTAGAATCTGGCCGCTGCAGAGCTCCTTCGAGCTGCATGTTATATGGCGGATCAGCAAAGATGAGATCGATGCATTTTTCTGGCAGAGAGTTCATCAACTCCACACAATCGCCGCACATAAATGAGTTAAGAGTTGGGTTTTGCGACATAGAATCTCTAGATTTTCTGATTAGGCTTCAAAAAAATGATGGCTGCTGACCAACAGCAATACGCACAGGAAAGGATTTGAATAGATGCAGATCACAACACAGGAAGTGGAACTGCGCGTTGATGACAGTATGATGCGAGTATACACAGCCGCACCCATTGGGGCTGAACAGTACCCGGGCATTCTACTCTATTCAGAAATATTTCAGCTTACGGCGCCGATTCTGCGATCGGTGCAGAGACTGGCAGGGCATGGCTTTGTGGTCGCTGCTCCTGAAATTTACCATCGTATAGAGCCCATCGGCACTGTGATAGGATATGACGACCTCGGGCGTATGCGCGGGAACGATGATGCACGAAGAACATCTGTAGCAGAGTTCGATGCGGACTTCCGTGCCTCTTTGGACTATCTTGCTCATAGTGACAGGGTCTCTTCCGGCCAGCTCGGAACGATGGGCTTCTGCATTGGAGGCCATCTATCGTTTCGTTGTGCGCTGCAGCCAGAGGTAAAAGCCGCCGTCTGCTGTTATCCCACAGGGCTTCACACGGATAAACTCGGGAAGGATTCGAAAGCTGGAACTCTATCAATATCTGCAGAAATTAAAGGCGAACTGCTGATTAACTTTGGCGACAGCGACCCTCATGTCCCGATTGAAGGCCAGCAAGCTATCATCGATGCCCTGCAGAAAGCCGGTGTTCGGCATACGATTAAACACTATCCTGGCGAACATGCCTTCATGCGTGACGAAGGCCCTCGATACGATTCAGAGTGCGCAGATGCCGTGTGGGCAGATGCTGTAAACATGTTCAAAAAGGTGTTCGATAAATAACTTAACGATATTGGTGATATTCACCAAATTAATCGGACTTTCCTTCAAGATTGGGCTTCTGCGCAGCCACAGGAAATATACATCGTTAATATTGTTTATAGACTAAGGGAGGGGGACTGTAGTGCAAACGCCGTTTGCACGTTGGCAAGACTGAGCAGAAGAACAGCTAATAGTTGGGTTGCGCAAGGTGTTTTCATACAGGAGTTGTCCTTGGTGAGTGGGGTATATTCCTGTATGGGATATGAAGAGTACTCGCGCTTCTACCACCGTTCGTTCACCGTTGGTACACCGATATTCCACCGTTTGTTATGCGTGTATCAGTTGCGAATGGTAGATTCATTATTTGTGAATTAGTTATGTGTACATGGTGAGATTCTGCCGATAATAGTTCAAAACCTTAGCCCTCGGCCATGCTCTCATCTCCCGTGCCCTTTTCCTAAGGCTTCGGGATAAATAAGCCCTCACCCCCCGACCCCCTCTCCCGAGGCTTCGGGA
>JANXSG010000074.1 GCA_025352825.1 Chthonomonadaceae bacterium | reverse complement strand
GCACGACGCATCGCCTCATGAGTGGCCTTGAGAATGTTGATCCTATCGATCTCCTCCGAGTCTACCTGCCCTATTCCCACACCTCGCGCCATACGGATTATTTCCTCGAAGGCAATTTCGCGCTGTTGCGGAGTGAGCGCTTTCGAATCATCTACTCCTTTCGGAATACGGTCAATCGGCAGAATAACACACGCCACCACCACAGGCCCCGCCAGCGCTCCCCGACCCGCTTCATCTATCCCGCAGATGAGTGTGTATCCTTCCGCACGAGCGGCTCTCTCCTGCAAAAGCCAATCGACCACATTTTTGGATGTTAACGACAACCATTTCTCCCAAATACAAATATCACATTTTATTTTAAGCTTTTGCTGAGTAGAGTATAGCCGATCTTTTCTCGGCGGTAGTCGAAAGAACCACTAAGCATTCGGGGATCAGCTGGCAGATGTTTGAGATAGTACGGCACCAACTGCTCAAGTTTATCCGGATATCTCTCATGATCCATTTTGTATCCTTGAATCGCCATATTCAATGTAAGCACAGCATTTGCAGCCTCATTTTCAACAAATTTTTCTCGTGAGCGCCTGTAGACTAGAGTAAGAATTTTTGTGAATCGGTCATCTGGTGCACGAAGAGCTATGGACTGAGCGGCGTACGGCAGTTTTGATTGCGCGATCAAAGCATCCATATATATTGAATAGTCTGCTATTGTTTGTGCTCTGCCTACCCATAAGAATTTTAAGATTTCCTTAATATCAGATGGATTGATTTTTTTAACTTGTGTACCGCCATTCGTCGTTTCCATGAAGCTTTTCAAACTAAAACTTGAACCAGCATCTTTGTGATTTCCATAAAATAGATACATCAGTTCGTTCTGCCAAGTATACTTCTCTTCTAACATAATGTCAGTCGTTGGAATAGGCTTATCACAAATGTCTAAAAATCTTGTTCCGCCGATTTTCGCAGAAATGGCATCAAGATGTGGGATTGTACTCTCCAAAGATTTTCTTCCAATTGTTTGAATTGAAACTCCAACGAGTCCTCCGATCAAAGATCCTCCATTCGGCACTTTATTTCCCATCTCGATACTATCGAGGCTGGAGTTCATAGCACCTCGCCAGTCTAAGTGTAGCTGCTTCGATTTCGCCACTATTGAAAGTAGTTTAGCCATATTTCTGAATTTTGCATAGTGCGGATAAAGTGTATTCATGGATCGTGTCGCTGGTTCTTGGTACTGAAATTTCATCCCCTCACGTAATATTTTTAACGCCGGATTGTTCTTATTCAACAACTTGTCAATCTCTCGACTGGAGAGTGGAATAAGATAACCGTTGATTTTACCTGCAACAGACTGTCCGACCAGATCGCTGTCCTTCATAAGATCACATGCTTTTATGAAGTAGTCTCGTGCGTTAGGGCTTGGCAGAGGAGGAGGTGGCGGGATCACGATTTTTGGGGGAGTGTTATTTCTAAGACTGAATCCAGCAAGTAGTACCGATAATATTGCCATCGCTACGAGAACTTTACTAATCACTTTAGAAGTTGAAGTTTGACCCATTAACTATCTCCTCGATCAAGCAAGGTTATCCTACTGACTCAACTGATATTACTTATCGGCCCTATAATTTCCTGTGATTCAATGGATAATGAGTATGAATTGTGCATTACACACTGTTTTCTGAACTCGGATTAAACGGATTAGGTGATTTAATATGATTCATCACGATGAGCAAATCATATTAAATCACCTAATCCGTTTAATCCGAGTTCAAAAGAAATTCCCTTGACTTCCATGCACTGCTGGGCTATAATTTCGAACACCGTTGACAGACGAAGGGGATTATGTCGAAAATATTTGCTGCGATTGATATCGGAACAAACTCTATCAGGCTAGCTGTCGTGCGTATTGAGGACGACGACAGACTAAGTACCTTGGCCGTGCATAGAGAAGTAGTGCGTCTCGGTCAGGATGAGTTCGAGACAGGGCAGATGACCCTGGCAGCCATTGCGCGAGGGTCGCTGGTCTGCGTGAAATTTGCGGAGGTGGCGCGTGGGTTTGGCGCTTCCGAAATCGTTGCGTTCGCAACTTCTGCTGTGCGTGAAGCCGAAAACCGAGAAGAGTTTATCGATCGTGTGCGGGCTGAGGCAAAGATTGAAGTGAGAGTGATTTCCGGAGTGGAGGAGGCACGACTAATCTGGCTTGGGGTCTCTAGTGGTATTGAGTTGGGGGATAAACGCGCTCTGCTCATGGATATTGGCGGTGGGAGTACTGAGGTAGTGGTTTGGGATTCTCGAGGGCATCATGTACTTGAAAGTATGAAGCTGGGCGCCATTCGCCTTTCAAATATGTTTTTTAATCGTGAGGGCGCTTATTCCCAGGCAGAATTCGAGCGAGTGCAGCACTATGTATTAGGAGTTGCAGCACAGGTCATTCGCAGAGCAAAGGAAAAAGGATTTGATCTGGCTCTGGGCAGCGCAGGGAGTATAACTACTCTTGGTGATATTGTTGCGCGCAGAGTACACGACCCATCGCAGGCAGCCTCCCGCACGGTAACATTCACTCAAAACGATCTTCGAGAAACCGTTAAGATGCTCTACTCTATTCCGCTGGAGGAACGTCGAAAAGTGCCCGGAATGGATCCTAATCGCGCAGATATTATTCTTGGGGGAGCAGCTATTATTCTCACTCTGATGGAAGCGCTCAACGCAGAGAAAATGACCGTGAGTGAGCGTGGACTCCGAGATGGCATTCTTCGCGACCATCTGCTTAAAAGCACCGACACAATAGATACTTTTCAGCAGGTCTCCATTCGTCGGCGCAGTATTCTGCAGCTGGCACACGCATTCCACTACGAAGCAGACCATGCTCAACACTCTGTGTGGCTGGCTACAAGACTTTTCGATGAACTGAAGCGTCTCGACGAGCACGATTTCACGGATATAGATAGAGAACTTTTGGAATATGCTGCCATCACTCATGATATCGGAATGTTTTTATCGCACTCCAATCATCAGAAACACGCCTACTACCTTATTCGCAACTCAGACTTGCTGGGTTTTAATGATACGGAGATCGATATCATCGCGAATGTCGCGATGTATCACCGCAAGGGCATACCCAAGAAAAAACACACTAATCTGGAAAACCTGAGCCGCGGAGATCGATACAAAGTGAGTGCCCTAGCGGCCATGCTAAGATTAGCAGAAGGCATGGACAGAGGACATCTGAGTCTTGTAAAAGATATCAGGCTGGAAAAGAGTTCTCCGTTTAACTCGTTTGAATTGACACTTCTCTCTGATAAAGACTGCCAGCTTGAAGTCTGGGGGGTTGAGAATAACAAGGATCTCTGGGAGTATATTTTCGAAGCCGAGTTAAAAGTGAAATCTGAGTTAATTCATTAATAATATGCATCATAACAGATGCTCCATTTCCTGAATATAGGTTGAGTTAATATCAGGTGTGCCAACATATACAGTCACACATTTGAGGTAGAATCACGTGGGAACTATGGAAGTTCTTGAAATTTTTATTTATGTGTTTATTACCAATGAGGAAGGATGAAGGATGAAAATTGGAATGCTGACCGGCGGTGGTGACTGCCCGGGACTAAATCCCGCTATGC
>JANXSG010000028.1 GCA_025352825.1 Chthonomonadaceae bacterium | reverse complement strand
CCCGGATCACGCCACCCACCCATCCTATTCGAAACGTCGAAAGGATCGTTCGTGCCGTCCAGCTACTACGTCACCACAGTCACGCCCGATGAGCCCAACACCTGGAAAGTCAATATCCATGAGCACGGCACCTACCACGATGAAGATGGCCGCTACGACGTCCAGCGCCTCCGTCAGATGACCGTCATGAAGTACAACGGCAAATACTACGTCTCCGATTACGTGATGATGGACAACCCGACCGACTACGGCTTTTATGTGGACGACATCTCCGATAAAATGATCCATCTGCAGTAAACACCTCACCCCCCTTCCCCTCTCCTTCCCAAGGAAAGGGGGAGGGGGTTGAGGGTGCTACTTTTTCAGCAATCTATGTCCCGCCATCCAGGTTGTGAGGCGATCCGGCCAGTGAGAGACCTCATTGTTCGAAGGACGCAGGCCATATCCATGACCGCCTGATGCGTAGACATGAAGTTCGACCGAAACCTTCGATTGTTTCAAGGCAAGCGCATAGGCAAATGCATTCTCTACATGCACCGGGTCATCCTCAGTCATGGCGATAAATGCAGGCGGAATATCAGCGGTCACTTTGATCTCAGGCGCGAGCTGCATTGATCCTTCATTTCCGGTGAGATACGCCGGATAGATCAGTACCGTAAAATCCGGCCGGCAGCTCTCTTTGTCGGCATCATCCACCGCTGTATAGGTTCGCTGGTTGTAGTTTGTAGATGCAGTTGCGGATAGATGGCCACCTGCTGAAAAGCCCAGAATTCCGGTTCGATGCGGATCAATCCCCCACTCCTTCGCTCGATGCCGCACTAATCCTAATGCACGCTGGGCATCCTGCAGCGGAGGCGCATATCGCTCCAGTCCGGCGCGTATCGGCACGCGATACTTCAGCAAAACTCCTGTCACTCCGATTGAGTTGAGCCACTGGCACACTTCTGTACCTTCTAGATTCATTGCCAAAATTGAGTAGCCTCCTCCGGGGCACACCACTACCGCGCTTCCTGTATCCTTATCTTTTGCAGGATGATAGATGGTAATAGTCGGCGAAGAGACATTACCTAATCGAATAATATCGTCTTCACGCTTGCCATCGGCTTTTATGGCGGTAGTGTCGTGTTCTGGCCCGACATCGCCTTTATCACCAGGCGCCACTCCCGGCCACAATGCAATCGGCTCGCCTACCGAAGCCGCCATAGATGCAGGCGAAGCTGTTACCGCTGAGCTCATAGAGGCACAGAGTAAAGATATCACCAAGAATAATCCCATGCTCGTCAATCCTAAAATGGTTGACATTACGTTTATCTCTCCTATTCGATATTGTTTATACATAGAAGGAAAATGCAAAAGTCACCGACGAAATGAATTTCTTCGCTTGTGGCGTTCCGCCGAATGTGCTTCGCACAAATTGCAATAAAACTAATCGAAGCACCAGATCTCGTGCCCGAAGGACACTCACCCGAAGGCTACCGAGCGAAGAAATTCATTTCGTCGTATCTACATAGAAATATTCTCGACTTTTGTAATTACCTCAAAAATGAAGTAACCTCCATCAGTCTAATATTTCAGACCATTATTCCTTCTTATAAAAATTATTAAGTTCTCATGCGAAGAAGCAAAGCCGCGGATTAATACCCGCTGATGAAGGGATTTAACACAGTTAGGGTGAACTGAATTCAGGTTTTGAAATCTTTATGTGAACTGTTACGTTGGAGGATTTTCTTAATGCCTGATATGCTAGTACATCTGCTAAAACTGCCCCCCGTCGATCCGATAATTGATGATTTGCGCACTAAGGGAATCATCATTCGTCGCGCTAACCCTTTCGAATACACCCCCATACGAGAGTTCATTTTGGCGAACTTCGGTAAAGGCTGGGCAGACGAAGTGATCCCCTGTTTCAGCAGGCAGCCGATCTCACTATATATAGCCATTCGTGATGGAAAAGTAATCGGGTTTGGTGCATACGAATCGACGAGTCGTGCATTCTTTGGTCCGACAGGAGTATCAAAGAGCGAGCGAGGTTTAGGGATTGGCAAAGCATTACTATTAGCCTGTTTGTGGGGGCAAAGAGAGCTTGGCTACGCGTACGGCATCATCGGTGGAGCCGGCCCGGTCGAGTTCTACGAGAAGGCAGTTGGAGCGAGTGTCATTCCAGAAAGTACTCCGGGGGTATATGCAGACATGCTCAAGGGCGATTAAGGCGTTACTATGAGTTCGATGAACCCAGCTTTTCATAGATCGCCATGTGTTCCCTTGCCGACTGCTCCCAGGAGAATTTAGCAGAATGCTGAAAACCGCGATGAATCATTCCGTCTCTCAAATTTTGACTATCGAGCAGTTTGTTGATGGCTGACGCTAGCTCGTCTACAGATTTCGGGTCTACAAGAAGTGCTGCATCGCCACCAGCTTCTGGAAGGGAGGAGACATTGGTGGTGATAACAGGAGTTCCACAGGCCATCGCCTCCACCACTGGCATTCCAAAACCTTCATACATGGAGGGATAGACAAATATCTCAGCACGTGCATACAGTAGTGGCAGCCATTCTCGCTTAACGTAGCCTAAGACGTTAATCCGGTCGCCAATACCCAGCTCCTCTATCAAGGACTCTGCATCATTGTATTTCCACCCTTTCATTCCAGACATGCAGAGAAATATATTTTCCTTCACTAGCCGTTTATGCAGCAGTTTGATCGCTCGAAAAAGTGTAGGTAAATTTTTTCTTGGTTCCCATGTACCCAGGCATAGCAGATATCGATCGGGTAATTTCAGTTCAAGAACGGCAGGATGATCCTTCCGATGCAGCTCGTCATCTGTGGGAGCCGTGATATCACATCCCGGATAGCTCACCACCACTCTCTCTGCCGGAATTCCCAGAATATTTACGATGTCCTCTTTGGCGCTCTGTGATATCGTTATCACAGCATCAGAATGTTCGGCCTGAAGTGGAATCGTTCGAGAGAGGTACCTATACGATATTGCTTCGGTGATGGATTCTGGAAAATAGGCGAATGCAAGGTCATATATTGTGGAGACTGTACACGTCTTCTTACTAGAACATGGTGCAGGAAATGCTGGGAACGGCAGATGGTAGCAATCATACGTATTAGATATTTTTGAAAAAGGCGTATATTTCCACAGCTCTTCGAGAGTCGCTCGTGTGAGGAGTCCATTTCCAAGAAACTGCTTGTTATGAATATCGGGAAATGGATCCTGAGTAATATCGGGTCCCCAGAGTGTGAAACTATGTTCGCCTTGAAACTCAAGCAAAGCCCGACAAAGATTATCAATATAGGTAGCAATACCGGTCTTTCTGGTATTTTCTAACGGCTCGATCTCGAAGAGTATTTTCATCACTTTTCATTATACTCTGTGATATATGAATATATCGTCTGGGCTTATGCATGATTTCTTGTCAGGTGATATTTTAGCATTGTACAAATAGTGGTTGTTATACGACAGAAATGAAGGTCTAGATGCCGAATTAATTAAAGTATCGACTGGCTATTGAAACCATCGTACTCGCTATCCTTTGCTGTATGGCATTTGCTGAACGTGTTCATACACTCAAGGAGCCAATGCCTCGTGATATGGGCCATTACGCAGTGGTTGCCCACGAAATGCTACAGGGCAGGCATCTCTATGGAGATCTGTTTGCCCAGAAGCCGCCACTTATCTACTGGATATATTGTCTCGGAGAGCTGATTGGTGGCTACACAGAACGATCGCTATTTCTGATATCCAGCCTCGGTGCAAGTTTTGTGATATTATGTGTGTACCAGCTCGGAAAAGCCTTCACTAACAGAAGATGGGTGGGCCTATATGCCGCGACAATATTTACCATAATTTGTGGCGATCTTTACATGCATGGCAGCCACCCGAACCCAGAAGTGTTCATGAATGGCTTTTTGGTGATTGGGTTAGTTTATATCTTCCGTGCAAGAGAACCGGCGCATAGCCGAAGAGACAGCGTCATTGCATCCCTATCCTTTTTTATGGCAATTATGTGTAAATTTAACATCGTCCTGGTTCCCGCGTTTTTACTGGGTGCGAATATCCTGATCAGCCGTAAATCACCAGAACAGTTTAAGCGCGCTGTTTCTACAGCAATTACATCGAGCATCGTTATTTTTTCTGGATGTACTGCTATAACACTTTACTTCTTCTTAAGAGGAAATGGCAATGATTTTATCTATGAAATGATCTCGTTTAATCGAGCTTATGCTGGTAGTCTCCTCGGTAATCTCAAGTCTGCTTTCATATTGGAACATCTCCTTCCTATCTCCCTGCACTTTGCTGTTCCATTAATTTTAGTGATCATTCTGGGAATTGCAGCTAGCCGTGGGAAGCAGCGATACGTAAACTGGCTTCTATTTATAGCCTGGGTTCTTGGAACTTTTGTTAGTCTGGCTCTGCCTGGTAGATACTATTATCAGTATTATCAACTTTGGCTGCCTGTTCTTACCATCGGTGTGGCATTCGCAATAAATTCGCTGTATATATCTCAATGGAAACATACTCGTATAGCAGCTACTGTTTGTACCGCAGCTATATTGATATGGACAATCCGGCACGAAAGTCGATTCTACAAATTCACACCAAATGAGTGGGCTAGTAACTTGAATAATTCTGGTGATTTCAGACTTCGAACAAATCAGTTCGCATTAAATCTCAATACAGTTCTGCGTTCAGATGAGGTATATTTCGACGCCTCAGTCGATCCGGAAGTTTACTTTTTATCCAAACGAGATATGCCAAGCGGCATCCACTATGCTGATCCCACAGTTTCCGGCTATCGAGCGAATGAATATGCTCAGAGACTTCTAAATACCCTAAATAGCAGACCTCCTGAACTGATCACTGTGATTCCTACATATGTGATAAATGAGAGAATTAAATTATGGATTTTGCAAAATTATGAGCGAATACCTGAAGCTGATGATAGATGCCCATTCAATCTATGGTGGAGAAAAAATGGACGATTAGCAGCAGACGTACGACAGCGAATAAAAAATCATACCTGGAACTGGAAATGGTTTAACGTTGTTCAACCGAATCCAATTTTTAATTGTTTAAATCATTATGTGGTTTACGGGTTTTCAGAAATGGCCGCTCGAACGTAAGATAAAAAAGGTATGCCAGAATCAGAATTAAGGACAAACTAATTAACCATAGCCAAACGCAAAACGCCATGGCTGTAAGATGCTGGCGCAAAAGCACAATTGCAATTTTGTGCAATATTGGGTAATGAATCAAGTATATACTATAAGAAAATGATCCTATAAACAGCAATACACGTGATTCGAAGAACCGTACTATAAGCGATGTTTTGCGATCCTGCGACTGCGAAACAGAGCGTGCGCAGTGGATTAGCAGACAGGTCGTGATCACTCCGGCGAAGAGATCTCGCTGCCAAATATCCGAAACTCCCGCATGAGGTATTTCTGGCCAACGCAGCCGCCATATCCCCATGAGAGCAGCGATAATAATCAGCCAGGGTGTGCGATCACGGAGGCGGATTATCCAGGGCAACTCTGCGAAACCTATCAATGCTCCTGCCATTCCTGTTGCAAAGAGTCCCAGAAACCAGGGTTTCGCCCAGTCGAAGTTCGTATCTTCCGGCAGAAGATAATGAGGCAGTAAACTAACAAGGAATGCTAGTGGCAGAAATGCAAAGTTACGGAATCGTCTCCACATCGGTAAAAGCATCCCTGGCAGCAGAAAATATATCTGCCACTCGATTGCCAGACTCCACATTGGTCCGTTGTACTGCATGTTCCATTCTTGTTTTAAATTATGTAGTAAAAAAAGATGGGCAATAACACTTTCCGGGTCGAAACCAAATAGTGCCTCATTTTCATTGAGCGCTAAATACCACACAGGAGCCCAATCATTCATCATCGGAATGGCGATGTAGAAAAAGGCTAGAGTCAATATCAAGGCGGCATAGTAGGCAGGTAGAATACGATGCGCACGACGTTTGATGTATTCCCATGCACCGCCTCTAAGTAGATAGTCCGACGTTCGTGCAACAGGCAGCATAAGGCAGTATCCCGAGAGCGCTATAAATACATCGAGCCCATAAACACCGAATCGCATTGGAGGCCAGATAGTCTGAAAAAAAGTGGGAGTCTTCAGCCGCATCTCCGTCAAGCCAAATAACTGATGGCTGCTAAGGTGCTGGATAACGACACAGAGTGCTGCCACTCCTCTAATACCCTCCAGGAAATCTAGGCGTATGTTACCGCTGCCGCTGGCTGATGTAGCTGCAGAAGGCTGTGATGAAGAGTCCGTCATTATTTTTTTAGGATCTCGACAAATCTGAACATCCTACTCTTTCAGCAAACATAACTGTGGCTGGAAGTAACTCAGCGATTTCCAAGTAGTCGGTACTTATGTTTCCCTAATATATTCCAATAGAGATCCTGGAGAAGCGCTTTTTTTTGTTTAAATGCATCCCAGGAATCTTCTGACAGTTCTAACTGGGTGAGCAGTGATCTGCGAACTTCGCCATTTCGAACGGCTTCCACCAGGTCGATCCATTCTACAGCTCCTGCCTGTTTGGCTCGTTTCAGCTCCTGCTCCCAAATAAAACCGTGATCAGCATTGGCTGTTTTCCAGGGAGCAGAATTACTGTTCGGGTAGCAGCGAATACTCCCCTTACTTATATCTATCGACGAACTTGCCTGCCACTGTTTTGGAATAACACCACTGAGCGCCGATGCTTTATTCGCAGCATACCATTCGATCAGCTTGGTCAAATTC
>JANXSG010000275.1 GCA_025352825.1 Chthonomonadaceae bacterium | reverse complement strand
CTCTTTTGGACTGTAAATGGGCTAAAAGTCGCTATTTTTCAATGGCAGATCAGCGTCAAAAAAATCTTCGTCGCTTGTATGGGCATTGTAGAGCGATTTTTTTTCAATCGAAAATTTCAGAAAGACTTTTGACCCGCCCTCTTAGGGGGTTAGGCAAAAAAAGTTTAATCGGACTTTTGCAAGAGGCTCATGTGATAATGCATTAAAATAATTGCTCATTCTGCTATAGAGCTCATTAGTATTTCACTGCCCTCACTGTGTCTCTCCCAGTAAAATAAGGAATATGAATATAAGCAGAAATCTGAGCCTTGATTCTCCCCAATTCCCTAAGCTTAGGCAAAGAACGGAACGATTCTGTACTATTAGTGACTTTTGCAATTAGCTCTAAGGTATAATAGCAGTAGTATCGATTTTGGAATGTAGGAGGCTGAAATGGCGGTTGCATTAAAAGAGGGCGAACGTGTGCAGGTGGTCAATAGAGAGGCTACTGAAGAGGATGTGAAATCAGGACTCTTTTACAACTATTTCCGAGGGCTTGAGGGGACTATCCAAAAGATTTTTAATACGCAGGAAGTCTCTGTTGAGGTCGATCTGGAAGCGCTGGACCCCGCAGTCATGAAGCGACATATCGATATTCAAGAGCAAACGAAATCAAAGTGGCTCGATGGACTATCTGAAGAAGCACGAGGCCGACTCACCGATCAGGAAAAAGATTTCAAACTTCGCTATTCTATCCTGGTGAAAGATGGTGATTTAGCCGTTCCTGGATCACAATCGGTTCCTGAAAGATTTGTTATTGTTCCTCAGGCAGCTCCCAAGCTGGCTTCGCTCTCCGCCCCCACGATCACTTCTCAGCCGGAAGTTCAAGATATGGGCGATGAACCTGCTCCCCAAATAACTGAACCTATTGAAATTATGGATATCGATACTTCTCCTGGAACACAGGATACCTCGCCCTCGGAAACGCTGGAGTTAGAGATGGAAGCCGCTCCTGCTCGTGCTACTCTCGATGATATCGAAGCAGCTGAAGAAGCCTACCTGCAGAATCGAACCTCCAATGGGGATGCATAAAGAGAAAATTATTGCAGTCCACCTCCATCTCAGAGCACACTCTGAATAACCTCACCAGCGATTTGACTGATGCATTGAACGGTTTCCTTCAACACCTTCGGCTGGCTAGAAATTCATCTGAACACACCGTTCGTGCCTACCGTGCCGATCTGGAACAGTTTTTGGGAGCATTGGAGAGCGAACATAAGGTTAGCTCTCTCTCGGATATCAACAAGCGTCATACACGTGCCTATCTTTCATCACTTCAGCAGGATGATTATGCCCGCACCTCACTCGCCCGGAAACTAGCTTCTCTAAGAGCGTTTGCCAAATGGGCGCGGCGCCAGGCTCTGATCCAAAACGATTTTACTCAAGGCTTGACTTCGATTAAGCAGGAGGAGCGTCTCCCGAAATTTCTACGGCCGGAAGAGATCGACCATCTTCTTTCCGCTCCTGACATAACTACTCCTGATGGCCAGAGAGATCGAGCGCTCTTGGAGCTGTTATACGCATCCGGCCTGCGGGCAGGTGAAGCGCAATCGTTAAACGTGGATGATGTGCATCTGGAGGAAGAAGAGATATTTGTTCGAAAAGGAAAAGGCAATCGTGAAAGAATTGCCTATCTGGGAAAGATGGCGATAGATGCCATTAATTGCTACCTTCAGGACGGAAGAAGTCGATTAGCAAAACATAATTTGAACGAAATTGACCCTGCTCTTTTCTTAAATAAGTTCGGTGGCAGGCTATCGGATAGAGGCATTCGCCGCACGTTCGATAAATATGTGTCTTCTGCCTCAACAAGACTTAAAATTACTCCCCATGTGCTACGGCACACCTTCGCGACTCACCTGCTGGAAAACGGGGCAGATTTACGATCTGTTCAGGAACTGCTCGGACATCAACAACTTCTTACCACTCAAATTTACACCCATGTCACCACCGAGAAAATTCACGAAGTATATAAGAATACGCATCCGCTTGAACAAAACAAATAGGATGCAATATCGTTTTCGCGGTGGGTTTTTCAGGCTGTGAAATAGTGTCATTCAACCTCACCCAACCCCTCTCCCCGCGAGGTACGAGCCTCTGGGAGAGGGGTTGGGTGAGGTTAATAGTTCCGCGTAGTTCTAGATTTACCCGTATAATTACATAAAAAAGAAAAGAACAGATATCCAATGTATGGATATCTGTTCTTTTTCGTTACCTGCTTATGGAGTAGGTTGTGTTCCTTTTTCTTGCTGCCATTTCTTCTGCATGGCTTCTTTGAAGCCTGGCATTGATATTGCCTGACTTACTTTCGTGGTTTTATTATGAACCACTGCTTTTGCGTAGATGAAATAGCCGAGAACTACCACGGTTACTGCAATTATAGCGGCGGCAACGGGTGGTTTCACCGCTTTGTTCATATATCGATCTCCATTCTAGCGGGGCTGGAAGAGCGCATAGTAGAAATCAATAATTGAAAATTTTCGGAACTTAGCATGTCCATCAGCATAGGCGAGGTTCTCACTCGTGATAGCCGTAAGGGCACCATTGCTGCCACTGCTGGAATCATGCACTCCAAAATCATCCTCGAAAATAATGATCGCTTCAGACGGCTTATTAAAAGAACCTAGCGCGTATCCACCCACGTCTGATGCTGCAGTTGTTCCAGATGGCAGTCCGAGTGCACCATCGAGAATTGCATAAGAATCGTCTCGTGATGGCGCGCCAATCTGAGTCCACCAGTCTTTGTAGTCGTAGTTACCTGGGGCTTGTGGCTCATTATTTGAAGGACAGTACATCATCTGATTGCTCTTACTGTAGGGGTATGTTGCTGTGAACCAGGCTGGGCGAATGACGCCAGCGCCATTGAACATGTCACTTGCTCTTGATGTAGCAGGTGTACACTTAGCATCATAGGGTGCTTTGTAGCTTGTGGGTGGATTATTGCTCTCCGTTTTTAACCCATTAGCTCCATTACAGAAATCAGTGGCATCCCACCAGTTTACAGCTGCTGCCGGCATAGTATCATCATAATCCTGATTATACATGAGGATCGCGAGACTGTCCTGCTTCAAGTTGCTAATGCAGACGGTTTTTCGCGCGGCTTCACGCGCACGGGCAAAAACAGGGAATAGTATCGCGGCTAAAATGGCTATAATTGCGATGACTACGAGCAGCTCAATAAGGGTAAAGCCCTCTCTCTTGCGCATTCTTTTAATCTCTTTCTGGAGCTAAGCTCCATGTATATATATTCGCATAAAAACAAGTATAGATCTGATTTTCGAGCTCTATATAGCCAATATGATTTTTGAACTACGTACCGTTGTGGCGATTACCATGAGGTGTAGCTAGTTCCTTTTTCATGTCGTACATCCCAGGTTTAACATCAATCCATTTGCCTGGTACTGTGTTATATGAAGCAAATGTCCTCCATCCAATTACGATAATAGCCAAAATTCCGAAAGCAATCGCGGCTGGAAGAGCCCAATTGGGAAGTTCTTTTTTCACTAAATACTTCTCCATGTACGAGATAGAAAAACAACTATCGCTCAAGCACAATACCTCTTGCTAGAGCGATAGCATATAAACCCTATTAATTATGAAGACCCCATGTGCCATCGGCGCGCTTGTAAGGAATACCCCATAGTTCGTCCCGATTCTGATATGGACCGCCATCGGTTATCAGGTAGTCGAGAATCGGTGCACCATCAAATGCATTTCCACCCAACTGGACACCATTCACAATGTTTGGCTTGGTGTGCACTGCTTTTGAGTGACCATCTGCAAATGCTGCCATTACTGTTCCAGTGTGTCTTGCTATAACCGGTGAATCGAACAAGCCATGGTCAGCTGTTCCACCCGGCAAAGTAACTACTGCGTCAGAAAATGCACTTGTATCGACAGGAAATTCAACTTCTGCAATCGACTTAGCAGGTCTATTGGCTGATCCATCATCAACTAATGCATAGTTTGCCTGGTACGAAACCACCTGTACAGATGGCGATGTCACACAAACATCCGGATAACCAACTGCCTCAAATCCTTTATTGAAGTTGAGTGGTGAGGCGTCTGATGGGCATTTCCAAACCTGCCCATTCTTGAGGTAAGGATTAATTTCTTGATATACTGTTACTACACATGGTGTATTACCTTGTGCAGTAAGATACAAATTGACAGGATATGTTTCATCATAATCCTGTACGTACATTATCAGACCAGTTCCCATCTGTTTTGTATTCGACAAGCAGGATATCGCACGTGCTTTTTCTCGTGCCTGAGCAAAAACAGGGAATAGTATCGCGGCTAAAATGGCTATAATTGCGATGACTACGAGCAGCTCAATAAGGGTAAAGCCCTCTCTCTTGCGCATTTTTTTAATCTCTTTCTGGAGCATAGCCCCTATCGAATGTTAAATTCAGATATGTATTATATGCTTAATAAAGAATACAAATCTATCTGTAGCAAATCGAATACTCTTAATGATATTGTAACCGAAACACTCTCAAATTGCAAGCGAAAAAATACCTCCTTCGGCCACCTGGATAAAAAAGGTTAAATATAACAGGGTGGTTAGTATTCCGAACTACAAATTATTTTATCAAAGGTGATGCAGTCGACTCACGAATAATAAGTTCCAGAGGATATTTGCGATTTTTCTCAGGAAATAATTCATCAGAAATGAGCGATAACATCATCTCGGCGGCACCACGCCCCATCTCGATCGCTGGCTGTGCTATGGTGGTGAGCCGCGGAGTGCATAGCTCACAATATGGTACATTGTCAAACCCTATCACGGATACATCATCGGGGACGCGAAGTCCTCTGATTGCGCAGGCATTCAGCACTCCAAGCGCAGAAATATCGTTCGGAGCAAGTAATGCCGTTGGTCTTGGATTGAGATTTAGCGCTGCAATTGCAGCTTCCTCACCCTGTTCCCTGCTAAAGCCAGACTGTATACGGTACGACTGGGGAACTGGAAGATTATGTTCCTGCACAGCTAACTCATACCCTTTGCGCCTGTCTTCTGCATTGGGAACACCCACTGGCCCGGCCAGAAGCGCTATTTGTGAATGCCCCAAATCCACAAGATGATCCATCGCAAGTCGCGCGCCCTGTACATTATCCGCATCCACGGATATGGCATCGGTATCGTCGTATCCCACTCCAGAAATGATTGCCGTAGGAAATCCAGACATAGCTAGTTGTCTTGGGAGCGCATCTGTTTTATGCGGTGCAAGCACTATCAATCCGTCCACTCTTCCATCCATAAACGCAGAGAGAGAAGGCTCCTCCGATTCCCGATATCCATATAATAACAGATGAAATTGCTGGCTGTGCAGCGCTTCACTGATTCCACGAATCACCGAGTTCGTCCAAAATCCAGCAAGAACAGACTTCCCTTCGTGCGGCTGATAGGTTCCAATAATTTTGGATTTTCCCGAAACCATCGCTCTCGCAATAGCATTCGGCCGGTAGCTGAGCGTATCGGCAGCATCCAGCACGCGCCTACGAGTTTCAGGGCTTATTCGTGTACTCGATTTCGCATTCAGCACATAAGAGACTGTTGCCTGCGATACACCAGCCAGATCAGCGACATCACGCATCTTCGGTCCGTTTTCTAGTATGCCTGAATTGATTATGCGTTTAACCATGATAAGGATAGTTTATCACAGTCTATGTTGGTTGTCAATAAATTGTTTAAAATGATTAGGGGCCCTCTCCAAATTTAAGGAAAGGGGGCAGTAGTTGGCATCGTAAACTATGCTAAATTCGATTAGAATGAGGGAATTGCAAAAGTCGGGTTCATGCACATATTTTAGCCCTCACCCCCCGACCCTCTCTCCCAAAAACAGGAGAGGGGAAGCTTTAAATCGTTGATTTCCTATCTCCCATTTCGCGAGATATGCGCTTATAGTAAGATCAAAACCCTATATAATATAGAAAAACTAATACCATAGTCACCCCCTCTCCTGTTTTTGGGAGAGGGGGTCGGGGGGTGAGGGCTGAAAGAGTTTTTCAACTACTTTGAGACTTTTGCAATTACTTCACCTGTTTAGAATATATGAAGTTTATTGGCTTTGGAATACGGCGAACACAGCGGATCACCAATCACCACATCCTTCCACACCATGTATTCTGAAGCGGCATAGAAAGACTCAGCTAGATTACGTCCCGATAGATAGTTAGGAAACATAACCTCCGGATTTGCAGTAGCGCCTGCGTATGGTTCTGAAGTATACCCTTTTACTCCGGTTACACCTGCATGAATTAGAATAGCACTCTGCGAACCGCCCACTCCTGGAAATCGGATACTCTGACCAGAGAATGAGTATATCGTCTCTGCAATTGCTCCAGGAGCAAACTGTAGACTAGCGAAATTTGCGACACGGAAAGCTGCATCATGAGATCCCCAGCTAAAATAACCACCTAGCGGCACATTCGGAACAACGAAAGAGTGAGTGTTATCCAACATAACGTTCGCTTTCTTTGCAGTCAGAAGCTTTGCCGCACCAGCCATTCGGTTGTTATAGTATCCGTAGGCACCTGTCGAACAGTTTGGCGCCATATCGAGCAGAATGGGTTCACCGCCTTTTGCAGTTACTGAGTGAAGAACAAGCCCAAACGCATCTGCCCAGCTCCAGCCGTCCAGTCGTGTTACCAAATGAATACCGTATTTCGAAGAATTGAATGCCCCCGTTTGCTCAAAATACGGATTTACTCTCGCTGTGGTGAGATGCTGCATATCGGTATATCCTGCTATCATGCTATCGACTGAGCGATCGGTACCTGGTACCTGAATGGGCAGATTACGACAGATAACAATATAATCTACGTGATTAAGAGTAGCAACTTTGTCGATGATTGGCTGAAGAATTAGAGTTTTAAATTCCGGAAGTGTGCAGGTGTAGGCGTTGTCGTCTGCATACCAGTTTTCAAGAAGTAGATTCGATGTCGGAATTTTTCTTGCATTCATATAGTAATTTGCAAGCGCCACACTCTGTGCATTATTTGAATTCGCAACGACAAGTACTGTACTTGGTGACTGAGCCTGGCACATAGCGGCCAAACACAACATTAAGATCGCAATCGAGAGTGATATTTTAAGTTTCAAAGAAATGGAACCTTTCATTTTAAGCGAACGATGTTCCTGATCTTCCCCTGCGGAAGTATGC
>JANXSG010000244.1 GCA_025352825.1 Chthonomonadaceae bacterium | reverse complement strand
TACAACTGCTCCCGCTGGAACATTGGTGATACGGTAGTTGTTACCAGAGAGCGCTGCTGCGGTAGTTCCTTGTATTTGAACTCCCAATCCATCAAGTATTGGACTTCCGTTCGAATCGTACACCAACACTGTTGCGCCTACAATAGCCGCGTGGTTAGAAGATTCTACACGTCCCACGATGTTTCCTGGAGCAAGCGCTGTCAGTACAAAGTTTTGAACGGTATCTGTATTGGTCTTGATGGTTTCTGGCGTCGGAATACTCGCCAGGAAACCTGGAGCAGTTACCACCACATTGTAGCTGCCAGGATCGAGAGGCAGTGTATAGTGACCAGTTCCATCAGTAACTGCAGGCGCGATTGCTGTACCTCCAGTAGAGGATGTTGCTGTGACAGTAGCACCAACTAAAGGAACTGTGGTATCGACACCACTTATATCACCCTTAGTAATCAAACCTTTAAGATGGCCCTGCAGCGGTTTCAGTTGGAAATCTTGGCCAGCTATATTAGCTTGATTGGTAACGGCAACGCTCGGGTAATTTACTGGAATACTTGCAGAATATTGTAGTGAAGCCATGCTGGCCGCTGTCACAATGAGAGTGTATGTGGTTCCGCCTGGTACTCCAGGAATGGAGTACGAACCATCAGCACCAGACGTGGCAGTGAATACATTCGAAATAATAGTATTGTCTGTGGCTTGTACAACCGCTCCGGCAACAGGTGTGCCCGTTCCAAATGCCGTGACCTTTCCAGAAATACTCCCTGGAGAAATCGGATAGAGGAAAATATCAAATCTTGTACTGCCGCCACCATGAAAAGATCCAACTGTAAATCCATTGTGAAAGCCGCCATTTGGATCACCGCTGAAATTTGTCTTGGTAGCGAAAAGATTGTATTCACCTACAGCGTCAAGACCTCTAATCGCAAAGCTGCCATCTGATAACGTGATGGCCGTTCCTTTGATCACTCCTCGGCGAGAAGCAGTTACAAGGGCGCCTGCAAGAGGAGTAGATGAAGATCCGCCCGTGCCAGTCGCGCTTCGTACTGAACCATATATTGCTCCAGTACGCATGAAGTCACCAACGTTGTGAAGAAGTACGCTTCGTGTATTCTTGTTCTGATATGTTTTCGTGGTTCCCTTAGGAGCCCAGAATTGATTCTGTATTGCTTCCCATCCTATTGGTGAGAATAATATTTTCCCGATAGGGGCGTTGGCATCTTGTGCTGTGTGCCACATAATCGTAGGATCAGTGCCTGCTCCATAGGTAGCATCCACATTATATGGAAGCGGATTTCCTGCTGTTGGCGGAATAGGAGATAGACTGAACGAAACAATATCGGACGAGTTTTGGTTTAGTGCTGAGTACTCTGCATATCTAGCTCCTACAAGTGCATCGCCAATAAATACAGGGCTTTTATCCCCTGGGAATGTATTTTCTGTAGGAGTAGCATCAAAGTTTTCACCATAATACCTATGGTCGAAGAACACATGTACTGGATCATCATACCAGGTTGTTGTCGTGATCGGATTATCACCTCTCACGTCTTTAAGTGTTATTGAGGTGTTTGGACCACCTGGATATAGCCCGTTAGCCTGATCAGCAACGTATGTTACATTCAGAATATCTTTTAGAAAACTGCTGCCCAGAGAACCACCAGCAGAAAGTGCCCACGCAATATCCTGACCATTAACGAATAACCTGCCGCCACTTTTATAAAAACTTGCAAGATTAAGCTGGGTAGTTGTATCAGTAATAGTTCCAGGCCCAACAAAAAGGTCACCTGAATACGGGCTGTGCCATATAACATAGCCACTTGCTACGGTGTGTTTAATGGGAGTTCCACCAGTAGTTGGCGAAGGCTGTGTTTCCTGAGTTGATCCATACAATTGTAATACATTGACAGGTACAGGTCCACGAGAAAGTATGCGCCAAATATCGTAGTTGTCTTGATTTGCAGGGACGCCGCCGAATATGCCAATATCAAGAATTACTCCTTGAAGACCTAGGGTCTGCAAAGTATTCAGAAATACTCCATCTTCAGAATCTTTAAGTGGAGTGCCGCTAAACTTGCGATATTTTGTAGGTGTTAAACTGGTATCCATCTCCGTCATCCAGCTCTCAGTTGGTGTACCTGTATTTCCTACATTGGCACCGGAGAAGAAACTTGAATTGAATCGGGAGTTGAAGAATTTTTGCCCACTATCATAATCGTTTACATACAGTATGCGGTTTTGAGACTGGAATGGTTTTGTGGTGAATCCCCATACATTATCATAAATCTTCCAATTCCATTTTGCGATGGGATCGAAAGGATCGATCGCGTTGTCATAACCAATGACGTCTATATACCAATCACTCTGTTCGGTTGGTGCATTCCAAGCTGCTTCCCAAATTCCCGGAGATGTCTCCAGAAGTTTTATCCAGAATGATACTCCAGGAACGCCAGGCGTTATGTCGGGAGTGTTGAATCCCCCGGAAAAAGCAAAGAAGTCATCATTAGAAGGGATATATTTGTTAAACGCCGGCCACGGAGCGTCAGTATTAGTGGAATTATTGCCAAAGAATGAACCTGCAGGTATCACGATGGGATTACGATATGCGTATGTTCCTGTGTTTATAGCCTGGCAGTCGAGTTCACGCGGAACATTCAACAGTCGCGTAAAAGCAGTACTAGAACCTTCGATAAGAGTGTCGTCAGGGAAGAATATTTTGTGTTCTAATCCACTATCTTGCTGCGCACTGTTCGGGTTTTTAATTTGTAAGTATACTTGACCTACGCCGCTTTCATAATCAACCATTCGAACTCGAAATCTGACGCGGGTTCCTGCAGCCACTTCTCTTACCGACACATCAGGCGAAGAATCAAGCCCCACGTGTACTATTTCATGCGTACCTGCATCGTAACTGAGCAAGGTAGGCGCATTCAAATCTAGGATAGTTGATGACCACAGATTCAGATTCCCCCCTCTATCACTCTGAAAAACCATGCGATAAGTGTTTATATATTGGGGCCACGCAGGGTAGTCTTCATTCGACTGGAATGATGGGTCAAAACTATGTGCAGGATCTGCGGCATCTATAGCAGTCCCGGGAGTGCTCGTCTGTAGTTTTATCGCATTGTCAGCACCTGCCACAGCAATCCCGTTGAAGCGAATAAACCAGATATCATAAGTTGATGGGTTAACAACTGTGTCAGCCACCCCATCATGATTAGAATCTCCTCTTGAACTCGCAAATGCTATCATCTGAGAAGGCACGTTCCCAAGAGGATCATTCTTTGTTGAACTCCATGCCGGATTCTTATTACTGGAATTACGACCCCCAGCACCGAATCCTGTGACCTGTATGGGCAGGGGGGTTGATGGATTATTTGTAATAACCCATATTTCGGTGTGACCGTCCGCATTCAATGCAGAAGCGCTTAACGGGATAGAAACCCCCGGAATTGTGGCAGCATTTGAAGTGAATGCTATAAAATTACCGTCTGCAGACCATGCAGGAGCCGTGTCAGAGGAACTGCCCACAGTTAGCTGGGTGATCGCTCCAGTGATGTAGTTAACCTTGAAAAGATGATAAGGAAGACCAGCACCGAGTTGACCTGAAACTACAATTGAATCCCCAGAAGGTGACCAGGATGGATGACGAACATCGGAGAAATTGAATAGTGAGCTTCCAATGGTCAGCGCAATAGGCTGCCCCGAGGAGTTATTCATGTCGAGTACATAGAGATTGAATCCAGTGGTAGCTGGTGCATCAGAACTGCTTGCCGGAGTCAGAGTCCCACCTGCGACATAGGCTACTAATGAATTCAGCACATTCGGCTCAATCTTTTGCTGACTGCCAGTAGTTATCTGTTCTGGATTTTCGCCGTCCGCAGCAGTGCGGAATATGTTAAATACCTTACCAGCATTCTCGGAGGAGTCTGTGGAACTTGTTCGATCCGAATCGAAATAGATATATCGTTCGTCCGCAGTCCAGAAGGGATGCTGTTCCTGGGCTAGCGTGGAAGTGGTTGAATTAAGATTTGTAGGATCCTGCCGCGATATAAGAGTTGTCTGGCGGGAGACACCGCTATCTCCAGGCGCACGACTTCCTTTTTTCTTCCACGCACGCTTAGTAATACTCACAGGAAGCTTTACTGCGTCGCCCATGTAGGTATGCTGTGTAGCAATCGGGGCAGCAAAAACACCAGAACCTTTACCTGGGCCTCGAGTTCTGCCTTGCGCCAGCGAAAGGCTAACGAAAAGTACCATCAATGCAGCGGAGATAAAGAGTTGCAGGATTGTTCGATACGGGTTGGCTCTATTCAAGGCGAGTCATACCTCCTAGGAAAAACACGCTTCGTACGTTCAGGGGGGAATCCTGCACTGCCGGTCGGGGAGAGATACCGGCTATAGGTTATATGATCGTGCGTCAGCGCTGGAAATCGGTTTATTTTGTCTCACACTATACAGTGCGGCTACTTCCAATGCTTACAGGTTTTACCTGTATTCTGATCAGTTTCAACCAACCATCGTGCGATTATAACACAATGGCAATAAGAACGCAACACTTATTTTTATGAATGGAGAAATTAATGTGTGAAATCGCCAAAAACATGTGTTCGAGTTCAAAGTAAGTGCCAAATATCATCCACTCGTTCTTGTAATTTCTCTATACTCTCATCGTTCGGAATAACTATATCTGCATACGCAGCTTTCAACTCCATTGGCCATTGGGAAGCTATTCGCCTGCTAGCCTCAGATTCGGACAGCCCATTCCTATGCTTCAGACGTACTGTCTGCAGTGGTTCGTTCGAACTTATAACTATCGTCTTATCAAACCACGACTGCATTCCAGTTTCAAACAGCAATGGAACTTCCACAGCAATTAGCGTTCCAAAAGATAGGTCGTCTTGTGCCCCTTCCATCTGAGCACGCAGCAAGCGTAGAATGGGAGGATGCATGATGCGATCCACGGTTTCTTTAGATTCGGTGCTGCTAAAAATGGCTGCAGCTAAATTTGCGCGATTTAGGCTGCCATCCTGCAAAAGTATGCTATCTCCAAAACAGCTTTTCAGCATTTCGAGAACGCAGGTGTTTCGACCTGCCACCACTCTTGAGGCCTGGTCCGCACTGAAGCAGACTGCCCCTTTTTCCTTGAGTAACTCCATCACCAGGCTTTTGCCGGAAGCTACTCCCCCCGTCACCCCGATCAACCTGCATCCATTTTTCATGATCAATGCTGCCGATTGCTATCAGACCTCATCTTCAACTGCCACTACTTCCACCACAGGTTCAGCCATAATCTCTTCTTCTATTTTAGTCAGATCGTCTTCTTCAAACTCTGCAGTACGGCGTTCACGCTTTGTGCGTTCTTTTCTTTGCGCTGCTATCGCATCACCAATAGTGTACCTGGGTTCTGGCTGCCTTCCAGGAGCGAAACGAGTGTAGTCTTCTCGTTCATCACGATCTCTTTCACTTCGTCTAGGTTTGCGTTCCACTGCTCCTTCACGAGGAGCCCGGTCTGCTGCCCCATCGCGAGGAGGAGCTCCTCCTTCACGGGGAGGAGCGGATACACGGGGAGTGACCTCTTCAGGCGGGATCAGCGCCCGTACGGAAAGTGTCATCTTGCGTTCATCTGGACGAAGACCAATCACCTTAACTTCAATCTCGTCCCCGACAGCAATCGGTTCACCGCTTTTGTTCATCCTGTTACGCGGCAGCTCAGCGTTCGGAACGACTCCCTCAACTCCGCCATTCACTTGCACAAAAACGCCGAATGGCACCATCCTGGTGATTTTCCCTGTTATAACATCGCCTTCTTTATAGTGCTCTGTTATGGTAGTCCAGGGATCTGGAAGGATTTGCCGCAGTCCGAGCGACACTCTGTTGTTCTCCAGATCCATCTTGAGCACCAGAACGTCGAGATCTTGACCTTCCCGCAGTACTTCCTTGGGATCATTTATCCGTGACCAACTCATTTCTGAAATGTGCAGCAGTCCGTCAATTCCACCGAGATCAATAAATGCGCCATAGTTGGTAAGCCGCCGTACAGTACCATGCCTAGTCTGCCCAACCGTTAAGGAGGATTTTGTTTCCGTACTTTTTGCATCTCGCTCTTCGGAAGCGGCCAGCTTATTGGAAAGAACTACTTTCCTGCGCTCTTTATCGACTTCGATAACCTTGAGAGCAAGAGTCTGCCCTATATATTTATCCAAATTATTTTTCAGACTTCCGCTGCCCACATGAGAAGCCGGCACAAAGCCTCGAATACCAAGATCGACTACCAGACCGCCCTTGACCCTGTCACTCACCATCGCATGGAGTGTTTCCTGGCTGTCTTTTGCCTGCTGAACTCTCTCCCATGCCTGTTCAAAATCAGCTCTCTTCTTGGATAGAATAGGATTTCCATCCTGATTTTCAGGCTCAATGACGTACACTCTAATTTTTTCACCAACACTCACGATATTTTCAGGGTTAGCATTCGCGACGGCATCACGAGAAAGCTCATTTAACCGAATAATACCTTCTGACTTAGCCCCTACATCGACAAGAACCCCTTCACGGTCGACTTTCATGACCGTTCCAGTAATGACATCACCTTCGAGAAGTGGTCGTAATGATTGCGAGAAATGGGCGCCTTCGCCAAGCGCCTGCATCTCCTGTTCGAACTCACCTATGTCAGTTCGGGGAGCGGGAACCGACGCCATTCCTGCTGATTCTGTTTCTGAATTTTCTTCAGTTGAAGACGGCGCAGGCGTGTCGTTCGTTGCGATGGGCGCGACGTGTTGGGCCGGAGCCGGTTCTTCTGTTACCGCCTCAGGGGAGGTAACTTCGGAAGAGACTTCTGGCGTCTCCACCGCTGTGCTGGCATGGTTCGCCTCGGAACCAATCTCAGTCACCGCGACAGACGCTGCTGCCTTTTCCTGAACCATCTCGTCTGACATAGTGCAATCCACTCCTCTCAGTGCTGAACATAGCCGGATCCTGCCCGAATTCTATGCGTAGCTTCTGGTTGAAAATAATGACGGGGTTAAATCGTCAATAATAAAATATTATAAATGCAGCGCTCGTGAAATGCACGTACTGCCTTATTCTGTTCCAAGACACTAAAAATCAACGGTATAAAATATGAAAACAATCACCGGCAGTAATTTATTCTGTCACGATACCTTGATGTAATTCGACAGGCGCGTTAAATCATCCTTCTTTTTATAATAAAATATTATAAAAAGAGTAATTTAATCTTTTAACCTTGGATTCTTATTAGCAATATATTATAGCACTAATAGGGATTATCCAGTTAATAAAAATAATTTTACACTTTTTATGCGTCAAACAATCGGCCCGGAAATATATCCATTTTCCACGGGGGAGTGCAAATTTCCGTTCGAACTTGGTGGAGGGTTGATACGGTCGTGTTTTAATTGAAGCCAATATCTCCTAATTATAACTCTCGCAATAGAGGCCAGCGGAGCTGCAAAAAACATTCCAAGCAGGGCGCCGAGCTGGCCGCCAATTAATATCCCGCCAATCTCACCACCTACAATCAATACGACTATAATGACAACTGGGTGCAGCTCCATGCTGTCGCCGATAAGCACCGGCATAATAAATTTACTCTCTGCGAAGTGCATTAAGGTGAAAAATGCGAGCACTTGAAGCCCTGTTGTGAAGCTGCTTGAAGCCCATGCAAGCAAAATGATGGGGATACCGCCAATAATTGGTCCGATAATTGGTATTGCACGGGTGACTCCGGCTAGAACTCCCAGTATAAATGGGTAAGGTACGTGGAGGTGAGCAAGCCACAATCCTACCACCACACCTGCCAATGTGCATAGAATAAACTGCGCGAGTACAAACGCCCGCATGATCTGATTGAATTCTCGCAAAATTCTCAGTGTCTCTTTGATACGTTTACGAGGAATTAAAGATACAAATTCATGCTTGAGCGTCTTTCCGTCTATGAGAAAATAAAATGCTAATACTGGCAACAGAACTACTTCGACTACATTTTTTAGATTCTCTAATATCTGCTTACCTACATCTCCAAGGATTGCCTGGGCAGTTTTGGATATATCGGTTTTTTTAATCTGCTCTTCTATCTTTTGAGACCGCGCCCAATCTGGAACAAAATTATCATACTTATCTATGAGGTCCTGTTTGTTTTTCATCAGCTGCTCTCGGCCAGCATCGCTGGTAGCAGTTTTGATCTCCGCCACAAAAGGAGTTATAATGAGAGCCGTGCCTTTCCAGAGCACGAGAATAGAGATGACAAACATGTAGAGAGTAGCGGAGGAGCGGAGGCCATGGCGGCGCATTCGGAATGGAGAAGTGCTTTCTGCTAAATTCGATGATTTCCGCTTTGGTAATGATTTGAGGGAGAAACTCACTCGTGCGATGCCATAATGGATGGCTACAAAGTGTCGATTACGACAGAGCCACTCCACAGAAGGATCAAGCACATACGCGATAATCGACGCGATAAAAAGAGTTGTGATGATGCTGCGCAGACGATAGCACGCATAAACGATTCCTACAGCGAGCAGAATTCGAAGAAGCAGCCGCCAAACTGCACTAACTGAAGCATCAGATCTACCTTGTGCTACCTGCATTGCTGTTCACCCAATTTATCTGTAAACATAAACAATGGACTACATACGCCTCCTGCGAACTGGCTGGCGTCGTGGTGCACCGCCTGAAGTACCGGAAGCTCGTTCACCTCCACCATTGCCTTCATTCTGGCTAGAATCTGAATTAGCCGTGGCTCCTCTGCCGGAAGGCACCATCGGTCTATCTCCTGGAAGAGATTCCAACGATTTCGCTTTGACACCTGATCTTGGGGCGCTCCCAGACCCTGTAGAGGTTATGCCTTGCCCTATGTCACTCTGTTTCCACCATACTAGAAGTACGCTGGCGTTAAAAATCGATGAATACGTTCCACTCACGATACCAATCAATAGGGCGGCGGAGAACTGATGAATTCCTGAACCACCCGCGATGAACAGCGCTGTGAGGGTCAATACAACCGTGAAGGAAGTCTTGACGGAACGCGAGATTGTCTGATCGATGCTGCGATCGGTTATCTGGCTGAATGTTTCGCCTTTGACACGGTGCTGAAGGTTCTCACGCACTCTATCAAATACGATAATAGTGTCGTGAACCGAGAATCCTATGACGGTCAGCATTGCGGTAACAAAGAGACTGTCGACCTGCCAGTTCAGCCACCACCCCAGGAATGCGAACGAGCCCCATACTACCAGAACATCATGCAGCAGGGCTACCACCGCGCAAGTTCCGTACTTGAGGCCTTCGACGAATCCACCAATGGAGAAGCGGAAAGCCAGATAGAGTACGATAAGAATAGATGCATAGATGACTGCGAGAATTGCGTTCCAGGTCATCTCACCCGATATCGTACCACTCACATTATCGTATCCCACGTCGGTGACAGTGGTGCCTGAAGTGAGCGTACCCACATTTTTCACCATGGCGTCGATCACTTCCAGCCGCTGAGGATCGGTAAGACGCTCTGTGGTGATGTAGGCAACTTTTGCTGCTGCAGCAGGATCGCTAGACACAACTACGCGGCTGTCAGCGTATCTTTTATTGACCTGAACCAGGGCTTTCTGAATCTGATCTGCCGTGTGGCGGTCGGCAAAGGGCATTCGAATTTCAGTGCCTCCACGGAAGTCGATACTCTTTTTAATTCCGCCAGCAGCCCAAAAACCAATTCCAGGAACGATAATTGCAAGTGAAAGGCCAATCCACAATGCTTTTCGGCTCATAACCTTGAGGTCGGGAGTCCATTGATGTGCAACACCATACAGTGATGCATTTTGAGCGCTGTTCATTCCGACGAGGGCAAACAAAAATGTCCTGGTAGCTGTGATTGCTGTGAACATACTTACAGCTACGCCCAGTCCCAGAGTAAGCGCAAATCCGCGTATTGGACCAGTGCCAAAGTAGTAGAGTACACAACATGTTAGGATAGTACACGCATTCGAGTCGAAAATAGCGGTGAATGCGCGCTTAAATCCAACATCTATCGCGGTCCGGAGAGTTTTACCACTCCTAAGTTCCTCTTTAACACGTTCGAATATTAGGATGTTGGCATCTACTGCCATACCAATGGAAAGTATAAATCCAGCAATTCCAGGC
>JANXSG010000242.1 GCA_025352825.1 Chthonomonadaceae bacterium | reverse complement strand
TATGAAGTGGGGCTCTACTTCAGCGCTCGATCCCGTGATTGGACAGGCCGTGATTCGCCCGCTCAATATTTTCAGAGTTTCCAGGGAGCACACAAGGCATGTGTCTATGCACACCTAATGGCTGGAGTTCTATTTGATGAGAGTGTGACGCTTACTAAACTCAGAGAGTTTCCAGTGGTGTGTCTCCCCGGCGTGACAATCTTATCAGATCAGGAAGTCGGTCTTTTCAAGCATTACGTCGAAGAAGGCGGCAAGCTGATCATTACCGGTCAGAGCGGAATGTACGACCATTATGGCAAGCCACTCTCTCGCTCAAATTTAGAAGAGTTGACTGGAGCGAAAGTCAAACGCAGGCTCGATACTAAGGATAACTGGGTGGGTTTTGACACCCGCTGCGCTCTTAAATATCCGGAAATTCTCACCGCTATCCCGCATGAATCCAACTTCCTGGTGGAAGGGCCAGCAGTGGAGTATGAACCTACGACTGCGATGCCAATTGGAAGCCTGCTCCAGCCATATCGAACGTCGAGGCAGACAGAAGGAAGCGAGGGAACGTTTCTTCCTATGAGCGCCGAGGCTCAGGGGGGACCGGCAATGCTTATTAATCGAATTGGCAAAGGCATTGTACTCACCTTTGCAGGCTCACCAGACTATGCAGCCGCCTCTGATTTTCATGTCGCTGAGGCTAGAAAGCTTCTGAGTAACTGCATTCACTTTCTTAACCCGAAGCCTCTTGTGCAGATAAGCGCTCCCGCAAATGTGGAAACAGTTATTACGGACGATCCCAAAACAAAAACCATAAGAGTTCACTTCATCGCGTATAACTCACTGCCACAGTCCACACCGGCTGCTGGAAGGCCGTTCATCCTTCCTGGCCTTATGGAAGATTTACCCATGTACAGATCTAAAATATATTGCAAGATGCCTATTAAGAGCGTCAAAGCGCTGAATCGTACCACCCACCTCGAACGCAATGGCTCCACGACTAATGCAATCATCAATGATATTCATGAGGTACTCTTATTCCAATACTGAAGTAGTTGCAAAGCATATCTATACTGAGGTGATTGCATAAGTCTCAAAGTAGTTGAAAAACTCGTTCACGCCCCCATCCCCTGCCTCCTCTCCCAAAAACAGGAGAGGGGGTGACTATGGCATCGGTTTTTCAAAAGTATTTAAGATTTTGATCTTAATATAAGTAAATGTCCCACGATGTGAGAGACTGGAAACCAACGATTTAACGATCAAGATTCCCCCTTCTCCTGTTTTTGGGAGAAGGGGGTCAGGGGGATGATTGCTGGCAGGGGGTGAGGGAGTGAAATATGCGTGTATATCCGACTAGCAATTACCTCATACTATTTAAATCTTACAAATTCGAAGGAGAATACATTGTATTCCGAATATTTCTAAAGATTAGGAGATGAATGATGAGCGAACTTATAAGTATAGTTTACAAGCCTTTAGAGGCGGCTTCCATCGAAAATGGATTTACACGCCTTCCTATGATGGGGGCTCGGTTAGTGGCTGGTCATGGAATTGAAGGGGACATGAAAGGCGGGAGCGCTAAAAGACAGCTCAATATTATGGCACACGCGAAAGTTCAGCAGCTCTCGAAAGAAGGTTTTGAAGCTGCTCCCGGGCAACTCGGTGAACAGCTAATTGTTTCGGGAATAGATGTAGACGCACTGCCCGTCGGATCGAGATTACAAATCGGAGATAGTGCGATTATTGAAGTGATTGAGCCTCGCACAGGCTGCGCAAAATTCGAAAGGTATCAGGCTCGCAAACCAGTCGATGCTGCCGGACGGCTAGGGATGATGGCGATAGTGGTGGCAGATGGCGACATCTCCGTGGGAGATACCGCTGTCGTACTCTGATTTAAAGCCTACTAATCTCTGCTGATGTTACCGTGATAAACTCCCAGCCGGTAACCTATGAGCCAGGTACTGCCATCATGCTCAAGACGGCCAGCTTGAGCATGATGGCGTTCCCATGGGTTGGCTTCCAGCCGTCCGATCGAGCTGCTGATGCCTCCAGTCTACGCCATCCTTGAACTGTTACATGTTCGATATTTTAATGCGAGTGCCGGATTCTGATGAGCGGTACGCCGCTAAGCATAGCTCAACCGAAACCCGCCCTTCTTCCGCGCTGCACATTGGAATTCCTGCTTTGTAGGCATCGATGAAAGGACGTGCTACTCCTGATATTCTCTCGCCGTGCCCCTCTGGAATGGGAATGCCCTGATCCTGCCAGCCTAGCTCCGGTCGTTCCGACTCAAACAGCTTCACTCCAATCGGATGAGGCGGCTTAATTCCGCATGAAGGGCTATCGCCGTGATTTTGGATAATCACGCCTTTGTCCCCATATATCTCCGTTGTATTCTCAGCCGCCCAGGTTACGCTCGAATTGTACACTTCGCCAAACGCGCCGTCTGCAAATCTAAATAGCGCCAGCCCGGTATCATCAGGCGCGCAGTCAGTCAGAACATTGTCTATTTCAGAAAATACGGTTATTGGTTTGCGTTCCATTGTCCAGATCAGCCAGTCAATGGCGTGTATAGCATCATCAAAAAACATCCCTTTATTTGCCTCGGCGCTGATGTGCCATTTACTCGTGCCTTCTATAAACGCTTTGTTGAAGAGCACGGGGATACAGTGTCTGCGGCGAATGGTGCCCACCTTGCCAATAACTCCGTCCTTCACCATTTTTTTCATGAGAATGTTTTGTGCATCAACTCGCATCTGAAAAGCTAGACTAAACCAGACGCCAGTTCTTTTTTGCACTTCGATAATTCTATCGCAGTCTTCAAGAGTAATCGCCATCGGTTTTTGCAGGAGAACAGATTTACCTGCTTCCATGGCGGCGATTGCAATATCAGCGTGTTTATTTGTTTCGCTGGCAATGATCACACAGTCGATATCCGGGCGTGCGAGCAGAAATCTAAGGTCATCATGATAATCGATTGCGAATGTCTCCGCATTCTGTCTTCCACGAATCTCGTCATCATCCCAGCAGGCTGCAAGCTGAGCATCATCAAATGTCTTAATCTGATGCGCGTAGGCGTTGACATGCCCATGGGCAAACGAAACAATTCCTATCCGAACTTTTTCACTCATGCAAAACTCCTCTGCAAAATATTATCTTTAACCTCACCCCCTGCCCCCTCTCCCAGATTGCTCGTTCCTCGCAAGGGAGAGGGGGTGACTAAATCGGAGTCCTCAGCCCATTCAGGGAGCCGACTAGCGAACAGAGGTGGGCTTTACAAATCCAGCGCGGGGTTTTCAACCCCGGCGAACCAAAAGTTTCATTCACAGCTCCATCAACCCCGGCGTCATCTGGGCTATTGCACGACTACTTCTGGCGGCGCGGGAGCCGTACCCTTTGTTGCCGGTTTAAGCAGCTTGATATACATGTTCTTGAAGGATGCCACCTCATTTCCACCATGGCATAGCTGGAATCCGAGAGGGCCGCTTGATAGTCCTTCGGGATCTTCGACATCCCCAGTCTGAACACCATTTAGGAATATGGTGATATGGTGACCGATAGCTCGGACGTAGTAGTGATTCCAATCATCGCGATGTAAGATAGTATCGACTTTTTCTTTCGGATAGTCGATCACTTTTTTAGCTCTCTTGTGCTCTTCCCAGAGGCATCCCCAGTAGCCGTCACCCATATCTACCTGGTATCCTGGAACACTGTCGTAGGTTTCAGGAGAAATTCGAATACATACTCCGCTGTTGTATCCTACTAACTTCACGTCCACATGGAGTTCAAAATCACTATAGTCCTTTTTGGAGAGCAGGTAGTGGTGGTGAGGGGTGCTAGGAGGAGACGTGCCAACAATTGCTTCTTCTTTTACATCCCAGTAGCCTTTTTCACCTTGCCAACCGTTCAGGGTCTTGCCATCGATAAGCGACTTCCACCCACGTGTGACAGGCTTTCCATGCATTACCATACCGCACGGGCTATCCCCATACTGAATCGCCAGGTTCTTTGTCGCGCTGCTCTCCTGCGTTCTTCTGGGGGATGCATTGACACCGGCAGCAGCCAGTATTAAAAGCCCCCATACCACAGATTTACACAATTTATCAGTAATCATCACCATCTCCTGAACTCGTTAATTAATTAGCTACATTAAATTCGACGAATGACCGCGTCACCCCTTCATTTTCGCAAATGCTGCCCCATTGGAATAAATGCGTTGATCTGCATAGATAGTTGGTTCCAAAGGATATTTAATATTAATGGAACCTGATGTAATTGACTGCGTTAGATGTGTAGGAGCCGACATTCAATATGCTTTCTAAAAAGTTTTAATATCACTTGACAACAATACACTCAATTGGTATAATAACTATTATAACATATCCTGACGACTTGAGCGATTAGATTTAGGCCAAAGTGGCCATTCGGAGGTAAAACGAAAATGGGTAAAGCAGTAGGCATTGATTTAGGAACAACAAACTCGGTTGTCTGCGTCATCGAAGGCGGAGAACCGACCGTTATTGCAAACGCTGAAGGCAGCCGTATCACACCATCTATTGTTGGATTCAATAAATCTGGTGAACGGCTCGTTGGCTCGGGCGCTAAACGACAGGCTATTATAAGCCCTGATCGTACTATCATTTCCATCAAGCGCAAAATGGGTACCAATGATAAAGTGTCGATTGATGGAAAGAGCTACTCCTCTGAAGAGATATCGTCGATGATCCTTCAGAAACTGAAAGCAGATGCCGAGTCTTATCTTGGCCAGCCGGTTACAGAGGCTGTCATCACCGTGCCCGCCTACTTTAACGATGCGCAGCGTACCGCCACAAAAAATGCGGGGGATATTGCTGGACTCAAAGTTCTGCGCATTATCAACGAACCGACAGCGGCAGCGCTTGCATACGGGCTTGACAAGAATAAAGAAGAAAAAGTTCTTGTGTTCGATTTAGGTGGTGGTACCTTCGATGTGTCGCTTCTGGAAATCGGTAAGACGGAAGACGGCGGCTCAGTTCTTGAAGTTCTATCCACCAGCGGTGACACTCATCTTGGTGGTGACGACTGGGATCAACGGGTTGTGGATTATGTCGCAGATGAGTTCCGCAAAGAGAACGGCATCGATATCAAAAAGGATAAGCAGGCGCTCCAGCGAGTTCGTGAAGCGGCGGAGAAGGCTAAGATCGAGCTTTCGAATGTTACTCAGAGCAACATCAACCTCCCCTTCATCAGCAGCACACCTGAAGGTCCAGTCCATCTGGATGTAAACCTTACCCGCGCGAAATTCGAAGAGCTGACTCGCGATCTCGTCGAGAGATGTAAGGGGCCATTTGAGCGGGCGATTTCTGATGCCAAACTCAAACCTTCTGATATCGATGAGATCGTACTTGTCGGAGGCTCTACTCGAATGCCGATGATTCAGGATCTTGTACGGCAACTGGGTGGAGGCAAGGAACCCAATAAGGGAGTAAACCCGGATGAAGTAGTTGCGATTGGCGCGGCGGTTCAGGCAGGTGTGCTCGCTTCGGAAGGCAACACCACCGGTACAAACATCCTGCTACTGGATGTGACCCCGCTCTCGCTGGGTATTGAGACCCTGGGTGGAATTATGACCAAGCTGATTGAGCGGAACACTACTATTCCTACTCGAAAGAGCGAAGTGTTCAGCACTGCGGAAGATGGCCAGTCGAGCGTGCATGTCAAGTGTTATCAGGGTGAGCGCGAGATGGCTGGGGCGAACAAACTGCTGGGCGATTTCCAGCTGACTGGTATTCCACCGGCTCCGAAGGGAATTCCTCAGATCGAAGTTACATTCGATATCGATGCAAACGGAATTGTGAGCGTCTCTGCACGAGACAAGGCGACCGGCCGGGAGCAGAAAATAACGATCAGCGGCACAGGTAGTTTGAACAAGGACGATATCGATCGCATGGTGCGGGAAGCGGCGGCACATGCCGACGAAGATAAGGCGATGCGAGAGCGTGCCGAATCTAGAAATAAGGCGGAATCGCTTATATACTCCACTGAGAAACAGATCAAGGATGTGGGCGAAAAGGCTCCGGCAGATTTGAAGGCGACTGTGGAGACCAACATCAGCAACCTGCGTACGGCTCTGAATGCAAACGACACGGGACTGGAAGAACTGCAACGCTTGACAACAGAGCTGGAACAGTCTACTTACAAGCTGTCTGAACTGCTCTATCAGCAGGCGACTGCTGCGGAGGGCGCTGATCAGAATGGACATGATGCAGACTATACTCAGCCGGAAACTCCAGCAGAAGAGCATCATCATGATGAGACGGTTATCGATACCGAGTTCAAACCATAGACAACCCTCATCCCCCGATCCCTTCTCCCGACGCTTCGGGAGAAGGGGAACTATAAATCATTGGTTCCCACTCATCCATAGCGTGGAAGGGGAGTTTGGGATTTATCTAGAACTGGACGGAAAATAATAGCCTCATGCCAAAGTCACCCCCTCTCCCGAAGCTTCGGGAGAGGGGGTCGGGGGATGAGGGAATAGACGCCGGGGATAAAACCCGGCGTCTATTCGGGGGTGAAGTCTGAATGGAAGGTAAGGACTACTATAAACTTCTGGAAGTGCCTCGAAATGCATCTCAGGATGACATTAAGAAGGCACACCGTAAGCTTGCCCGAAAGCATCATCCCGATATCAACCCTGGAAGTAAAAGCTCAGAGGAGAAATTTAAGGAAATCCAGGAAGCGTATGATGTGCTTTCTGACGTAGATAAGAGGAAAAAATACGATCAGTATGGCGATATGTGGCAGCGGATGCAGCAGCAGCCTCCCGCTGGAAGTACTGGTGGGGCGGGCGGGTTTGCCGGAGGATCGCCGTTCGGGAGCCAGGACAGCGCCTCGGGTATAAATTTCGATGATTTCCTCGAGAAGATGTTTGGTAATAAAGGGCGGCGCGGGGCTTCTGGTTTTGATACGGGAACATCGTCGGCGCCGGCAGAAGATGTCGAGTTTAGCATAGATATTTCGCTGGAGGATGCGTATAAGGGTGTCTCTCAGAGGATCAGTGTTGCGGTTGAGGATGTGTGCCCGGAGTGTGGCGGGGTCGGGCAGAAGAAGAATGCCCGGGGCCAGTTCGACCTCAATCGGGGGTTGTGCAATCGGTGCCGGGGGCAGGGGCGTATCAGCTCTCCCCGCTCGGGGCAGGTGACTATTCCGGCTGGCTCGTGGGAAGGCATTCGGCTGAAACTTGCCGGGCAGGGTGCGGCGGATGCGGCGGGGAGCAAGGGTGACCTGTACGTGCTGCTGCATGTTTTGCCGCACCCGAAGCTGGAGCGCGATGGGCAGGATATCTATTTCGATGTAGCGATCCCTTACACGGTGGCGGCGCTGGGCGGCGAGGTGACGGTGGAGACTCTGGACGCGAAGAAGCGCCAGTTGATAGTTCCGCCGGGTATACAGACGGGGCAGAAGATGCGGCTTACGGGCCAGGGGATGCCTGCGCTGCGGGATAGGAAGCTGGGGGATTCGTATGCGCGCGTGAAGATTACAGTGCCGCGCGACTTGAATGAGACGGAACGTACTCTGCTGCAGGAGCTGGCGAATATCCGGCATGATCCGGTGCGCGCTGCGGCTCCGAAGGCCGGAGGTGAGCAGCAGCTATGACTTCGCACGATGAATCTGAGCCTGTATATATGATCGGGGTGGTGGTTACTCTGACGCAGATGCATGCGCAGACGATCCGCCTGTACGAGCGCCTTGGCCTGGTGAACCCGCAGAGGAAGAGCAAGAATCGGCTGTATTCGAACTCTGATGTGGAGCGGCTGAGGCAGATCCGCCGGTTTACGCAGGAGATGGGTGTGAACCTGGCGGGAGTTGAGGTTATTCTGGACTTGCTGCAGAAGATGGAGCAGCTTCAGACTGAGCGTGACCTGCAGGCTCAGCGCAGCGAGATGCTGGAGAGTAAGTTTAAGGAGTATCTCGCCCAGGTGGGCGGCAAGTTCCCGTGACTGGACAGCCTTGCGCCCCTTCCACCCGGTGATGATGCTCTGAAGGCTCTGATGCCATCTCCGAATGAGCGTATTCAGAAGCAGATATCGAAAGCGCCTCATAT
>JANXSG010000212.1 GCA_025352825.1 Chthonomonadaceae bacterium | reverse complement strand
GAACGATTAGAGCTCGAAAGTGGCCTTCGAAATGCGCTGGAATCCGGCGAGTTAAGATTGCTTTATCAGCCAATACTACATCTAGAAACTGGTGAAATTATTGGTGGTGAAGCGCTCATTCGATGGCAGCATCCCACATTAGGGCTGGTTTCTCCAGCTAAGTTTATTCCACTAGCCGAGGAGACCGGGCTTATTGTGCCAATCGGCGCATGGGTACTACGTGAAGCATGTATACAAGCCAAGTCCTGGCAGGATGAATTCGGCGAAAGTAGAAATTTCGTGATGAGTGTTAATCTATCCGGAAGACAGTTCCAAAGTCAAAACCTCTTAGGTTTGGTGAGGGATACCTTACAAGAGACTGGACTAAAGCCATCTGGGCTGAAGCTGGAAATTACAGAAAGCGCCATGATCGATGATGTGGAGGCTGCCATTGACAAAATGAACGCACTCAAGGATCTGGGCGTGCTTTTAGCAGTCGACGACTTTGGGACTGGATACTCCTCACTCGCATACCTCAGAAGATTGCCAGTGAATACTGTAAAGATTGATCAGTCCTTCATCAATATCATGGGGTGTGAACCTCAACCGGCTGCAATTGTACAGACAATAATCATGCTGTGCAGGGCATTAAATCTAGATGTGACAGGCGAAGGAATTGAAAATAAGGACCAGTTACTGCAGCTTCAAGGTATGGGCTGTGATCTTGGCCAAGGGTATTTCTTCTCCAAGCCTGTCGACAGCAGTACCTTCAATAAATTGTTAAAAACTCGATACATCAAAAAAGAGTACGATGTAGAAACCAAATTAGAACTGAAGGAACTTCTTCGTGCAGCATAACCATTGATGTGTCGTCGCGACACTAAAGTACTGGTCTGGAATTGCGAAGTCCATCTCCGGTCGCTTAGGCTCCCAGCATGGACTGAAATATTCCTACTGAAACACCCCCTCTCCTTTGCGAGGAACGAACAAGACGGGAGAGGGGGCTGGGGTGAGGTTGAATCCCACTTCACCTGTTTTTGGGAGAAGGGGGCAGGGGATGAGGGCAAATGGCAAGGGGGTCAGGTTAGTTACGACATTGAGAGTGGATCCATATCGATATGAATACTCATGCGCTGATTCGTTTGAAAAGTATTGACCGCCTGCCGAACATAATCAGCCAGAGGCGCTTCAGGCGAAGCTTTCAGTGCGACATGAAATCGATACATCCCTCGCAGCCGAGTAATCGGGGCAGGGGAAGGCCCGATTATCTCGATATCTTCTGGAACTACTTTTTCAAGTGCTGCCGCTAATGCCACTGCCCGAAGTTCTGCAGGTTTCTCTTTCTCATCTACGGAGATCATATTTGCAAATCGGGTGAAGGGAGGATACTTCAGCTCCTCTCTGAAAATAATCTCCTTTTCATAAAAAGCACGATAGTCCTGGCTGACCGCAGCCTGAACCGCATAGTGATCCGGGCTGAAGGTCTGTATAATCACTTCTCCCGGTTTCTCACCTCGCCCCGAACGCCCGGCCACCTGTGTGAGAAGCTGGAATGTTCGTTCTGCTGCACGAAAGTCCGGCATATTAATAGAGGTGTCGGCGCTCACCACGCCTACCAGAGTCACGCTGGGAAAGTCGAGTCCTTTTGCCACCATCTGGGTTCCTATCAGAATATTGGCCTCACCCGTTCGGAACTCATTCAGGATACGCGCATGCTCCCCCTTATTCGCGGTTGTATCTCTATCCAGCCGAACAACGCGCGCCTCAGGAAAGCAGATTCTTACCTCTTCTTCCACTTTTTCTGTGCCCAAACCGAATGCTTTGACTTTAGCGCTGCGGCAGTCCGGACATATCTGAGGCGCCGGGCCTGCATACTCGCAGTGATGGCATTTCAAAGTGCGATCGTACGAATGATATGCGAGAGAGACGGCACAGTGTGGGCACTTGGCTACATAGCCACAGTCTCTACAGAGAATAAACGAGGCATAACCTCTGCGGTTGAGAAAAAGAATAATTTGCTCTCTGGCAGCTAGCCTTGCCTGAATAGCCTCTGTCAAACGAAGAGAGAACATCGCTTTCCGTTTTTTGAACTCCTCTCGAAGATCCACCACCTCCACTGTAGGCAGCGGCCGATTATCGATACGGGTCTCCATCTCCACAAGATGGGTTTTTGCTGCATTCGGCAGAGCGTTGCTGTCTCCATTTCGAGACTCGCTGCCTTTCCGAATATGTCGTTTTCGTGGACCTACGCAGGCGTAGAAACTCTCCAGTGACGGGGTAGCGCTTCCCAGAAGCAAAACTGCGTGGGAGTATCTTGCGCGCTCGGCTGCCAGCTCTCGTGCATTATAACGTGGATTTGAATCCTGCTTATAACTCGCTTCATGCTCCTCATCCACCACTATCAGCCCGATATTTTCGATAGGCGCGAACACGGCAGATCGTGCACCAACTACTATCTTTGCTTCACCAGATTGAATACGCCGCCACTCATCGTGCTTCTCACCTTCAGATAGACGGGAGTGGATCACCGCTACCAGATCCCCAAATCTACCAATGAATACATCGAGAACCTGTGTAGTCAGCGCAATCTCTGGCACGAGGACTATCGCAGTTTTTCCTAGTGCCAGCGTCTGAGAGATCGCGTCCAGGTATACTTCGGTTTTCCCGCTGGCTGTGACACCAAATAGCAGTACAGTCTCCTGTGCGCCAGTCTGCAGACATCGGCGAAGCAAGCCCGTGGCGATTCGCTGGCTGGGAGTGAAATTTGGAGGAGAGGTGAACGATTTTGGCGAAATCACAGGTGCTCTTCGAACGCTGCGTGTGCTTTGAGCCACCAATCCCTTGCTCACCAGACCGCGAAGAGTAGCATCAGAAGTTTCGGTCAGCGAGGTTATGTCTGCAGAAGTTAGCGGTTCACCACTCTCCGCTTCCTGTTTGGCCAGCAGGCTTAATATCCGCTCCTGCTGGGGCGATCTACGGCTGCCCTGAGTTCCTTCGATCTTTAGCTGGCCAACCGCCCTCCCCAGACTAAACACACTAACGGTCTTCGCGACTGTCTTAGCACGTGCAAGCGCCCTTGTATCTCTAACAACAGATTTTCTTTTAAGTGCAGTGTAGGCGCCATAGAATGCT
Organism: Chthonomonadaceae bacterium; assembly: GCA_025352825.1. GTDB lineage: Bacteria > Armatimonadota > Chthonomonadetes > Chthonomonadales > Chthonomonadaceae > JANXSG01. Next base: position 4,510 of record JANXSG010000212.1, on the reverse strand, counting down.
TTGCCCATCTCCTTGCGCATGAGTTCGGAGTCTGCAGATCCACCTTCAGTTCTCAGAATATCTATAAATCTTGCCTGTGCCTGCGGAAATCCTTTACTGGTTACCTCACAATCTGTCAGTAGAATTTGCCTGGAGATACGTGCCCCCATATTGGTGGGAGCGATACAGCGGATTGCATCGACCAGATTACACACGTACTTCTCGCTCATCCACCTAGCCAGATGAAGCTGCTCCGTATTTATACGCACACCATCTTCCACCAACCCTAGAAGTGATTTCAACTTTGCCACGAGTGGCGCAGAGCTGCGAAGTTTTCGGATTGCCAGCACATATCCGATGGTTTCACGACCAGCGAAGGGGACATGGACACACGCACCTACGTCGATCAGAGTGAGCAGTTCATCCGGCACGCGATAGGTGTAGGATGGCTGGAGTTCCGGCGCATCGACATCCACTGAGACATCCACTACATCGATCTCTGGTTCACCATCCCATTCAAAATCAGTTAAGATCGGTTCCAAGCCCTCACCCCCTGCCCCCTTCTCCCAAAAACAGGAGAGGGGGTGTTTTAAATCGCTGGTATCCTGTTTCTCACTTCGTGTGATATGCGGTTATATTAAGATCAAAACCTAATATAATATTGTAAAACCGATGCCTTAGTCACCCACCTCCTGTTTTTGGGAGAAGGGGTCGGGGGGTGAGGGCTTGGAACCAAATCTTTTCACTTTTGGTTCTGTACCTGCCACTAAACGTTTTATGTTGGAGCGATGCTTGTAGATTCCCAGCATGCATACCACGGTGGCAAAAACAAGCCGGACACGATCACCGCTGTTGAACACTGCTGTAAAGGTAGGAAGTGCTATACAAGCAGCTATTGATGCAAGTGAAACCCATCCAAATGCAATCAGCACGGTTACGAAAATTACAAATGCCGTAATTCCTGCTTGCCAGGCAACCCCGAGGAAGGCTCCAAGACCGGTGGCAACGCCCTTGCCACCTTTAAAACCAAGCCAAATTGAATAGATATGTCCGACAATCGACAGGAGTGCCGCAGCGATCTGCCATGATGCTGACAATCCCATCTGACGAGATAGCGCTGGCGGCACGAATCCCTTTAGAACATCCAGAAAGAATACGACTGCAAACACTTTTGGCCCGCAGACCCTGCCAACATTGGTTGCCCCGATATTGCCGCTGCCCAGAGTGCGCACGTCCACACCCTTCCACGCTTTTGCAATGAGAAAGCCAAAAGGTACCGATCCTAGAAGGTAGCTTCCGATTAAAAATAGTGCAGCAGAGATGCTTGGAGTCATTCCTGATCCTTATGCTCATGCTCGTCCTCGATGACGAAAGTGTAACTGTCATTATACCGCAGTAGAGTTCCTGATCATTTAAATCTATTCTGGAAAATCTGCCTCACTTCAGCCATCGTGGAAGTTACATCAGATGCGAGCTGCGATTCTGCAGATTGACCAAAAGACTCGGTATACCCCAACTGCCTAGCCAAAATACGAAGACGTGCAGTGTCTTCTGGCAGCTCATCTCGGGACGTGCCAGTCGTGAGCCAGATGGAGTTACGAATATGAGTCAGAGTTCGATAAGCCGATTGTAGAGTATCTGATTCTGCTATATCCAGTGCCTGCACCGAAGCGATGGCGGTGAGAGCACGCAGAGTCCCTGGAATATTGACTGACTTGAGATATGGGCCAAGGCGAAGCTGGAGAATCTGCACAAGCCACTCTATATCACTCAACCCTCCATATCCAAGCTTAAGATCGGTATAAAGGCTGCGGGGGTTGAGGCGCTCCTTTTCGATACGTTTTTTCATATCTCGAATAGTTTCTACCTCAACTGAAGTTACCCCTCGTGCAAAGCTAACTGCCTGTAGTACAGTTTCGAAGTTTCTTCCCACTTTTGAGTTGCCAGCCACGAATCTTGCTTTGAGGGCAGCCTGCCTCTCCCATGTCTCGGCGTCGGTTCTGTAGTAGTCAGTAAAGCTTTCGATTGTCTGAATAAGCGCACCCTTTTTCCCCCAGGGTCGCAGACGCAGATCGATTTCGATACGTACACCTAACGGTTCAAGCTCGGTGCCTACAGCTAACATTTTCTGTACAAGCTCGTTCACGAGATCAAATACTACCTCAGATTTAATAGCAGCGCTTTCTGAGAATGGCTCAAATGCAAAAACTACATCCCAGTCGCTCGAATAGCCCAGCTCCGCCCCTCCGAGCTTACCAAGACCTACCACAGCCACCTGATCCAGAGCTGATCTAGCCAGTTCCGGCTCTGAATGCCTGCCAGCGATATCCGTCTTGCAGATATCCATCAAAATGTTTAGAGTTGCCTCTGCCAGGAGAGTAATATTTCGCATCACACCGCGCGTGTTCAGCTCTCCCCACACATCCCTTGCTCCTATCTTAAGAAACTCACGCTGATATATTTTCGCCGTTACAGCAAGCCTGTCGGCGTGAGTTTTACTACCTTTCATCCGCTTTTCATAGAACTCATTATACGGGTTTGGAGGCTGAATGGGTTCAATGGATAGCGCGGGAGACTCTGCAGACGGCTCTTCTTCTTCCGCCTCGGAAAAAAGATACTCCATCCATTCTTGATGGCGACAAAGCTGCTGAAATAGAGACGGGGCCGACGATGCGAGAAGCACCATTTTTCGGAGTAGTTCCGGGCTTTCATCAAAAGCGGCATAAAGCTGGGCACGGTTGGGGACGGCAGTAGCCATAGTTTCAATACCCGCCAATCCATCATCCGGGCTGGCAGAATGCGCTAACTGCTCCAACAAGGTGCGTGCAATTTTCAGAAATTTCACAGGAGTATCTGGCGGCATCCCTCCAAACTCGTTTCCTTTCATAGGAAGCTGAAGTGCGTTCAGCGCTGCAGTTATGTCTTTGAAACCCAGATTGGATAGTATTTTGCTCAGTTGGTCTCGCGCAATAGCTGAATCTATATTAAGCAGAAGCTGCTCAATGTCACTCATCTCGAGAGAACGATATATATGTAAGGTTTCATTCGTACTTGAGCTATTGTAGAACAGATTTTCGAGATAGTGACGCAGTCGCTCACGTCTTTTCTGAAGCTCCTGCCGGAAGTATTCCAGCTTTCCGAATCCCATTCTCCTGGCTACTTTGGTGAGTTCGGATATGTGCGTCTCGGCAGGAAGAATTTGTGTTTGGAAGCCATGCAGAAGCTGGAGGCGGTGCTCCAGTGTTCGCATAAATTGGTAATCATCACTCAACTCTTGAGAGCTGGAAGCGGAAAGAAATCCGTGATGCCGCAAACGCTGCAGTGCGTGAAGGGTGTTTGGAGTTCTGAGACGAGGCCACACTCCGCCAAACTCCAACTGTTTCATCTGCACGATAAACTCCACATCACGAATTCCGCCATATCCTGTCTTTACATTGGTGAATGTCTCGCCATCGAAGGCACATTTTTCTTCGATACGGCGTTTATTAGCGCGGATATCTTCCAGGAATGTCATGGAAACCTGTTTTCTGTATATGAACGGCTCAATCATCTCCAGAAAGGACTCCCCTAGCACTCTATCACCAGCAATGCAACGTACTTTAAGTAGCGCCTGCCTCTCCCAGTTCTCCGCCCAGCTCTCGTAATACGCTCTGCAGCTCGAGAGTGAACGAGAGAGAGCCCCAAAACGGCCTTCGGGACGGAGGCGCATATCCACTCGGAAAACATGTCCGTTTGCAGAATCCTCGGTAAGTATTTTTACAACAGACTCCGCAATTCGAAGCAAGTATCCGGTGGTTTCCAGCGATCTGCTGTTTTCTAGAGTTATCCGTTCTGGAAGATTATCTGCGTGTATGAAAACCAGATCGATATCACTGCTGTAATTGAGTTCCTGCCCACCTAATTTACCCATAGCGAGCACCATAAACGGCAGAGGGAATACTGAATTTGGTGTCGAAGATGTGGTAAAATCCGATGTGGGCAGCGTATAGTAGGCAATTTCACAAGCTACTTGAACGCATGCATCCGCTAAATTTGAAAACTCGCGTGCCGTGAGTGGCATATCCGCCAGTCCGCCTAAATCTCGTACACCGATGCGCAGCATCTGCAGCGCTTTCCATCGGCGAAGCACATCTCGCTTGAGTTCGGGCTGCTGACAGGCATTCAGCAGATCTCGTACTTCACGAAGCAGACTAGCACTGGTTTTCAGCCCTCCCTGCATTCCTGGATTGGCAAATATCTCGAAATATTCAGGCTGGCGTGCAAGCAGATCGGCAAAATACTGACTGCACCCCATCACCAGGCATATCAAGTTAAGTGTATTCGGGTTTTTTATGAGAAACTGAAGATAGGTGTAGCGTGAGCCGACGGCATCGAACCAGTGCACAAAACCTATCAAGGCGCGGTCGGCATCTGGCGACTGTTTTAGCGCTTCAAGAAGGAGAGGGATCAGCGGTGCAAGATCGTCATCAGCCACTCCCTGCCCGGCAAGTTCACGAACAAAACGCATTCCAGTTGAGCAGTCCTGAATGCC
>JANXSG010000208.1 GCA_025352825.1 Chthonomonadaceae bacterium | reverse complement strand
TATATAGACAGTTCGAAAGTCTCCACCTTAACAGATCATGACGATTTCGACATCCATCCGTACGATATCAGAATCGCTGAACAATTCGCCGAACAGTCCGTAGAGGATTTGAAGAGGCTGATATTCCCACATTTCGGACTGGTTTAGTTTCACCTATGATCTCTTGGAAGCTCGAACATGGAATGACACATTTAATGAGATAGCCCAATCAAAAGAATATATGAAGCTATGTCAAATACTACCATTAAGAAGCTATTTATAACTATAGAACATCACGATGTTACTGATGTTCTGAACTTACTTTTGAGGAATGTGGATTTCGAACTGAACGACGTGTACGGAAGGACTCCCCTAATTGCAGCCGCCGAGAATGGTTATTCAGATTTAGTAAAAATTTTGTTGGAAAATGGGGCGAATCCAAATGCTTCGGACAGGTTGGGTGTGACTGTGCTTATGGAGGTGGTTCTTCTTGAAGAAATCGAAAGTGTCGCAAATCTAATCCAATATAATGCCGATGTCAATGCCAAAACTCATAGTGATCGAAGCGTTCGATACAACAATGTATGCGCCACTCTTTCCGGGGAACATACTGCTTTGATGTATGCAGCTCAACGTCTTTCGAAAGATATTGCTACATTGTTGATAGGTGCTGGCGCGGATCTAAACGCAAAGGACACGAGTGGTTCAACTGCTTTAATAGAGGCAATATGTGCAAATCGTCTTTCGATGGATCATGATGTTTCAAAATTTGCGGAATATATTATTGGTCAAGGAACTAAGGTAAACACAAAAACATTAATGGTTTCAGTGCTCTACTTTACTCTTCTGAATATGGTTATATTAAAACGACGAAGACCTTATTAGATAACGGCGCGGATATAAATGCACAGGATATCAGTGGACGAACACCCTTAATGGCGGCGGTGGGTAATGGGCAATTTAAGATGGTTAAACTTTTAATAGATAGAAATGCGAGGATGGATATAAAAGACAACTCGTTAACGACGGCAATAGAGTATGCAATATCTGGCAAGCATCCAAATATCGTCAAATTTCTCAAAAATATCAGCTAGCTCCTATAAGGCAGCGGGTCAATAGACATACGGCACCTGTAGCGAATACTGAGAAATCCTGAAAATCCCGTTAATCCTGTCCAAAAAAAAACACACTTATACTGAGATTGGGGAAGTGACATTTAAATCAATTTTTTGAGACAGGATTAATGGGATTAACAGGATTAAGGATCCTTTTTTCGTGTGTTTATTGTATTTTGTGGTTAATAATTCCTGTCCATGCGATTAGGGATGCATTAGTGGGAGTGGTTTTGCGGGTTTACTGAGATCGCCAAAGTTTGTAGTGATGTATTGTGCATACCATTTCGTTTCGGCAGCATGATCAGTTTCTCGCGGGATAATCGAGTCGACATTCGCTTTGGTGACTATCTCGGTTCCGACGTTAATCCAGCCTTCAGGAATCGGTTTCTTATCGCGGAGATACTGGACCAAAGCTAATACTGGCAGATATCCCTGCAGATACGGATGCTGCCCCAGGCTGATCTGAGTGGCTCCAGACTTAATGGATTCCAGAGTCTCGGCATTAAGATCGTAGCCCGCAATTAACCATTTGGCATGAGAATGCTGTTTGAGTTTGGATAGGTTAGGAATATCCATGGAACATAGGCCAGCCGCCGCTACGATCGCAGGGTTTGCCGTAGCTTGATTTTCCCACGCCGCGTAGTTTGCAGTGTTCTCCGTGCCCACATCTTTTGCGTCAGTCGCTGTAAATGCGCTGCCTTCCAGCCCTTTTTTAAACCCTTTAAATCGCTCTTGCAGCACAGCAACGTCCGGTTTACAGATACCGGCAAGAATTTTACCACTGTGGATACCGGATGCATCGAGCATCTTGCGCATCTCTGTGGCCAGGATAACACCGCTCTGGTACTCATCCTGCCCAAACCATGCCTTCGAAGCTGATCCTGCGCTGATCATATTAGCTGTCGCTACTGGAATTCCCTGATCCGCAGCCTCCTTGATCGGTTTCACCCATACTTCTCCCGGCATAGGCACAACAATCAGTCCATCCTTTTTCTTTTGAACCATGCCTTCGAACATCCCGATAGCTTCCGTCGCTTCGAAGGTGGATGGGCCAACAACTTCAACTTCTACTCCCAACGCTTTTCCTGCATCCTCGGCTCCGCGTTTGATAACCTGGGTGAAATCATTAAGTCCATGAAGTACGTAACCAATTTTGATCGTTGGTTTCGTTGTATCCGATGTGGCAGATGAAGAACTTGAAGTGGGAGAATCATTTGATGCATTGTTGTTAGCTGGTTTGCCACAGGCGGTCAGCAACAGCAGCGGCACCGCTAATATGGCGATTGAGAAGCGTCTCATGATATAATACCTTTCGGCGCAGAAATAGATAGGCGATTACTAATTGCTCGATACAACTCAAAGCAAACGGTAACTGCCTATCATTCGATGAGACGAGACTAATGTCCTTTTGATAATTTAAATTCTACTTTGATTTTTATCCGTTCGATGATTTTCTCCCCAACTATGCTTTACCTGAATGTAACATGCAACCTGTCCGTTCAGACTGGCGGGAAGATAGTCTTCATGATCTAAACGTATTTCTCGATTAGAACCGATCAGTCTATAAATTCCCGGGGGCACAAGAATGCCAGGGGAAAATAGGCTTTCGGAAGGCAGTTCAACTGTTAATTGATTGCTCATGGATAGATCCTCCGTTCATAATTCATTCCTGAGAACACCACTGAGAGCAAACCACACACAATTCACGAAATAACTATATTGGTAGTATATTACATACAACTGTAGATATCATCCACTAAATGGCGGATTTGGAAGATTACTATATCAATGTTCTCTATAAAATATCGACTTTGCAATCTCGGCTATAGCGACGTAAAAGATCATGATGAGCATCAGCATCATGATGAATATCCCGGGGAGTGGCACAAAACCGAACAAAATCGCCGCCGGGCTATACGGTAAATAGAGTGTGGCTGCTACAACAGCAATTGTAGTACCTAAAAGCCATCTGCTTGGTGAACTGCGCCAGAATGGTTTGCGCGTTCGAATTACAAGCACTATCGCCGAGGCAGATACCACGGATTCCATAAACCATCCGGTACGGAATTGCGGCATATCGGCATGCAGAATAAAGAGGAGAATGGCGAAAGTCAGATAGTCGCATACGGTACTGACAAGGCCAAATACGATCATGAAGCTGCGTATGGACCGTATATCCCATCTATGTGGTTTATCCACAAGCTCAGAATCTACGCTGTCTGTTGCGATAGTTATTTCTGGAAAATCAGTGATTAAATTTGCGAAAAGTATCTGTTTGGGCAACAAAGGCAAATAGGAGAGAAATAGTGACGCTCCCGCCATGCTGAACATGTTACCAAAATTCGCGCTCGTGGCCATGTAGACATACTTCAGAGTATTGGCGAAGGCTGCCCGTCCTACCTTTACCCCCTTTTCCAGAACTGCAAGGTCTTTTTCCATCAGAACTATATCGGCGGCTTCCTTGGCCACATCCACTGCTTCTGCGACAGAGAGTCCGACGTCTGCAGCATGTAAAGCAGGGGCATCGTTAATCCCATCGCCAATATATCCAACGACGTTCCCTGACTTGCGAAGGGCACGAATAATTCGTTCCTTCTGATTCGGGTCGACTTCGGCGAATATGGAAGTGTCCTGTGAGCGGCGTACCAACGCCGCTTCATTCATGTGGCGAATATCATCCCCTGTTATGATTCTTGTTTCTGAAAATCCTGCCTGTTTGCTGATGCTGGCTGCAACCAACGCGTTGTCGCCTGTTATTATTTTAAGCGAAATGCCCAGCTCTTGCAGCCTCTGTATCGTATCGTGTATTCCTGTTTTGAGTGGATCGTGCAAAATGAGAAATCCAATGAAAGTCATGTCAGTCTCATGTTCTTTTTTTAGGGTGTTTGTATCAACATCAGTTTTAAAGGCGACTCCTATTGTTCTCAGCCCCTCTTTACTGAACTTTTCAAAAAGCGATTGTAACTCTGCTAGATGCTCAGAAATCTCGTTTGCGCTTCCATCTGAAGCCTCGATTTTGGTACACACTTCCAGCACATTTTTCAGTGCTCCTTTGGTTATTATGATGTGCTGCCCGCCACTCTCTACCAGTACACTCAGGCGTTTCCTGACAAAATCGTAAGGTTCTTCATCCAGTTTATGAAAGCTGGAAATATCGAACTGCTTATGTGCTTTAATCGCATCATCAAGAGGGTTGGTATATCCAGACTGCATAGTGGCATTCAGATACGCATAGAGGTTCACTTTTTCACAGATATCGCCGGCTGCGTTCAGCGCTGACTGAAGTACTACGGTTCCCTCCGTAATAGTGCCCGTCTTATCTGTGCACAGAATGTTCATACTTCCAAAATTTTCAATGGAAACCAGTCGCTTCACAATTACCTTTTCATCAGCCATGCATTTTGCGCCGTGTGAAAGATTGACATTTATAATTGCTGGAAGAAGTTGTGGAGTAAGCCCCACCGCAAGAGCAACCGCAAAAAGGAACGACTCCAGGACAGGTCTGTGAAAATAGACATTGATGGTGAAGTTGGATATCACAAGCAGAAGCGTCATTTCCATGAGGAAATATCCAAACTGCCGAACTCCACGTTCAAAATCTGTTTCTGGCGGACGCAGTTTGAGTTTAGCCGATACATCTCCAAACTCAGTTTCGGTTCCAATTTGAACAGCGATCGCTGTTCCCGTGCCATTCGAGACGTTCGAGCCCATAAATAGGCTGTTCGTACGCTTGTTTAAGGGTGTATCTGCCGGAAGAACGCATACACTTTTTTCTACGGGAAATGTTTCCCCCGTCAATGAGGCCTCATTGACATAGAGATTCTTGGTATCTAGAAGAAGGCAGTCACAGGGAATGATATCACCGGAATTAAGCAGGACAATGTCGCCAGGCACTACTTCATGAGATGGAATTTCAATTTCAACGCCATCACGGCGTACTGCTGCCCTGATCTGTACAAATGCAAGAAGTTTTTCGACTGCGTTTGCCGCTCCATGTTCCTGCTTGTATCCCAACAGACCGCTGATCAATACAATCGTGAGGATTATTCCTGCATCTGTGCCCGCCCCTAAGGCAAGTGAAAGAGAAGCAGCAATCAGCAGAATAATAATGATGGGGCTTTTAAATTGCGAAAGAAGAAGGCTAAATTCTGTAGTTTTTTTCTTTCCAGTGAGCTGCTGGGATATGGATTCGGCTAATCGATGTTTAGCTTCTGTTGTACTAAGCCCAGCTATAGAGGACGACAGCTTTGCCATCGTACTATCAGCGGATAGACTCCAGAATGATTCGATGCTATTTTTCTTTACAGTATCAGTTTCGATATTTTAGCCTCTGTGGAGAGTGAATAAATACAGTTCAAAAAGTAATCTCAAACATACCTATCGGACGATCAGTACCGCACAGTGTGCGTGATGCAATACACCATCGGAAATGCTTCCCAGGAGGAAACGTTTGAAATCGCCCATTCCGCGGCTCCCCATGATAATAAGATCAGACTGTTCCGCCTTAGCCGCATCCACTATGACATCAACTGGATGTCCGAAACCCTGTCGTAGAGTGTATGGCACTTTACTTTTATTCAGCAGTTCAGACGCCAACTTATCTGCACTGGCATGAAACTGTTCAGATATTTCTTGTACAACCGAGGCATTTAAATACGGAACGAGTCCTGGGCCTCCTGTGACAGGAACTGCAAGCGCTGGTGCCGGGTTGAAAGCACTAATCAGAGTGACTTCAGATTGAAATTTTAGCGCGATTTCTATTGCTGCTTTCGCCGCTTTTTGCGCATCATCAGAGCCATCGGTGCATAGCATGATTTTAGTAAACATACTAATTCTCCTTATAATTTAACTGGCGAAACGATATCCTATTATTATTCTAAGAAACGCTATACTTTTAAAGAGGAATATATCATCTAATTATTAAAACCGGACAGTGAGCATGATGCAGAACTCCGTCTGAGACACTACCAAGAAGAAATCTCTGAAAATCACCCAACCCTCTCGATCCCATGACAATCAAATCAGCATTCTCATTAGCTGCGGCGTCGACTATCTTATCAACAGGATGCCCTATCTCACGCCGGGTATCATATTTCAAACCTGCATCGGTGAATATCTTCCCAGTTCTATGTTCTACCGTATCGTGCATTCGCTGCTCAACGGCTGGATCAAACTCTTCGTATACTGGTGCTACTTCGATGGCTGCAAGATGCGATGAGTAGGCTGGAACAGGAGTATAAACATCAATTAAAGTGACTTTCGAATCAAATTTCTTTGCCAGCTCACAGGCTGCTTCTGCCGCCTTTAAAGCGTTTTCAGAGCCATCTATACAAACAAGAATTTTGTTAAACATAACTGCTCCTAGCTAATAGAAATCGTAACACATCTCAATATTTCACATTGACGATCTCACTATCTACAGTATTCACGTTCAGATTACGCACTCACATAAATCGATGTTCTGGGTACGACGAATGTTCCATTTAACCTGTACCTTTCAATCCCTCACCCCCGACCCCCTTTCCCAAATATAGGAGATGAAGAGCCTAATTTCGCGGGTTTCCTATTTTCACCGTATATGATAAATGATTATATTTAGCTTAAACCTTGAATTATATTGTATACCCACGTTTTATATCTCCCCTCACCTGTTTTTGGGAGAGGGGGTCGGGGGTGAGGGCTGAAATTTACCATGCCTTTTGCATTTCCTATATATTATGTTAGATTTGGTTAGCATGATCATCCGCAGTATGACGGATTGTATCTTATCAAAGGAGGAAATATGTGTCCAAAAACCGGATACAACTGTTAACCCGTTTTCGTAGGATGTTTCACCTAATTCTGAGTTTAGCAGAACGGATCAAATGTGCGCTATTACCTTGATGGAGAAGTTTTAAATGCCTCAATCTGAATCAACATCACTCGATCCATCCCATAGTGTTCTGGGAAATCCGTTTGATGATCTTAAACACTTTTTTTCACCTTCCAGTGTTGCGGTAATAGGAGCCAGCGAAACTGCAGGCAGTGTGGGAAGATCACTGCTGTGGAATCTTATTAGCAGTCCATTCGGGGGAGCCGTCTATCCAGTAAACCCCAAGCGAAGCCATGTATTGGGAATAAAAGCATATAACAGTATTAGCACCGTTCCAGACAAGGTCGATCTCGCAGTAATCGCGACTTCTGCTTCCACAGTGCCGGGAATCGTTGAGGATTGTATCGCCGCAGGAGTACGAACCGCTGTCATAATTTCGGCGGGGTTCAAAGAAGCAGGTAGTGATGGCATTGAGCTGGAACGCAGAATTCTCGAGACGGCAAAACGCGGACAGATGCGCCTGATAGGGCCAAACTGCCTGGGTGTGATGAGCCCGAATACTGGACTGAATGCAACATTCGCAAGCGCTATGGCTCGCCCGGGAAATGTAGCATTTATCAGTCAGAGTGGTGCCCTTTGCACTGCCATTCTCGATTGGAGTCTGAAAGAGATGGTGGGGTTTAGCGCCTTCATCTCTTTAGGCTCCATGCTGGACGTGGGATGGGGCGATCTGATCGACTATCTCGGGAATGACCCGGCCACAAAAAGTATTTTAATCTACATGGAGTCAATCGGGGACGCTCGGGCTTTTCTTTCTGCGGCCAGGGAGGTCGCTTTGACCAAACCCATTATTGTGATTAAAGCTGGTAAGACAGAAGCCGCCGCAAAAGCCGCTGCTTCCCACACGGGAGCTCTGACGGGCAGTGATGAAGTTCTGGATGCAGCGTTTCGCAGATGCGGGGTTCTTAGGGTCAACAACATGTCCGACCTGTTCTATATGGCGGAAGTTCTTGCCAGGCAGCCACGGCCGAAAGGCCCTCGGCTGACTATCCTGACAAATGCAGGAGGGCCTGGAGTACTCGCCACTGATGCCCTCATTACGGGTGATGGGGAGCTTGCCACACTTAGCAGCGAGACGATGGAGTCTCTGAATAGTATTCTTCCCCCACACTGGAGCCACAGCAATCCTATTGATATCCTCGGTGATGCTGGCCCGGATCGATATGCGAAAGCAGTCGAGATCGCTGCAAGCGATTCTGGCAGTGATGGCCTTCTTGTAATTTTGACTCCGCAGCAGATGACGGATCCCACTAAGACTGCCGAACTGCTGAAACCTTACGCGAAGCAGAACCGAAAGCCGATACTTGCAAGCTGGATGGGTGGGACAGATATAGGCGCAGGCGAAAAAATTCTGAATCTTGCAGGAATCCCCACATTCCCATACCCGGATACTGCTGTGCGTGCTTTCAACTACATGTGGCGATATGCGTATAACCTTCGCGGACTCTACGAAACTCCTATGTTGTCTGCTGCTGGAGAGACGACAGAGAGCGCTGCTTCAAAAACTTCATTGATTATAGAATCCGCGCGATCTGCCGGCAGAACTCTCCTGACGGAGCATGAATCTAAATCGATTCTCGAAGCTTACGAGATTCCTATCGTTCCTACCAGGAAAGCAGCAAGTGCGGCTGATGCGGTTGAATGTGCAAACAAGTTTGGCTATCCTGTCGTGCTGAAGCTCCATTCTGAAACCATCACGCATAAAACGGATGTAGGCGGAGTAAAGCTGAACTTGGCAGATGCAGATGAGGTTAAAATCGCATTCGAAGATATCTGGAAATCAGTCACAGAAAGAGCAGATAAGAACCAGTTTCAAGGTGTGACAGTTCAGCCTATGATCCGCGCCGAAGGGTATGAATTAATTCTTGGCAGCAGTATCGATCAGCAGTTTGGGCCGGTTCTTCTATTTGGTTCTGGAGGGCAGCTGGTTGAAGTATTTCATGATCGTGCTCTTGCGCTTCCGCCTATCAACTCCACTTTGGCTAGAAGGATGATGGAACAGACTCGCATATTCACCGCGCTAAAGGGGGTGCGAAGCCGCAAACCGGTAGATATTGCTGCACTAGAACAGATTATTGTCCGATTTAGCCAGATTGTGGTGGAACAGCCGTGGATATCTGAGATCGATATCAATCCTTTGCTGGCTTCGGAAAATGGACTGCTTGCCCTCGATGCACGTATCGTACTGCACAGTTTGGAAACAGCTAAGGAATATCTCCCACGGCTTGCGATTCGCCCGTATCCTATTCAGTACGTGGAAAAATGGATCACAAAAGATAGTCTGCAGGTAACTATACGCCCGATTCGCCCCGAGGATGAGCCAATGATGGTGGTCTTTCATGAAGCGCTTTCGGAACGAAGTATTCACATGAGATATTTTCAGGCGATGAAACTCAGCCAGCGAGTTTCTCATGAGCGGTTAACTCGCATCTGCTTCATCGATTATGATCGTGAGATAGTCCAAGTTGCGGAGTACATCGATCCCGATTCAGGAGCTGTAGAAATTGTTGGCGTAGGCCGGCTTTCACATCTGCCGGGTACAAAGAACGCTGAGTTTGCCCTGCTCGTAAGCGATGCTTTTCAGGGGCACGGATTAGGGATGAAGATTCTGGAGCAGCTCCTGAAGATTGGCCGTGCGGAAGGACTTACAAAGATTCACGCAGACATTCTCATGGAGAACAGTGTAATGCAGCGCATGTGTGAAAAACTCGGGTTCTCCTTAAAATATTCTGACGAGGAAGAGGTCATGAAGGCTGCATTGGATTTATAGTTTTACTTTACGGAAAATTCTAATCGCCCTCACCCCCGACCCCCTCTCCCAAAAACAGGAGAGGGGGAGCTGTATTACGTTGGCTTTCCGTCTCTCGTTTTGTGGGATATGAATATATATTAAGAACAAAATCTTATATAATATGGGTAATTGCAAAAGTCATGAATCCAACAGAATTGAGACTTCTTCTGCCTACCCCCCCAGGAGGGCGGGTCAAAAGTCTATCTGATATTTTCGATTGAAAAAAAATCGCTCTGCAATGCCCATACAAGCGACGAAGATTTTTTTGACGCTGATCTGCCATTGAAAAATAGCGACTTTTAGCCCATTTACAGTCCGAAAGAGACTTTTGACCCAGCCCCCCAGCCCCCCTCCCTGCACACGCAAGCGATAAAGCAGTTTGCGCTAGGGAAGGAGGAGAATCAATGCCAAAGATTCCCCCTTCCCTTCGAGGTACGAGGGAATCAGGGACGGGGGCTAGGGGGTTAGGCAAAAAAAGGTTTAATCAGACTTTTGCAAGAGGCTCAATATTGAAAAACTGATGCCATAGTCACCCCCTCTCCTGTTTTTGGGAGAGGGGGATGGGGGGTGAGGGAGTAAAGCGTGTTTACATCCGACTATTGCAATTACCTCGTTTATAAGATTTCAATTCCAGCTACTACGATTTCATACTCCTGAATTCCTTTCTTCCTGCCCTCCTGCTTGAATTGGTAAGAAAAAATAATTGGATTTACATAATTCCTGTGAGATATATTTTATCATCGAACGAAACTGGCACTTGATGTGTCTGATGTTTTGAAAGTGTTTAGGAGAACCGTTCTTTATGTCTGTAAGCGAGCAGGAAGCAGATTTGACCTCCATCATCGATGAAGATTCGCCCGCGATTACCGGTGTAGATGCGGATATTGAGCGTGCCTGGGTTAAACGTGCGCAGGCGGGTGAGATGGCTGCTTATGAATGGCTGATGAATAGATATCGAGACCAAGCTGTGCGACTAGCTGCACACGTATTGCGACGTACGGCGGACGCTGAAGATTTAGTTCAGGAAGCATTTTTGCGGGCATTTGCCCAGATAGGTGAGTTCCGCGGGGAGGCTGCCTTCTATACATGGCTCTATAGGATTGTCTATCGGCTGTGCCTGAATCGAATACGAACTGCTGACTGGAAAAACGAACGTGATATTGTTCCTGACGACTGGCTTGAACAGTACTCTACCTCTTCTGAATCGGAGCAATCAGAAAATCGACTGCTTATCGAAGTCTTGCTGGACAGACTGACCCCTCCTCTCAGAGCTGCGCTAGTGTTAAGAGAGATTGAAGGTCTTGACTATGAAGAGATTGCAGCCGCATTGAATGTTCCTGTAGGTACCGTACGTTCTCGACTGAATGCGGCTCGTTCGCAGTTTCGAACTCTCTGGCTGCGAGCAATGGAGGAGTAATTGTGTTAAAACATTCACCAGGATTAGGTCAGAAAACAGCCATGGAGAATATTTATTCAAAGCGTGCCGATAAGCCAGAAATGGTGGATTTGGAGATGGATTCCAGACTAAGCAACATTCTCACCGAAGGACTCTTAAGCCTTCCAGATTCGAAGGCTTCTGCACGTTTCAGCGAACCCGTTCTGTCGGCGTTGCGCTCTCGGCGAGATTTCTCTCCGTGGTATGCACAGATTCTGACACGATTTAGATGGATGCTTCTTCCCGCGATACTTGGATTCGCTGCCCTGATAATCATTTGCATGCTATTCGGCAAAGTGCTGCCTGAACTACCCGAAAAGCAGATAAAGCCAGCAATCAATCTTGGTGCACCACCGATGCTCCCACTGTCAGAGAAGAATTTATATTCAAGATAGCCCATTATATATGATTTCTATATAGTTAAAGGAACTCTGTAATGAAAATAAAGAACATAGACTGGAATCTCACACCCGCCGGAAAGGTGCGATGGCAGATATTTGGGTTCACCGCAGGAGGCATGCTTGCGATATGTGCGTTACCAATCACAGGCTGGATAGCACGGCAGCCAGTCCTTATGGCGCTTCATCTGTATAAAGATGCACCCAATGAAGGCAATACCACTACTAACGCTTTTCGGCGTTCCGATGCGTTTGATAATAATCAGAATGCGGAGCGCCAGGAAGCCGAATATATACGCACTAGATTCGCTTCTGATGAACTTCTGGGTACAGCTGCTGCATACAAATTCGGAAAACAGATCGGAGTTTCAGACCTAGAATATGAAGGGTTATCGAACGAGCTGGTAACAGCAATAGCGACAGAGAATCAACTGACTAAAATTCGCCAGAAGTTTCCCAATTCACGGGCGGCTTATGCTGCTTCCATCGCAAATTTCTTATACGAATCGCAGTCGGTTAATAACCCATTTACTAGCAGTCACAAAATATTGGTTGACTCTGAAACCCCTCAAAATAGAGAAGTGATGGTGATTGCCAAGATGCAAAAAAAGCTTGAAGCGGTCGCAGCTCAGGCCGAAAAGATAGACCCGGGAAATGCATATTTTACTCTCATGCTCGCCGTTGTCTATCATGCATTGGGAAATACCCAAGACGAGTTTGAATCGGTGGATCGTGCGCTGGGTATGAGTCGATTTGACGACTATCGGGAAACACAATGTCTCAATCTCATGAAGCTAAATGACCTCGTTTATGGGAAAAAGAGTGTGACTAAGACAAACGGCGCTTTGCCAGATTCCGCTAAGGAGACACAGGTGCTAACTGGCAGAGTGGAGGAGATGGTAGCCAAAGCTGCAGAACAAGAAAAAGAGGGCGATTGGCAGGCAGGGTTAGCGCTGCGTCAGCGAGCGCTGCGCCTATCCGAACTGATTAGACGAAATTACATGACGATGCCGAATCCCATGGGGCGTTCTACTAGCTACTCTGCAATGCGTGGGGACTGGTCGTCAAAAGAGCTTCCGATGATTCCGCCTCCTCAATCCCCAAATCCAACTCAATTTGAAAATGACAAAAACTATCAGATGCAGGAGGCACGCAGTCGCCAAGATGAGAAACATACACAGGATTCATACTCTCGTTATCTGATTTCGAAAGGGCAGTTGGATGAGGCTAAATGGGCCTCAGGTCTATCGGTCAGTCCAGGTGCATACACGGTGTCGGATCCTAAAACCGTTGCTCTAAATCTATTTGCTCCCACTCCGAATGAGAACGAGATACAAAAACCCTGGACACTTCTATATCAGATTTTAGGCGTTATCTATATCTTCACCCTGGCAGGCGTAGTTTCGGCAGTACTAATGTATCAAGGTCGATTCAAGATTCGAGAAGCGCCACTCGCTTCAGCTTCACGTTGGGGAATTTCACTCGGGCTTCTAGCAAGTGTAACGCTGTTATTTCCTCTGCTAACAGGTTTTCAAGGAGATATTCAGGATCAGCGCTCTGTAATCTCACTGTTTGTACTGCTTCTTTGCGGGATGCTGTACAGAATGCTGAAAGATAGTATATCCGGATTTATACGAACTATGCTATACACCATCGGCATATTCCTAACCTATGCATGGTCTGCAGTATTTATATGCTCCAGCCTTTTCGTATCCATGTATGCAAATGTAAATCTGTTAGTTCTTCAGTCGATGATTCGGCTGGCGGCATCAGCTATGATAGTCCCACTGATGTTTGGAATGTTAATCGCGATCTGGGCACGTGTTCGGAAAATACCTGTTTCCCGAGGACTAGTGCGGGGTACAGGCGCGCTCGCTCTTCCAGTTCTCACTCTTCTCATGGGTAGCTATATTGGCACGGTTTTTGTAGCTGCTCATCGTGAAGCTAAAGCCGATATTATGGTTAAAAGAATGATTCTCGACCCGGTATTCTTCAATGATGAGCTGGTAAGACGTAGCAAACATGGGAATTCGATGTGATCAGATCTCAAAATGAACTAGATATCGGTACGGATACCGATAGCACTGTGTCTTTACAATCCACGAATCCTGGGGAATTGGCCAAATCTTCGGAATCCGAACTCCTGTCTGCAATAATGGAACGAGAGAATGTGGAGATGAAGGAGGTTTTGAAGCGCCTTGACTACCGCCAGCCAGTTGCTCGTGTGGCCAAGGCGCTTCTCGATAACCAGAGAGTTCCATCATCTGCACTGCTGCCTGTATTAGAAACAGTGTCTCGGGAGCCAGGGGCCAACTGGAGAGATCAAGAGCTGTCTTGCTGGATTCTTGGCAGGGTAGATATTAAAGGCATGGAAAAACGTGTGGCCGCCGAAGCGTTACTTCCTATGCTAGCTCCCAGTTGGGCATCGGATAAACGCCACATCCTCAAACTTTCACTAAAGCGCGCGCTGATGCTGAGTATCCCAATATCGACATGGGTGTACTATTTTAGCGATACCCTATCTCCTATTAATTTAGGAGAGTGGTGGAAAATACTGCTGATAGTGCCGGTATCCTTGGTTACTACTGGCCTATTAATGCTCTTCTGTTATCCGATTACGGCTGGGCAGGAGGATAATCGACGCAATCGTGTCCGCGCCATGGCAATTCGATCGTTAGGGAAATTTGGCCTGGCTCATGGAGTTGATGGAATTGCAGCTGCTGCAGCAGCTGCAACGGGGGCAAAGGCATCATCTGGCAGCCTGAGGGTACGCGAGGCAGCTCGCGATGCGCTGCCATCGCTGCTCTCTTCTCTCAGTCAAAAGTACTATGGAAGGCTTGCGCCGGATACACCTGTTCATCTTTGTAAATTGCTTCTAGAGTCAGGTAACCCGCTGATTGCACCTATACAACATGCAGTAAAAGAAGATAACCCACTCATTTTGCCAATCTTGCGCGCAATTGAAATTATAGGAGATGCACGCTGCCTTCCCATACTGAGAACTTTTATCAAAGATTCGAAAACGGAGGCACACCGTGAAGAGGCCGAAAAGCTGCTGCCGATTCTTGTGGATAGGCAGCGCATTGAAAACAACCCCAATATGCTGCTTCGTGCTTCGGGGATGGAGTCGGCATCCCCACAAACACTGCTGCGACCTGCAACACCTCAGGAAGATGAAGACTCGGGAACTCTTCTTCGGCCACAAGAAAATAGTGAGTGATCACCAAGTTAATTAGTGACCATATCCTTCGGCTTCCATATCAACTTTCCCGCGAAATGATCGGAATAGATAGACAAAATATCCAATTGCTGTCAAAATTCCTGGCACCCACCAGATCATTGCTCCTGCCAAGCCTGCCGAATCTGTGGAAGCATTCGAAACATTCAGACTGAAGGCAGGGTTGATAGTAGATGCAAGCAGATTGGGATAGGCAGCAGCGGCTGTAGCGGCTAGAATTCCTGCAATGTATGCCACCGAAGAGAGAAACGCTGGCAGTTCCTTTCCGTTCTTGAGATTTATGAAGAGAGATACCAGACTTCCCAGAACGGCGAGAACCAAGATCAGAATCCATGGTCTTGCTATCATCTGAGGGTAAAAAAGTGGCTGGGTTGCCGATGTCCCCACGGTAGTGACCGCCATGAGCACCACGATAATCGCCCATAACTTTTTACTCAGATTTTTACTTCTTTGTTGTACCGCTCCTGTCGTTTTCCATGTGAGAAAGAGCGCTCCATGCCCCGCGAGAACCACAAGTGTAAACACGCCTACAAGAACGGTGTACCAGTCCAGAACCCCGGGAAGCACTCCTACGTTGAAGTTAGTAAACAGAGGGGCCAAAAAATACCCCGATGCGTCCAGCGGTACTCCGCGGATGACATTTCCGAGCGCAGCTCCCAGAACAATCGCGAGCAAGGTGGACGAAAGGAAAAACAGTCCATCCCAAAAGCTGCGCCATAGTGTATTGGGCAGTTTTGAGCGAAACTCGATGGAGAGCCCGCGCAGAATTAGCAGCCATAATACGATCATCAAGGGCATGTAAAATCCGCTGAATCCAGAAGCATATACTTTTGGGAAGGCAAAAAAGAGTGCTCCACCTGCAGACAAAAGCCATACCTCATTTCCATCCCACAATGGCCCGATTGCCTGCAGTACCGTGCGGCGTTCCTCGTCAGTGTTCGCTACGATGAGGTGGATGATACCGGCTCCAAAATCGAACCCGTCCAGCACGACATAAGCTGCCAGCATCAGCGATATGAAAACAAACCAAACTGTGGCCAAATTTCTTTCTCCTTATAACCATCTGCCGGCGGTGTCACGGCGCTACCGGGGAGTTATTAATTTCTGCCAAAACTCTCGTTGGAATCCTCTACACCTGAAACTGGCGAAGCCAGAACCAAAAGAGATATTTCGTTAAAAGCAACACTCCCAACGGCATCTTCAAACCCTCACCCCCAGCCCCCTCTCCCATATTGCTCGTTCCTCGCAAGAGAGAGGGGGTGACTAAACCATGCATTGGCCCCTCTCCCAACGAGCTTGCGAGTTACCGGGAGTGGGGTTGATGTGAGGTGTATTTAAGCGATTATATCTGCATTTCGATTACTTTCACAATCCCTTCAACCCTGGCGCAAACACAACTTGCGTTCATTCTGAACGTAAGTTAACTTCTAAGGTACTGATACTGGCCCATGTGCAATTTCTTGCATTACCAGAAACAGAAACAGTATTCCAACCAGCGTATACAGGCCAGTAAAACCGATGGTGGTAAATGCTACGTTTCCTCCGCTGACGAGTGGCGAGGTTCCGTGTATAGTTCTCTGCAGTCCGTAAATCAGCCAGGGCTGCCGGCCTATTTCTGCAGTCATCCAGCCTGCTGTCGTGGCAATATAGGGAAATGGGAAAGCCATCATTAGAACCCATAGCATCGGTCGGGAGTGAAAGAGCATTCCTCTTTTTAGCAGGAACGCGGCAGTTCCCATCGTTAAGATGAAGAGTGTCCCCAGCCCCACCATCACATGATAGGCATAATAGAGCAGTTCTACATTGTCTGGCCGCTGATCTTTTGGAATATCATCGAGGCCAGTAACTTTGGAGCCAAAGGTGCCGTAAGCCAGGAAGCTGAGAACTCCCGGGACAACGATTTGATTTTCGAGTCTATGATTAACAGTATCAGGCTGACCGATAATTGCCATCTCGGCGCTGTCGCCACTCTTAAACTTACCCTCCATGGCTGCCAGAGCACCTCGCTGATATTTAGCGACCATTTTCCCACTATGATCTCCAGTAGGGAAGAGAATAAATATCGAAGCGAGCAGTCCTGTGGTTATTCCCACTCTTAGAAACACGCGCCCCTGCCTTGCGTGCCGATCCATCAGCGTGTAGTAGGCTCCCACAGCGCACACAACGAAGGAACTGGTCACCACTGAAGCAGTCATATTATGAGCATATTGCCAGATTGCCCAGGGATTAAGCAGATATCTCCAAAAACTTGCCAGATGCAGATTTCCGTCTGCTCCTATATTGTAACCAACGGGATGCTGCATGAATGCATTGGTTGCAATTATGAAATAGCCCGACAGCCATGAGCCTAGAAACACCATCACAGCTGCGAACATATGCCCTCTGGGGCTGAGTCTATTCTCGCCATACAGGAATAGCCCCAAAAAGGCAGATTCTGCGAAGAATGCGAACAGCCCCTCCAAGGCGAGTGTCGTTCCGATGACACCTCCAGAAAAATGGGAAAATCTAGCCCAGTTTGTCCCGAACTGAAACTCCATAGGGATTCCAGTAACCACGCCGACAGCAAAGTTGATACCGAAAATTTTCGCCCAGAATCGCGCAGATTCATGATACCGTTCATCATTTTTCTTGATGCCAAGAGCTTTGAAGATAACGATCATCAAAGCGAGCCCCATGGTAAGTTGTGGGAATAGATAGTGATATGTAATTGTAAACCCAAACTGGATTCTATTCCAGGCCAACGCATCCATTTAGATATTCCTTTAACATTTATTTCAATCTCTATGGCCTAATCGCAACTTTGATGACCCCATCCCGCCGCTCTCCAAATAGGGCATATGCTTCGCCAATCTTATCTAGTGAAAAGGAGTGTGTGATGAGGTGAGTCAGGTCGACTCTGCCGTGTTTGACAGTTTCAATCAGGCGGCGCATTCGCTCTTTCCCGCCAGGGCAAAGCGTCGTGACTATCTTGATATCGCCTAATCCTGCAGCAAACGCATCGTACGGAACCTGCAGCTTACCTGAATACACACCGAGGCTTGAGAGTATTCCACCAGGGCGAAGGCAGCGCAGCGCATTTTCAAAAGTCTGCTGTGTCCCAAGCGCTTCGATGCTGACATCTGCGCCCCCATTCGTAAGTTTTTTAATTTCAGCTACTACATCCTGAGTTCGATAGTCCAGCACAACATCGGCTCCCATCTTACTGGACATTGCGAGGCGATTGTCGTCGCCATCCACTCCAATAATCAGAGAAGCGCCCATCAGCCTTGCGCCAGCAGTTGCACAAAGCCCAATCGGCCCTTGGGCAAACACGGCCACCGAATCTCCCATACGTACATGCCCAGACTCTGCACCGCTGAAACCTGTAGAAGCTATATCCGCGAGCAGTAAAACCTGCTCATCCGTCACATCATTGGGAATTTTAGCGAGGTTTGCCTGCGCATTGGGAACAAGGAGGTAGTCTGCTTGGGCGCCATTGATAGTATTTCCAAATCTCCAGCCACCTATTGCTTCATAACTATCACCATGCCCACATTGCGAAAGCTGCCCAGAGAGACAAGCATAACACTGCCCGCAAGGAGTAATGGCGCCTACCAGAACTCTTTCTCCCACTTCGTAGCCAGTTACCCCGAGGCCAAGTTCCTCGATTACCCCTACTGGTTCGTGACCTATGATGAGCCCCGGCTTGACAGGGTATTCCCCTCGAACGATATGGAGATCAGTACCGCATATTGTAGTCAGAGTGATACGTATGACAGCTTCGCCAACGCCTGCACGAGGTTTCTCAACTTCCTGAATTCGGAAGTCGTTCACTCCAAAGTAAACATTCGCCCGCATTTTAGACATATTAAATCCTCCACGAGATTATGTCAATCGTGGAGGATTATAGATGCTTAAGAGCAAAGAAGTCATCCGCAGATCGGCGGATTGTGACGAAGCAGACTAATTGGAGATGGTGGAAGCAGATTGTAAATGCAATTTAATGTATCGTGATATGGGACATAAGTCAGCGCATACAATTCAGGCAGAATTCTAGAATCAACTGGTTCAGCACTCATGCATTCCATTATGTTATAATAATAATATACGTGATAGTTTGTTTTCGTCCGAACAAATTTGATTCACTGGAAATGTATGAAGGCACTCTGAAAGTTCTATGAATTGGTCACTGTCTACACATCCTATGAATCTAATTCATACTCAGGAGATTATATATGGCTCTGCCAGTTTTCGTAAGGACGGTTGGATTTGATCATGATAAGGTGACAAAAGTACCAAAAGGAGTATTGGAAGTGAGGCTATGATTGCAAATAAAGATCAGATGCAAATAGCTCTGAACCAGTTATCAAGTTTCAAAAATATGTTGGTGGCTATGCAGCTGCATCTGGAGAATACAGAGCCAGGACTGATCACACTGGTATCAGAGAGTTATCATCATCGAATTCATGAGATCCAAGCTGAGATTTGCGACTATTTACTTCAACAGCAGGATACGACACTCCCTCTAGCATCTTGATCAGTAAATCGGAGCACGATCGCTAGAATTAATCGGAGAGGGGGGGAGAATCTGCCAAACCACATCGAGCTGCCCAAACGGCAGCCTGCACTCTATCTGAAACACCAAGCTTATTGATTATGTGTTCCACATGGGTTTTCACAGTGCACTCTGCTACAAAAAGCAGGGAGCCGATATCCCGATTATTAAGACCGGTGGCAACCAGTTTTAACACCTCTATTTCGCGGTCTGAGAGCGGTTTGATAAGCTCTTGAGCGAGGGTTTCATGTTCGCTAATGCCTCGCAGCGAGCGTAGAAGATCACTTTTATTCAGCAGAAGTTCGCCTCCTGCCACAGCTCGAAGCGCTTGCAGCAGCTCCTGCTGCTCAATTCCTTTAAGCAGATAGCCTGCCGCCCCCCCCACTACAGCTCTCGCCATAAAGGTTGGGTTATCGTATGTGGTTAACATAACAACAGAAGTTTTTGGAAGCTCTTTTTTCAATGCCTGCAAGGCATCCAGACCGTCTCCACCAGCCATGCGAATATCCAGTAGAATCACTTCTGGCTGCACTTCCTTCGCCACTACCACGGCTTCCACGCCAGAAGAGGCCTCCCCCACCACTTTGAACTCGCTGTCTTCGAGCATACTGCGAACTCCACCACGCCAGATTGCGTGGTCATCCACCAGCATAATAGAGATATCTCTGGGTATTTCGACTTGCTCTGAATTTTGATTCATTATTCTCCCTGATCTGAATGATGAGGCTGCTGGAGTACTGGGAAAATAGCTCGAATTAGCGTCCCTGCTCCCGGTACACTTTCAAATTGATAGCTGCCACTCATAATTCTGACTCTTTCAGCCATGCCCTGCAGACCGACTCCGGAGACTGCTACTGCCTGCTTATCCAGATCAAATCCGATTCCCCAGTCTCTCACTTCGAGTCTAAGCCGCTCCTCTTCATCTTTGTCAGCGGATTCTGCCCAGATTATCACTTGCACTCTATCTGTCTTTGAGTGTTTGTGAGCATTCGTCAGCGCTTCCTGTGCAATGCGATAGACAGTGGTCTCCAGCGACTTATCAAATCTGCGACCTTCAATATTATGCTGAAATTCTGCAGAGTTCCATCCTGAACGCGCTTTCTCTTCTGAAATGAGCTGATCAAGGGCACCAGTGAGACCAAGATCATCGAGCGCCAAGGAACGCAGTCCGTTAATAAGTCGGCGCGATTCTACGACAGCCTCCTTAATATATTGCAACCCTAGTTCCAGTTCACGCTCAGCACGTTCTGCCTTACCCAGGGTGCGGGCTGATTGAAAAGCTTCTAGATGTGCATGTGAAGCCATCACAAACTGTGTCAGGCCATCGTGTAAATCGTATGCCACAGATCGTCGCTCTTCTTCCTGAGAAGTGATGAGACTGCTTGCCAGCGCTCTCTGACGCTGCATCATCTGCATGTAATAGATAGAAACTGCGGCATATTCACTGAGGCTTTGGACTGCAGTTTCATCTGCGGGAGTAAAGGCGCCGCCACCTTCTTTGTTTGAGAGATACAAGCTCCCAAGTATTGCTTTCCCACGTTTTATAGGTACACCCAGAAAACTTTGCATCGGGGGGTGATGAGCGGGAAATCCCACCGAAGCCGGGTGGTTAGCCAGGATATCAATTCTCAATGGCTCTGTTCGATGCAGCAGCAGCCCCAGAATACCTAATCCTTTCGGCGCTGAGCCGATAATCTTTTCCTGTTCTTCCGAGATGCCTATGGTAAAAAAGTCCTGAAGCCCTAATCCGTCCTGCCTTGCTACGCCAAGCGCTGCATACTGTGCCCCTGAAAGAGTACGTGCTGCTTCTGCGATCTTGCCTAAAGATTCGATGCCAGAGCGACTCAGCAGAATATCCATTGCCACCCGCCGAACCGTTTCCAGCACAACAGATCGATTTTCTTCATTCAAGTTGAGATGTTTTTCAGGATTGGAAATTCGATGGGACGTTCTATTCCTCGCGATAACCATGAAGTTTAAATCAGAATCCCCTTCGTTGTTTATAGGCAACACTGAGACCGAGACATCAATATAAGACCCATTTTTTGAGAGGCGAACAGTTTCAAAAGGCTCGCAGTGTTCACCGAGCTGAATGCGATCCATAATTTCGTTCGACTCTTGTATCAGCTCTTGTGGAATAAGCACTTCCAAATTTTGGCCAACCAGTTCATCTGATGAATAACCAAAAAGTCGTTCTGCCGCTAAGTTCATGCAGAGCACGATTTTAGCCGTAGAGCAGACATAGACAGCCTCATGTGAACTTTCCAAAAATACACGGAGGGGTAAGGTCATCCTGCAATTTTGAAGAAAATCATGTGATGCAGAATTTGGAGAATTAAAGTTCTTAGCTTCCAAGTAAATGCTCGTTGATCACAATACAATCTCAATTTGTTAATTGAAGCAGAGATGGCAAGTAAAGTAAAAGATACTATTTGCATACAGTCTACAGTCGGCATCAATTAAATGTCAAGTTACTGTGGAGTCAGGAGGGTTTGATTTTATTATTTGAGCCCTCACCCCCTTCCCCCTCTCCCAAAAACAGGAGAGGGGGTGACTATGGCATTGGTTTTTCAAAATTATATAGGGTTTTGATCTTACTGTAAGCGCATAGCTCACGAAATGAGAGATAGGAATCCAACGATTTAATGCTCCCCCTCTCCTGTTTTTGGGAGAGGGGGTCGGGGGATGAGGGCTTAAATATGAGTATTCTCTCAACTGTAGCAACTACCTGCCTAATTAATAAATTAATAATCCGTCGTTCTGCGGATGACATAAAAGCAATCGAACTCCATAATTTATTATCTGCTGTCGAAATATGAGGGATGTTTATGGGATATGTCAACACACCTATAGGCGTACTGGTAGAAGAACGATTAATTCGTTCCGTTATTTTTGAACGCCTCCAAATTGACTACTACTGCAACAGAAGCATATCATTGAAAGATGCCTGCCTACTGTGTGGGTGTGACCTGGAAATGGTGACTCACGATTTAGAGGAGTTGGATCGGCAGAACGAAATATCTGAAGAATCTGCTTTGGCAAACATGTCTCTAGTAGCTCTCATAGACCATCTGACAGCAACTCACCATGCATATATACGCCGCGAACTGCCAGCACTAGACTATCTGATGGATAAAGTACTCAGAGTCCACGGGGAACAACATAAGGAACTGCACAATATCAGAACAATTTTTGAGAAATTCAAATTCGATCTTGAAGTTCATATCGGCAAAGAAGAGTACATAGTTTTTCCACTCTGCGTACAGATCGAAAATGCAGACCATGTCCCGCTCGCGCCATGTGTTGATTTTCTCGATAAACATATAGATCGGCTTGAAGCAGAACATGAGAAACTGGCGGATGCTCTACGCTCGATTCGTGCCATAACCAATAACTATGCTGTTCCCTGCGATGTGTGCAGCACTTATAAAGTTTTGCTTCAGGGTCTGTCTGAACTAGAAATTGATCTGCACCTTCATCTATTTAAAGAAAATCATATTTTATTCCCAAAAGCCCTGAAAATGGAGCGAATATTGCGCCAATCGCAATGACTGATATTGGAACATATTTCGGCAAGCGAACGTGTATAATTAAGATATGTATCGTAAAAGTTTGAAACTTCAGTGTTTTGAAAGGATTTAGGAATGCCCAGAGTGGATGTGGAGAGTTTGAATGTGCTATCACCCGACGAAATTCAGAAAATCAATGCCTATTGGAGAGCCGCCAACTATCTTTCGGTAGGGCAAATATATCTTTTCGACAACCCCTTATTGCGCGAACCACTAAAATCAGAGCATATAAAACCTCGTCTGCTAGGCCACTGGGGAACTACACCAGGTCTCAATTTCATCTATGCTCATTTTAATCGTATTATCAAGAAGAATGATCTCAATGTCCTCTACATCACTGGCCCTGGCCATGGCGGCCCTGGCATTGTTGCCAACACCTATCTTGAAGGGACATACAGTGAAGTCTATCCCGAAATCTCGCAAGATACAGCTGGGCTGAAGCGCCTGTTCACCCAGTTCTCTTTTCCGGGTGGAATTCCAAGCCATGTTGCCCCTGAAACCCCGGGATCAATTCACGAGGGCGGTGAACTTGGGTATGCTCTATCTCACGCCTACGGCGCGGTTTTCGATAATCCGGATCTTCTGGCCTGCTGTGTGATAGGCGATGGAGAGGCCGAGACCGGGCCGCTTGCCACGAGCTGGCATTCAAATAAGTTTCTTGATCCAGTCCGAGATGGGGCGGTGCTGCCCATTCTGCACCTAAATGGATATAAGATCGCAAACCCAACCGTTCTTGCGCGTATCAGTGATGAGGAACTCGAAAGCCTGATGGTAGGTTACGGATACAAGCCTTATTGGGTAGAGGGAAGCGATCCCGCATTGATGCATCCATTAATGGCCGCAACTCTTGACGTCGTGATTGAAGAGATAAAGAACGTTCAGCGGAAATCAAGGGACGACGGATTTAAAGAACGCCCGATGTGGCCGATGATTATTCTGAAGTCCCCAAAAGGCTGGACTGGTCCTAAAGTAGTAGATGGTAAACCAAGTGAGGGAAGCTGGCGTTCTCACCAAGTGCCGTTTTCAACAGTCATCGGAAACCCAGAGCACCTGAAACTCTTGGAAGAGTGGATGAGAAGCTATCGGCCAGAAGAGCTGTTTGATGAAAGTGGCTGTCTGATACCGGAGCTTGCTGATCTGGCTCCGAAAGGAACGCGCAGGATGGGATCGAATCCCCATGCCAATGGAGGCGCACTGCTGCGTGATCTGAGAATGCCGGACTTCCGAGACTATGCGGTAAAAGTGCCGAACCCGGGAGCCAGTATCGGAGAAGCGACCAGAACGGCAGGAGTCTTCCTTCGCGATATCATGAAGCTGAATATGGAGAGTGCAAACTTTCGAATCTTCGGCCCGGATGAGACGGCATCCAACCGGCTGGGAGATGTTTTCGAGGTAACAGATCGATGCTCCACCGCAAAGATACTTCCCTCTGATGATCATATCGCCTGTGATGGCCGAGTTATGGAGGTGCTGAGCGAGCATCAATGCCAGGGCTGGCTCGAGGGATATCTTCTTACAGGTCGGCATGGGTTTTTCTCGTGTTACGAGGCGTTCATTCACATCATCGATTCCATGTTTAACCAGCATGCAAAATGGCTGAAGGTGACTCACCATATACCTTGGAGAAGGCCGATTGCCTCGCTGAACTATCTTCTCACCTCCCATGTGTGGCGTCAGGATCACAACGGATTTTCCCATCAAGACCCGGGATTTCTCGATTTTGCAGTGAATAAAAAAGCAGACATAGTGCGCATCTACCTCCCTCCGGATGCGAACTGCATGCTCTCTGTGACCGACCACTGTATGCGCAGTCGAAACTATATCAATATTATCGTGGTCGGGAAGCAGCCTGCACTCCAGTACCTGGATATGGATGCAGCGATTAAGCACTGCAGCGCCGGAATAGGACTGTGGACGTGGGCGAGCAGTGATGAAGGATCCGAGCCCGATGTGGTGATGGCTTGCGCCGGTGAGATCCCCACTCTGGAGACACTCGCAGCGGTGGATATACTACGACAGCAGTTTCCAGATTTGAAAGTGAGAGTAGTAAATGTAGTGGATTTGATGACACTTCAACCAGCGAGTGAGCATCCACACGGTCTATCTGACAACGAGTTCGACAGTCTCTTCACCACCAGCAAGCCGATTATATTCGCGTTTCACGGTTATCCTACTCTCATTCACAGGCTCACCTACCGACGTACCAATCACGATCAACTGCACGTGCGTGGATACAAGGAGGAAGGCACAACGACAACGCCTTTCGATATGGTTGTACTGAATGATCTGGATAGATTTCATCTTGTCATGGATGTGATTGATCGAGTACCTAAACTCGGTGATTCGGCAGCACATGTGAAGCAGCTCATGCGGGATAAGCGCATAGAGCATACCCAGTATATCCATAAATATGGAGATGATATGCCTGAAATTCGGGACTGGAAATGGCCTTACTGATATGGCATCAAAACTATTCGTGCTTAACCCCGGCAGTTCAACCTTAAAATTTACTCTCTATGAAGAGGTAGTACACCCTGTAAATCCTCAGGAAAATTTGCAGTTGGTAGCAAGTGGGATGGTGGATCGTCTGGGCTCTGCTGAGGCGGCGCTTACTCTCGATGTTAAGGGAAAGACGGCAGTCAAGAAGAGTGTTCCTGCAGAGTCACCTGAGTCCGTAATCAAAACTATTCTTGATGCTTTACGGGCGGAGATATCCAATGATGGGATACCAGAAAATCTGATTAGAGCGGTAGGATGCAGGGTGGTGCATGGAGGCGATCATTTTATCCATCCAACGCTCGTCACGCAAGATGTGTTGGATACTATTAGAGCTTACGCCCCGCTCGCTCCACTGCATAATCCTCTAGCAGCGGATGTGATCACTGCCATCATGGCTCTCCTGCCCGGAGTTCCAACTGTGGCAGTTTTCGATACCGCATTTCATCACACACTTCCTCCAGTTGCTAGAAACTACGCGCTTCCTTACGAACTATGTGAAGCGCATCATCTCTACAGGTTTGGTTTCCACGGCATCGCGCATCAATATGTTTCGAGCAGGCTGACAGAGTGTATCGGGCGAGTAGGAATCGC
The DNA here is from genome assembly GCA_025352825.1 of Chthonomonadaceae bacterium. Lineage (GTDB taxonomy): Bacteria > Armatimonadota > Chthonomonadetes > Chthonomonadales > Chthonomonadaceae > JANXSG01. Next base: position 18,415 of record JANXSG010000208.1, on the reverse strand, counting down.
TTCAAAATGCATTACATGCCATCTGGGAAGTGGTGCGAGCATCTGCGCGGTAAAAAATGTACTTAGCATCGATACGAGTATGGGGCTGACTCCACTAGAAGGACTGGCGATGGCGACTCGGTCAGGCGATGTCGATCCTGGCGTGCTGCTGTATCTTTTGCGTGAAAAGGGAATGACTGCGTTGGAACTGGATGATATGCTCAACTTCAAGAGCGGGATGCTCGGGATTTATGGCCTCAGCGGGGATGTACGCGACCTGGAAACGGCATCGGAGCGCGGGGATGCGCGTGCTGAACTAGCGTTGGAGATATTCGCATATCGTGCAGCGAAGACTATCGGAGCATATGCTGTGGTGTTGGAAGGTCTGCATGCGATTGCTTTTTCTGGGGGGATTGGTGAGCATTCGAACTCGATGAGGCACCGAATCTGCAGACGACTGGCTTTCCTCGGAATTGATCTACTGGAGCAGCCGGAAGTATCAGTATCGTCACCTTTCCGAATCAGCACCGGTAACAGCAAGGTCGAAGTCTGGGTTATTTACGCAGACGAGAATCATCAAATCGCAGGGGAAATGACTGACTTGTTAAAATGAGATCCGAAGATGCGTACTTTGTTTAATGCAATATATTTTTTATTTTATCATGAGATAAGCAGGATAGGCAGGATAAAAAGCCAATGCAATCTGACTAGACTGGATTTAACTTCTTTACTTCTAGAATTTTGTAATCCACGGATCTACTTATATGCTCGTCGAATCTGTCTTTATCCTGCCTATCCTGCTTATACATGTAAATTAATTTTGTACTTGATTGCATTCCCTGGCACAGGCATTTAGCGGTGTGCCAGGGAAATTTGAGCTAGTGTGAGTACATCTGGTTTTGAGGTATTGGCGCAATCGACTGCAGGAAGTTCGACCAGTAGAGATGCGCTAACGAGCCACCATATCCCTGAAAGAACTCCATCTGGATAGGATATTTAGTTCCTGTAGTGAGATTTATAGCACCATTGTCGAGAGTATAGGCGTGGTAAGTCCAGTTATCGATAACGAGTTGGTTATTTACCCAGACACGCACTCCATCATCTGTGGCTGTTGTAAATGTTATGTTCCCTGTGACTCGGGGCTGCACGAATCCTGTCCATCGAACGCTCCAGTTATTCCCATCCACCCCGTTAATCGGAGAGCCGCCTCCCCAATCGAAGTCTACTGTAGGATCCACTCGTACATGAGTGTTACCTGTAAGGTCGATATTCGAGAAATATGTTCCCGTGAGTCCATTTCCCGATCCCGGGCCTCCATCAATCAGAAAGCCTGCGCTTGCTGTACCACTATCTCGAGATCCCGGCGAGAACGCTTTGGCTTTCAGAAGTGTAGATGCAGCGATGGTGAGCGGTGTGTTCGTGTAGAGTGCAGACGTGTTCGTGGGTTTGCTGCCATCGGTAGTATATCGAATGCTTGCTGTGGGCAGAGCATCTGAAATAGTAACGATGACCGGGGAAGACGATGCAGCCCCGTTGGGCGAGATAGTTGGTATCGGAGTCCAGTATCCCGCACCTAGTACAGACAGTTGATACTGTGATCCTACATACGCTTTACCGTTGGCGACTGTAGGGACACTGAATTTAACATAGCCGTTGAGGTCATCTCTCCCCGGAGACTGGCTGGAGTTATAGAGTTCGTTGGAAAGATTTGTGGCATCAAAAGCATGGAGTACCGAGTTCCCTTGATTCTGAATCGCCCAGACGATCCCATTATCCGATCTATTTGCGGTGACTACCGGTGTAGCCCCAGTGAAATCGAAACCGACATTGGAGTACGAGGCAGGGGTCGGGTTGATCCGTGCATTGGAAATGGAGAAACGTTTCAGCACATCACCCGCGCCACCGTAGTAGATAGAGCCATTGAAGTAGGCAGGCGTATCGAAAGAGCCGCCGATTGCATACTGCAGGGACTGAACAATCTGTGAATCATCTCCACTATGGAAATGTCCCATTTTATCACGATTTACGAGGTATATTTTCCCTTCTTTTCCGGCCGCAACCAGTAGATGGGGAGTCTTGGTATTTCCAACGGATGCTGGCAGTACGATCGCGCCACCAGATCCAAGGTCGGTATCGGCGTTATTGAGGTCGTTTTGATTGAAGGGAGTGAAGTAGTCACGGATATCGAGCACACCACTCTTTACATTGATTTTGACTACACTATCGCCGTAGTCTCTTCCACCAAGATCAGCATCGAAAGTCCCGTTTCCAGTGCTGAAATAGATACTGCCAGTAGAGTCGGACGCGGGGCCGCAGCCACCTTGCCATATTCCACCCAAACCTCCATCAGGAGTAGTATTATAGATGTATATCTGTTGGAGTGTTTTAGCAGAATATCCAAGCACCCAGCCATGGTACGGGCCGTTATCTCCATGTGATGCGGACGCAATGTATACCACGCCATTCAATAGCAGCAGCGCCGATCTCTGGTGTTGAAGCAGGGGATAGTAAGGCACATGCCCATTTCCATCGTTGCCATCGCCATGTCCGGGGTAAGAGGCTGTAAGTACTACCGGACCGCCAAGTTTTTCCGCGCCAGTGCGCGTATCCAGGGCATGCAGCATCTGGACAACGCTGCCATTAACCATTGTTTTAGAGACAACATACATGAGATAGGCGCTTGGATTAATAACAGGAGTACTTGTAATCCCAATTTCTGGAACCAGGTCTTCTGTATTTACCATCCAGGAAGGAATAGAAGGGCCAAGGTTTACCGACCAGAGAGGATTTGCGTTGGCTCCAATATCATCGTCTGCATCGAAAGCATAAACACTGTTATGCTCCGTAGCGGCATAGACGGCAGTGTGAACTTTTTTATTGATTGTAATATTTGGAATTACCAATGGCTGAGCATATATATATCCATCAACCGCGTGACTAAATAGCTTTCCAAAACTATTCGTATTCACATTGGAGGAGGTGAGAACACTTTCATTAATATTCTGACCCGTTCGCATGTTATCGTTGTGATACGTGAGAACTGCCGTTTTGAGAAGCCCGGTTCCACCAGGATTCCCAATACCAGTGGTGCCGACCAATCTCCACTGCATCGAATCATTTCTTCCCAATGCAGCCCCCACATCAAAGCCACCTGTGTTCAGTACTTGAGCGCTATCTGTGAAGCTTTTGGAGATACCGTTCAGAGTGATATGTATCACAGGATGGCCGGATGTCGCCAGAGCGGGATTTATAATGGATGGCTGTTTGGAGGTATCGAAATTGAATGCAGATGTCTGGGCAAGAATAAGATTATGCCCGGGTGGAATCGCTATTCCACTTCCTATAAGGGAATCCCAAAGCTGGAATATAGCTCCATTATTAAATCCAGATACGGAAGCCCCAGAGCCTATTGTTTGGCTGGCTCCTCCGCCGTTATGAATGAGTATACAGCCTGTCTTAAAATTCGTACCCAAATCCCCCAGGAATGCGGTGTTAATACTTCCTCTCCAGGGAAAAGGGGCGAATGCAGGTGCTGTCTGGTTATCCAGGAAGCCGAGGTATACGGTTACCTGAGCGCTGACCTGCATCACAGTGGAGGCAAACATGGCTGATACTAGAATAAGCAGACATGCAAACCTATTCATATTTCTCTCCTATTCTTGGGTAATGAGCTTAGCAAGTGCCAAGCTCGCACAATGCGCTGGAATAATTGGTCTTGCCACTCAGATAAGAGACGTTTACAGATACAGCGCTCTTTGAAGAGGTTTGGGCAGACGATCCGATATGGTGCATGAAGATTTCATAACCAATATCATTATGACGTGATTAAAGTATCATTTGACTGTATGCTTAAAGAGATATTTACCGCTATAGATTGTAACTGGACAATCTGGACTAAAAGGAGAAGTGGAATAATAGTGAGATATCAGCGCCCCTGATATTTAAACAGTAATCTCTACAGATTTGACATTGAGTTGATTTCAACCTATTATGAATTAGGTGTGCTGAACGCTAAGGAAATTGCAAGAAAGTAGAGATCATGGTAACAATTCGATTCGACAATAGGTAGAGAGAGAAGTTGGCGCTGGCATTTTTGCTAGGCAGGTTCTCCAGTCGGGTGATGAAATCGGGAGAACATATCTTTCCTGAAGCCGCCTTAGAAGCACTCGCAGACCAGAATATCCCTTATACGGTGTTAGGAAAGGCAACCTATGAGCAGCAAGTAGCGGCGCTTCGAGGTACTTTTCCCACTCCTGTATAATGATAGGCGCCGTTCCTAATGAGTGAATGGCAGAAGCAGTTTTGGAGATCGTAGATCAATTCGGTGCAGTCAGTTATGTAACTCAGAGAGTGGAAGGCCATTGGCGTTCTGGAGGAGTTTTATATCGGGACAATCTTATCCGCATTGTCGTAGACGTACCGGATACTCCACCTAATCGGCAATCGATGAGGACGTTCAAGAGTGAGTGGATGGATCCGGTGTACAATATAAATGGAACGTGTGAATTGGTGTGCGGCTATTATGATCGGAGACAGGTATGGCGATATATACGCAGATGAGTGGTGAAGAAGTGGCGAAAAGAGGGAAAGCTTGGTATGCCAAAAGTATATGTGCAAAAGTAGAATCTCCTGAGAACATTGGAAAGATGGTTATCATTAATGTAAAAACTGGAGAATATGAAGTAGAAAATCATAGTCTTTCAGCTTCCCATCATCTGCACGCCAATCGACCTGATGCACCTCTTTATGGAATCCGAATCGGCTACAATTTCGCAGAAACGCTTGGTGGCGTGATGGAGCGAACCTCTTCGTGATTGCCGGGTACGTTTCAAATCGTCACGCTCTTATTCCTGTTACTTACCAACTTGAACTTCAGCCTAATTTTGGCATCTGATATATAGTATAATGAATTGATGATCAAATCGAAATTACCAATATCTTAATGTGATTTGAAGAAATACCGAGTAACATAACTGTTCCTTTACGCTGATACAATCCTATGTCCGATGTGAATCATACTTCCAATACATCACTTAATATCCTGTTGGAAGAAAATCTATTGCTCCACTCGATCGGGGCGGAGATTTTCACCTCATTTGTGATTGATAGGTTCGGCGGTGGAAGCAATAGTGGTTTCGCCGATCTCTCTATTTCAAAAACGGATGATATTGGGCATGAACAAAAAAGTGTTGTTCATCTGACATGGTTAGCACGTTCCAGCACATTTAAGCCGCTTCCTGTACAAGAGCATGTGCTGACGGAGTGGGGCGCTTTAGGCGTAGCCTGTGCGTTGATACCAAAACTATTGGGGCTGCGAGTTTTATCTGTCGCGCTTGAGGGGGAACGGTTCGATTATAGGATTGGAAACGATACGGAAGAGTGGTCATTGGAAGTGAGTGGAACATTGTCGGAAAATATTGACGATCTACGCGAACGTCAGCGCCTGAAAATTCGACAACTCCGCGAGAATCCGGCGCGTCTCAGAGGTTACGTCATTGTGGTAGGCTTCACTCTCCGTGAAATCTTGATCTCATTTCACTTACCGTACATGGATTAAATACTATGAGCATTGTCCCATATCCCGAAGATGAAGTCTGCAAATCAAATCTGCTTCTGCAAGCGGCTCTCTTGAGGGCAGAAGGGCTGGAAGAGCTGTCTGCTTCCCGTTTTGCGGAGGCCGCCACCCTCGAAGAAGGACTTGCCCAACGCGCTGACGCTGAGGGGGACTCCGCCCGTGCCATTCGAAGCCATTTCAGCGCAGCAAGCGCATGGGCAAACGCGGGCGATTTTCACCATGCTCTGACGCTACTGCAAATTCTTGAGGAGCGCTCCGACGCCCCCGAACCCCTTAAAACCCGAGTTCGCGCCTTCGCCGAAACATTGCGTGCCCAAAGACGAAATTGGCACAATACGCTTCAAGAGGCGAACATTTCTTGATTTGCTATCTTATATTGCCCAACTGAGAAATCTCGCAAGGGGTAATTTGATTACTTTAGGAATATCATTTCTTATGGGGACATAATGTGAAAGTAGAGCTCATGGTGACAATTCGATTCGACAATAGGTAGAGAGAGAAGTTGGCGCTGGCATTTTTGCTAGGCAGGTTCTCCAGTCGGGTGATGAAATCGGGAGAACATCTCTTTCCTGAAGCCGCCTTAGAAGCACTCGCAGACTAGAATATCCTTTTTACGGTGGTAGGAAAGGCAACCTATGAGCAGCAAGTGGCGGCGCTTCGAGGTACTTCTCCCACTCCAGTTTAATGATAAGTGCCGTTCCTAATGAGTGGATTGCAGAAGCAGTTTTGGAGATCGTAGATCAATTCGGTGCAGTCAGTTATGTAACCCAGAGAGTGGAAGGCCATTGGCGTTCTGGAGGAGTTTTATATCGGGACAATCTTATCCGCATAGTTGTGGATGTGCCGGATACTCCACCTAATCGGTAATGGATAAGGACTTTCAAGAGTCATTGGAAAGAACGCCTTGAGCAGTTTGAACTCTGGATGGTCAGTTATCGGATTGAAATCGAATAGTTCTAATGTTGAGATTGGTCTGCCTCCGGTTTTATGCCAATTTTCCCAGCCTGCGGCGTTTCACGAATGAATCTATGGCGACAGCAATGATAATCACCACTCCGGTGATGGCAGTTGCGGCATATGTAGGAGCTTGATGGAGGATGAGGCCGTTACGGATAACTGCGATGATCAGCGCTCCAAGGATCGCACCTGGGACGGAGCCATGTCCACCGCTCAAAGCCGTACCTCCAATAATCACGGAGGCAATCACCCACAACTCAAAACCTGGCCCAGTACTGGGATCAGCAGACTGCAGAAACGCCAATGCGATTATTCCGGCCAGCGCAGTAATCACACCATTCAGTGTCATAACCCCAATCCGATATTTATTGATAGGGATGCCGGAGAGCCGAGCCGTGGTGGGGCTGCTGCCCATCGCTTCGATTCGGCGTCCATAGATGGAACGGGTTATCCCAAGCCAGCCCAGAATACCAATAACAATCATTAGGATAACACTGGTTGGAACCCCCAAGATTTCACCACCGCCTACTGTAAAAAGAATGTTATCTTTGGGGAATTGGCTGATAGGAGACGCATCCGAGAACATCAGCGCCAAACCGCGATACAGGCTGAGTGTGCCGAGCGTGACGATAATCATGGGGATTCGAAGCCACACCGCTAAAACCCCATTCAAGAACCCGCACACAGCCCCTGCAGATAGTCCGATGAGAATAGAGAATGGAAGCGGGATTTTATCACGAAGCGCAAGGGCAGTGGCGACATTGGTTAGTGTGAGGATCGATCCGACCGACAGATCGATGTCGCCCATCGACACAACAAAAACCATCCCAACTGCCATGATCCCATAGTAAGAAGACTGACGGGCGACCTGCAGAAGGTTGAGAGGGACTAGAAATGTAGTTGTGGAGAGAGCAAGGTAGATGCATAGCACCATTAAAGCGGCGAGAACTCCAATCTCCTGTAGGCCGCGAATACGGTGCAGCAGTCTATTCATCTAGGAAGTGTGCCATGGTGACAAGAGTGGCTATCTTATGGTCTGCAAAAGTCCACAATACTTTTTTATCACGGGTGACTTCAAAAGCATGGACCCCCTTACCCTCCGTGCCTCGCACGAAGTTGGCAGCGACCAGGTTACCATTTCCCAATAGCTGAATGCCGGTGATCCAGGTCAAACCCAGTTCTGGGGCGTCCTTCGCCCCGAATTCCCAGACTGTTTTGCCATCTTTTGTGACTTCGATTATCCTTGCCTGTGTGCCGCACCCGATCAGTGTATTCCCATTTTTGAGCCGGATCGCTTCAAAAACGTTCGACACATTCGGATATTCCCACACCACTTTGCCCGTAGGGTCAACCTCGCGCACGGTGGCATCTGCTTCATGACAGGATAGGATATTCCCATTACTCAGTTTATGCAGGCTTCTGAGTTGCCTGTGAGCTGGCTTTTCGAAGGTAGTAAGCGGGGTGACATGAACTTCATTGCCCTTCCGATCGACTTCGACCGCCCGGCACGGCCCTTGCTCGCCCACGAGGATATTTCCATTCGATAATCGACTGAATCCGAGTACCTGTTCACACTTCGCCGTATAGTTCCATACTACTTTGTGCGCCCGATCCACCTCCTGCACGCCTGTGGGATTTCCACCATAAGCATAGACGACATGTCCATTTTTCAATTCCTGAAACATAACAGCAAGGCCGGGCATCGGGTGCTCCCAGAGGATTTTCCCGTCTGTAGAAAGTTCTACAATACGGTTTCCGGGGGAGTATTGCATGAACATAAAATGGTGGCTTTTGGGCGTATATGGTGTCTCCTCCTCCTGAGCCAAAGCGAACGAACAGCAGGCGGCGAGAAAGAAAATTGTCAGCGAAACACGAACAATAGATAGCATATTTGGAATCTCCAGTCAGCAGGTATCTTATACAACATTAGTGAATTAACATTCATCATATAGCAGCATATTTCCTGCGAAGCGGGATTCAACCTCACCCCAACCCCTCTCCCGGACGTTCGTTCCTCACTGGGAGAGGGGCAAATTACCAGTTCTGCTACCCCCTCTCTCTTGCGAGGAACGAGCAAAATGGGAGAGGGGGTAGGGGGTGAAGTTAAAACGCTCTCTGCATAGGCTGAGATTACCAGTTCTGCCCCCCCTCTCCTACAGCGTGAGTGAGGGGAGATTAGTGAATTGAGCTCCCTCTTCTCCCGAAGTTCAGGAGAAGAGGGTTGGGGGGATGAGGGCTTCTCCTGCGACGAGACTAGAAGGGAAAACATATCAATATGCTTTCATTGTTGAGATTATCAAGTTGGTTATTAGGAGTGTTAATCGTGATTGGATCAGTTAAACCTGCGGAATCTGGCAGATACATATCAACCTCGAAGAAAGAAAAGAAAATCGTGCTAATAGCCGGCTCTATGACCGGGCATGATAAATACACGCATGAGTACGAAAAGAACGTCATTCTGCTCAAATATCTACTCGATTCTGCCCCTAATCTGAAGGGTGTCCACACAGAAGCCTATTTCCATGGTTGGCCTGAGAATGAAAGCGCCCTGGACGACGCAGATACCATTGTTTTAATCACGGATGGCAGCGACCGAAAAGAGAGCGACCATCCGCTCTATGTTGGCGACCGCATGAAAGTCATCGAGAAGAAGATGAAGCGGGGTTGTGGCTTTATGCAGTTTCACTGGTCGACATTTGCGCCAACTAGATTTCATGACCAGATAACTGAGTGGGCAGGCGGCTACTTCGATTATGAAACGGGAACTACTCCCAACAAATGGTATTCCGCTATCCAAACCTATACCGCCCCCGTGAAACTTGGCTCTTCAGAGCATCCCATTCTGCGCGGAGTAAATCCTTTCGATCTGCAGGAAGAGTTCTACTACCGAATCCGTTTCCGCGAGAATGATCCCCGAGTGACGCCTATTCTGCTCTCTCGTCCGCCAGGGGAGGCACAGGACTTCCCGACGGCATGGGCTGTCGAACGCAAGGATGGCGGCCGTGGTTTTGGATTCACAGGCGGTCATTTTTACAAGAACTGGTGGCTGGATGACTATCGCAAGATGATCCTGAACGCAATCGTCTGGACTGCAGGGTTGGCTGTACCCGCTGGGGGTGTGCAGTCTCATCTGGAACTGCCAATAAAAGCCCTCATTCTGACGGGATATCATCATCCGGGGCATGATTGGCGTAAACTGACGGCAGCGTTAATCTTGACCCTGGAGCAGGATCCGCGCATTCAGGTCGATGTCAGCGAGAATATTGAGGATCTGGCGACCTCGAAAATCAATGGATACGACGTTCTCGTTTTTAACTACAACAACTGGGAAAAGCCCGGGTTGAGTGAGGCAGCAAAGGAAAACTTTGTTTCGTATCTCAAGAAAGGCGGTGGGCTTGCCGTTATTCATTTTGCAAACGGCGCTTTCAACTACACGCTTCCGAACAAAGAGTCCGAATGGAAGGAGTTCCGAACGCACATAGTTCGGCGGGCGTGGATGCACGACTTCCCAAGCGGGCACGATGCGCACGGACCGTTCCATGTAGAAATTTCCAGCGTAAAACATCCTATTACCACCGGGCTGCAGCCCTTCGATACAGATGATGAACTCTACTTTCATCAGATCGGGACACAGCCGATTACCCCTCTCGCGACCGCCCATTCGAAAACAACCAAAATGGACGAACCTATGGCCTGGGCGTACAACTACGGGAAAGGTAGAATTTTCCAAACACTCCTGGGGCATGATGGCCGTGCAGTCCGGATGGCAGGTTCACTCATCAGGCGAGGGACAGTGTGGGCATCGAAAAAAAATCCACTCACGTTCGATCCTCCTGTATCCCTTATGGAAAACACTCTGTTTCGAAACGGAAGCGCCTGGACTATCGAGAGCTCGTTGAAACAGGCTTCACAAAGTGGAGTTGCTGCAGGTGAGCCGATATTGGATGGGAAGTTTGGAAAAGCATTGAATGGGAGGATGGGTGGTGCATGGGCGGCAGGGCGCACCGACTATCGCACGCCTCCACTTACGGTGGAACTCTGGGCTAAACTGCACAGTAAATCCTCATTCAATATCCTGGTCGCCAGCGAAAAGAAGCCGTCTGCTACACATTGGGAGCTATTCACTTTCACAGGGAGCGGTCAGTTCACGGCATACATGCCCGGGATGACACCGGATCATGTTCATACCAGCGTAGATATCTGTGACGATAAGTGGCACTATCTCACGATGGTTTTCATGGCTGGTCGTGTGCGTCTGTTTGTGGATGGATCGCAGGCTGCAGATCAATCCGTCGTATTTAACAACGGCCCATCCGAGCCTGGAAACATTGCGTTTGGCAGTCTGGTATCGCAGGAAATCGGATGTGATGGACTGGTTGACGACGTTCGTATTTCAAAATCCGCGCTCGATATTAAAGGGGTTCCAACCACGCCGCAAATAGTAGAAGACACAACGCTCGGGTTGTGGCGATTTGACAGTGTCGATCAGAGCAGCTATCCAGATGTTGGGAGATTGAGCAGCCCGGCGCATCTCTTTACCGCCAGCAGTATTGTTGTTGAATCCCCGACTAGGACCGTTGGACCGCTGCCTGTCGTTGATAAGAGAAACAGTGTAGACTGGGTTCGCGTTGGCAACGATCAAGGCGGTATGCGTTACTCGAAGTTAAAACTGATCAACCGTGATAATGTAAAGAATCTTCAACCACTCTGGACGTATCACTCTGGAGACAATATCTCCGGCAGCACGATAGAGTGTACGCCGATTGTTATGGATGGCGTGATGTATGTCACGACTCCCTCTCTAAAAATCGTCGCGCTGGATGCGGCTACTGGCAGAGAGATTTGGAAGACGGATACGCATTCTGGAGGAGTCAACCGCGGGGTGGCGTACTGGTCTGATAAAAAAGCCAATGGGAAGCGTCGCATACTGATGGCGACACCCGATGCACGTCTTCACTCTCTGAATGCTCGCGACGGTAATCCCGATCCGGAATTCGGCAAAGGCGGAAGTGTAGATCTTAAGTCTGGGATTGAACGCGATATTTCAAAGATGGGTTATGGAGTGACTTCCGCTCCTACCGTTTTTGAAAATCTAATTATACTCGGTTTTCTTGTGTCCGAAGGTCAGCCTGGCGCTCCGGGAGATATTCGTGCATTCGATGCACGAACAGGAAAAGAGGTTTGGCGCTTTGTTACCGTACCGCGTCCTGGTGAAGTTGGAAACGATACGTGGGAGGTCGACTCCTGGAGAGATCGCTCCGGTACAAACGCCTGGGATGGATACAATCTGGATGAAAAACGAGGAATTCTATACTGCGGCACAGGATCGGCAGCTTCCGACTTCTATGGTGCCGACCGCAAAGGAGCGAATCTATTCGCAAACTGCACACTCGCTGTCGATATCCGTACCGGGAAAAGGTTATGGCATTTTCAGACCACACACCACGATCTCTGGGATCACGACAATCCGTGCCCACCGGTGATGGTTTCTGTTATGCACGATGGAAAGAGGGTCGATGCAGTCGCTCAGGTGACAAAGACCGGCTACTGTTACCTCTTCGACCGTATCACGGGGAAGCCGCTCTTCGATGTCGTGGAGCAGGCGGTTCCCGCATCCGACATTCCAGGCGAGCAGGCGTTTCCTACACAGCCAATGCCTGTCAAGCCGCCTCCCTTCTCCCCAACACTCTTCACGAAGGACGATGTGACGAATATATCCCCAGAATCGCACGACTACACGATGCATATGCTGGAAGGGATGAAGTATGGCAAACCCAACCTGCCGCCTTCGGTTCAAGGGTCGGTGGTATCGCCTGGCTTCCACGGCGGAGCAAACTGGAGTGGAGCGTCTTTCGACCCGACCACCGGTCTTCTCTACGTCAACTCCAACAATGTGATCTACGTCGCTTCGCTCAAACCGAACTTATCCGGCGGATATGATTTCGGTGGTTACAACTACTTTTTCGATCAGCTCGGATATCCTGCAAACAAGCCGCCATGGGGAAACCTGACCGCCATCGATTTGAATAAGGGTGAATTCGCCTGGCGGATTCCGCTGGGCGAGTATCCCGAACTCAAAGCAAAAGGCGTGCCGCAGACCGGAACCGAGAATTTTGGCGGAACCATTGTAACCGAGGGCGGGCTGGTATTTATCGGTGCTACGAAAGATGAGAAATTTCATGCATTCGATAAATCTACTGGAAAGCTGCTTTGGGACTACAAACTGCCTTCGGGTGGATATGCGACTCCATCTACCTACATGGTCAACGGGCGGCAGTATGTGGTGATTGCCGCCGGCGGCGGCGGTAAACTCCGTACAAAAAGTGGTGATACATATATGGCATTTGGCCTGCCCGCTAAATAATGCCCTCAACAAAACCCCTCTTCCAAGTGTTCGCTCCTCACTTGGAAGAGGGGGACAGGAGATGAGGTGAATTTGTGGCCAGGGTTCGTGGCTTCAATTACTAGCGCAATAGCTGCTAAATCCTGACTGCGATCACCAAGTTCAGCAGGTACAATTGAGCATACTTCCAGGCTGCGTTTCCATGCAAACTCCTCCACCGCTGATCGAATCGGGTTCATCACCAGATCGCCAGCATGCACTGCGATGGTTCCAATAATAACTATTTCGGGATTCAAAATCTGAATCAGATTCGCGATGCCAAGCCCCATATACGTGCCGGCTTCTTCCAAAATTTGGATGGCGAAATGGTCTCCCTCTTTCGCAGCATCTACCACATGTTTGGCTGTAATATCCTCTGGATTTCCGCCAGCCAGGACAACTACGCGCTTATGCCGGCCGTACATCATCGATTCGCGCGCAAGCCGAGCAATGGCTGGCCCAGATGCCAGCGCTTCCAGGCACCCGCGTTTACCGCACCCGCAGAGAGGGCCGTTCATAAGGAGTGTCTGATGTCCCATCTCACCGGCAAGATCGTTCGTTCCCCGGTAGAGTTTCCCATCCAGGATTAATCCCCCGCCAATTCCCGTACCCATCGTAAGAAAAACGACGTTGCGAGCGCCCCTGCCTGCACCGAATATCCATTCTGCAAGCGCTGTTGCATTCGCATCGTTCTCCACAATAACAGGAATCTTAAAACTCTCTTCAAGGATCTGTTTTACTGGAACAGCCACCCATCCAGGCAGATTTGGCGGCGCAAAAATTGTCCCTGTTTTTGTATCAAGCGGTCCTCCACAGGATACTCCCACTCCCTCAAGCTGATCGAATTCGATCTTATTTTCCTTCAACATCTCCTTCGCAATTTTTGTGAGGCTGTTTAGCGCCTCCTGTGGAGATCGCTCTAGGGGAAGAGTCAGTTCACTCCGACGATCAATAATTTCTCCTTCTCGATTCCCAAGCGCCACTGCCGATTTTGTCCCGCCAATATCCACACCGAGTATCAATTTATCCGCCATAAAATGCTGCCCCTGATTAAAATTAATTTCATTCTTATTCTAGTCGAATTAGCTAAATTCCTACATTGAACCCTCACTCCCAGCCTCTCTCCCAAAACAGGAGAGGGATTTCTGCCCTCACCCCCCGACCCCCTCTCCCAAAAACAGGAGAAGGAGAGCCTAAATCGCATTCGCTCCGTTCTCCCTAACGAGGAACGAGTGACCAGGGAGAAGGGCCGGGGATAAGGGTAATGCAGGCAAAAAAAGTCCCCCGAAGAAATTCTTCGGGGGACTAATTACTTATTGTGCAGTTATGTTACTGGCAGTGGATCATCCAGTGGTGGCAAACTCACATCAGATGAGTCGTCGCCTGCTGATGGAAGCTGCTCATCCAGGATTCCTGCTCTGCGGAATACCACTTTTCCAGCATCCATCTCAGCCAGTATTGTATCCCCTGGTCGGAACGTCCCTCGAAGTACCTCTTCCGCCAGCGGATCCTCTATCACCCGCTGAACTGCTCTCCGCAGAGGACGTGCACCCAGAGTAGGATCAAAGCCCTCTTTTGCAAGGTGGTCCTTTACTTCAGGAGAGACCTTCAGAATTAACTCTTGCGATTCAACCTGCTTGTTAACCCTAGCTAAGATCAGATCCACTATCTGGAATATCTCGTCTGCTGTCAGAGGATGGAACACAATCACTTCATCGATACGGTTCAGGAACTCCGGACGGAACGTTTTTTTCATCTCGTCCATCACTTTGTTCTTCATCGCATCGTATGCTTTTTCTTCGTTTTCTCCACGCCGTGTCAGGTCGCCGCGAATACCCATTCCTCTATCGGGATTAATCGAGCGCGCTCCAAGGTTAGAAGTCATGATGATGACCGTATTCTTGAAGTCTACAATCCGTCCTTGAGAGTCTGTAAGGCGGCCATCCTCTGCTACCTGAAGCAGGATATTGAATACATCTGGATGCGCCTTTTCTATCTCATCCAGCAGAACCACTGCGTATGGATTGCGCCGGACTGCTTCGGTGAGCTGCCCGCCCTCTTCGTATCCCACATATCCGGGCGGAGCTCCCACCAGCCTGGAAACAGCAAACCTCTCCATGTACTCACTCATATCTATACGGATTAGATTGTTCTCGTTACCGAATAGAAGAGAGGCCAAAGCTCTTGCAAGTTCCGTCTTACCAACTCCGGTCGGGCCCAGGAAAATGAATGTTCCCATCGGGCGTTTCGGATCTTTCATTCCAGAACGAGCGCGGCGTACTGCCTTGCTGACAGAAACGATGGCTTCATGCTGGCCAATAATCCGCGTGTGCAGATCATCCTCCATACGAAGTAGTTTCTGCATTTCAGCTTCTACCAATCGGCTGACTGGGATGCCTGTCCAGCTCTGTACAATCTGGGCAACCTCTTCTTCAGTTACCACGCGCTGAATACTCTCACGCTTTGTATGCCAGTCGAGTTCCAACTCACTGATTTCACGTTTGAGAGTCTCCTCTTTTTCTTGAAGATCAGTCTCTCCCGGATCCCATCGGTTGTTCTGCGCGACAGCGTCGATCTCTTTCTTTATCTCGACGAGTTTTGCCTTCGCCTGTCGCAGATCGGCTGGGGGAAGTGCGTACTGCAGACGTACCCGGCTGGCTGCTTCATCTATCAGGTCAATTGCTTTATCCGGCAGGAATCGATCCGTGATGTATCTATCCGCCAGTGTGGCGGCTGCGGTAAGCGCCTCATCTGTGATTTTTACCTTGTGATGAAGCTCGTAGCGGTCACGCAGACCTTTTAGTATTTGAACTGCCTCTTCCGGACTGGGTTCGCTAACCTTGACTGGCTGGAAACGTCGCTGGAGAGCTGCATCACGCTCAATATATTTTCGGAACTCATCGAGAGTGGTAGCGCCTATACACTGAAGCTCCCCACGTGCCAGAGCAGGCTTCATTATGTTCGAAGCGTCGATTGCGCCTTCTGCGGCGCCTGCTCCCACCAGAGTGTGCAGCTCATCGATGAAGAGTACGACATCGCCCGCAGCCTTTCGAACCTCCTCCATGACACGCTTCATACGCTCTTCGAACTCACCCCTGTATTTAGTGCCAGCGACCAGGCCGGCAAGATCGAGAGAGACAATTCGCTTATCCTTGAGAGTGTCTGGTATATCACCGGCAATAATTCGCTGCGCCAGACCCTCTGCGATAGCAGTTTTGCCTACACCGGGTTCGCCAAGCAGTACGGGGTTGTTCTTAGTTCTTCTGCTAAGTATCTGAATCACGCGTTCGATCTCAGTGTTTCTGCCCACGACGGGATCAAGTTTTTCATTACGAGCGAGTTCTGTGAGATCGCGCCCAAACTCATCCAATGTAGGTGTTCTTGATCGCCCGCTCTGCTTTTGACTGGCGGGAGGGGTATCGTTATCTTGCAAGGCCATCACCTCACGCCGTGTGCGTTCCAGCTCCACGCCAAGTTTCGCAAGCACACGACCTGCGAGCCCTTCGCCTTCACGAATCAATCCCAGGAGCAGATGTTCTGTACCGATATAGTTATTTGAAAGCTGCCTCGCCTCATCGTACGCAAGATCGATCACTCGCTTCGCACGAGGGGTCAGCTGCATATCCTGTCCAAGCCTGCCGTCTCCCCGGGTAACCTGTCGTTCAATCTCACTTCTGATGCGACCAAGCGATACACCCATTCTATCCAGGATACGAGCAGCGACACTATCATTTTCACGCACGAGTCCCAGCAAAAGATGCTCCGTAGAGACGTAGTTCTCTCCGAGCCGCCCTGCCTCTTCCTGTGCGAAGAACACTACACGCCGTGCGCGTTCAGTAAATCTTTGCCACATGGTCTTCGCTTCTCCTTCTCCACGATTTGGCGCCGTCTAGCTATTTCTAGGCTAACGTAGCCATTCGTCCAGCGAAACAGACTTTAACACTTTAGAATCAAGCTTTTAATGCCATTTAAAGATTGATACTACATCTTAGTAAACTGATCTTATTACAATCGTTTATAATGTATATTAGATGTTGATTTTTCTGAAAGTTCCCCAAAACTAATTTTTCAGTTCAAATTTTGACACCATCTACTAATACAAGCTTTCTGAACTGGTTTATTATCGTCTCAGTGATCGGGCCAGGCTTGCCATTTCCTATCGTGCGTCGATCACAGGTTACCATTGGAATTACTTCGGCAGCTGTTCCTGTAAGAAACGCCTCATCTGAATTGTACACATCGTATAAAGTCACAACAGATTGTCGGCAGGGAATACCTAATTCTTTTGCCAGGTCGATCACTGCCGCTCGCGTAATCCCGGGCAGCGCTCCCTCGCTTGTAGGCGGCGTTGTCAGCTCACCGTGATTTATTAGGAAGATGTTATCTCCGGTAGCTTCTGCTACTCGGCCTTCCATGTTCAGCATTAGCCCTTCACCTGCGCCCGCTGCATTTGCTTCCATCTTTGCTTGAATATTATTGACATATCGGCCAAGCGATTTTACCTGCGGATCTACGCACACAGGAGGGGGTACACGCGTGGAAGTGGTGATAACATGCAGACCGTTATCATACAGTTCCTGTGGATACAATCGGAGCTGCTCGGTTGAAATTATCACGGTTGGTGGCGAATTTAGTTTACTGGGATCTAGCCCTAATCCCACCCCGCGAGAAACGCTTAATCGAATATATCCGTAGTTATGTCCATTTTGCCTGACCGTATCTACGACGGATTCTGTCAGCGATTCGAATGGAACGCAGAATTCTATCGAGAGTGATTTAAGAGAGCGGTAGAGTCGCTCTAAGTGAGCTGTCAGGCGAAATATATTGCCATTGTAGACTCGAATTCCTTCGAATGCACCATCGCCATACAAAAACCCATGATCATAAATAGATAAACTAGCCTCTGTTTTGGGTACCAGTTTACCGTTTAGATTTACCCATTGTTGAATGATAGGTTCTGTCCCCATCGAAAACTCCTATTTTTTCAGAACGCAAACACCAGTAATTTCACTTAGTTTTGAGTTTACACTCATGATATAATTTAAGTATACCATAAGGCGTTTTGCTTTTCACAAATAAATGATTATCCCGAATTCCCTGTACTAAAGTACAGGTCTAGATATGCAAAGCCCATCTCCAGTCGCTAGCGCTCCCTCCATGGGCTTTTATCGAGTCGAAATCCCGTCCGCAGGACGGTTGGCCATAGGCCTTCCAGACGGGAACTTCAGTGCCCGGTGTGTTAGGCGGCGCGAAAATAAATTTTTTTTAACTGCTGCAACTTTTTAATAAGGTATTCGGTCAACCTAATATTGATGAAGACAGAGTTGAGATTAATGATAATGGAAATCACGGACGAAAAGCTGGTCGCGCGCACGCTTGCGGGCGATAGAAACGCATTTCGCAGCCTGGTTGAGCGGCACTATCGCTTAGTCTACAGGCTGAGTCGTAACATCCTGCGTCATCCAGAAGAGGCGGAAGACTGTACTCAGGAAGTGTTTGTGCGCGCTTATCAGGCGCTCAGC